>CAYZVH010000107.1:0-10695 GCA_964481755.1 uncultured Bacteroides sp. | reverse complement strand
GAGAATTGTGCCGAAAAGTGACCTGAGAGGCAGTCCTTTTGCCTTTACAGGTCACTTTTCGGCACAATTTTGTGGAGAGGAATCTTTGTTAAGTACGTTTTCTCGTCGATTAACCCTCGCGGGGATGGATAAGAAGCGGGCGGTGAACGGCCTGCGATTGCAGCCATCCACCGCCCGGGATATTAAGAGAGAGAATATTCTCAAGTAGTCGTAAGGTTCAGGTTAAAGGGAGGGGATTACTCGCCGAAGATCTCCTTCAGTTTGGCATCCAGCTCTTCGTCCTCGAACTTACCCACCATGTTGCCGTCCTTGTCGATGAGGAACTTGGTAGGCAGGTAGTGAACGGCGTACTTGTCGCTCACGTCGTCGGTGCGGTCGTAGCCACGCGGGTTGTTGGGGTCGGCCTTCAAGCCACGCAGCACGTGGTAGAACTTCTCCACACCATCGTCCTCGATGGCTTTCTTCCAAGCGTCGGTCTGACTGTCGTTGTCCGCCACGCAGAACACTTCGAAACCTTTGGCGTGATACTTCTCGTAGAGAGCCTTCACATGCGGGAAACTTGCGCGGCAAGGCTTGCACCAGCTGGCCCAGAAGTCCAGCAACACGTATTTGCCTTTCAGCGATGAGATGCTCACGGTGTCTCCATTCACGTCTTCCTTGCAGATGTCAGGAGCTGGCTTGCCCGGCAAGATGCGCTCTTGAGCGGACATTTCCTTCACGAACTCCTTCAGGTCGCCATACTGCTTCACACGGTCGGAGAGGTTGTCGTATGCGGCCTTCATCTCGTCGTAGGACATCTGGCCCATCCGGTCTCTCAGGAAGCCCGGCAACAGGAACGAGTCGTGGTGGGTGGTGATGAAGTCGCCAACCAACTTACGGTACTGCTCGCGCAGGGGTTCGGTGAGGGCTTGCAGGGAGTCGCGCTTAGCCTTGTCGGTCTCTTGCTGTGCCAGCTTGTAGATGTCCATCATTTGGTTCGATAGCGGGCCGATACCAATGGAGTCGTACTCGGCCTGGGTGACGGAGCCTGTGATGACCGGAGTGCAGAACGAGGCGGTGTCGATGGCGATGGTCATGTGAGCCGGCTCCATGTAGAACTCGCAGCGGTAGGGGCTCATCCAGTCGCGCTCGTCGCCCATGAAGAGTCCTGCGTGGCGGGCGGGGATGTCCTGCTTACCCTCGAACTTGAAGGTGCCGTTGGTGATGACGGCTGTGTCGCGTACGTAGGCGGAGTTGGTTGAGTAGGAGAGGTAGATCTCCTGACCTTCCATGCCATTGATGGTGCCCTCGATGAGGTAACTGTCCTTAGGCAGTTGGGGAGCACAGGCGGTCAATAGTGCGACCGCCATGCTTCCGTTGAGTAATGTGTTTAATTTCATCTGTTTTTGTGGTTATTGATGTTTCTGATTAGTTGGTACGTTCGCGATAGACTACGTCCACAATCTTGGCAAAGCCGGTGTACTCGGTGTCCTTGCTGACGGTGTAGTCCAGTCCGTCCTGCGCGATGTTGTAGAACGATACCTTACCGTTGTCCGTGCCCGAGGCGGTGTTGTCGTACGACGAGACGATGAGCTGATACTGCTTGTTCATGAACTCGTCGCTGCCATACTTGTTGAGCGAGCTGTAGACAGCCGTACGGAAGAGGTTGAACTTGATCTGCGTAATCTCCTCGTTGGCGCCCAGAGCCACTTCCGTCACCTGGCGGTAGGCCTTGGTGGCGTAGTTGTACTGGTAGACCTTGTTGCCCACGGCATAGTACATGAGCGGGCCTTTGCTGTAGAAAGCGAACGAGGTGGCTTTGTCGAAGTCAGGTGCTTCCACCTTGTCGATGTAGATTTCCTGCGCAGGTTTGGTGCCAGCCATGTTGATGCCATAGAGCGAGCGGTTGCCGGCGGCATCCTGCAGGATGGCACACACCAGTCCGTTGCGGCTCGTGCCTTCCATGTAGACCATCTCCTTGCCGGTGGTGTAGGAGAAGAGGGCACCCTCGGGGTCGTCGATGGGGAACATGCAGAGGTACTCGCTGTAGAAGTTCGAACCGCCGTTGAAGTAGACGAACCGCTTGTTGTCGATGTCGTAGAAGAGCACGTTGGCGGCGTAGGAACCCGACCATGGGCGTACCCAACTGTAGCCGCAGTAGGGAGCCACACGGAACTCCACGTCCATGCCCGGCTCGCTGGTGTTGATGGGCAGACCGTATGCCTCGCCGGCGCTACCGCCCACCAGACAGTAGGCGTTGCCCGACTCGGCAAAGCCGAAGCGGTACTTCATCAGCCACGAGTAGGACGAGGCAGCGAAGGTGTACTCCTTGAAGAGCGTCTCGCCCGGCTCGATGGAGAAGTTGTTCAGATTGAAGTCCTTGGAGTCGTCCGACTCAAGGGTTTCCTGGTCGAGCTCGTAGTCCTTCTCGTGCGTGAACACTGTGATGACGTCGCCCGGATTACTCTGCTTGGGCACGAAGCTCATGCAGGTGGCGTGGTGCGTCTCGGGCATACCATTGGCCACGTCGTGGATGGCCTCGATGCGGGTGGAGGTGAGTTGCGAGATCATGTCCACGCGGGCACGCTCCTCACTGCCCTCGTTGCAGAGCACCAGCCAACCCTCGGAGGTGGTGGAGCTCACGTTGATGTAGAACTGCTTGGAGGTGGTCACGTTCGTGCGGTTGTCCGTCACCGTCATCCAGCAGACGTACGACTCGGGCAGGTAGTTGGCGGGGATGTCCAGGTCGAAGCCGCTCTCGGGTGTCACGTCCACGAAGGCGATGCTCTTGGAGTTCTCGTAGTCATATCCGCCCAGCGAGCCCATGCCTTTGTAGCCCAGGCGATACTGCACTGTGAAGTTGGGGTCGCCGGCTTTTATCTCACCCTCCAGTGAGGAGACAATCTTGGGCGACACCTGTATGCGCTCCACGTAGCCCAACACCTCAATCAGCTCGGGCACGTTGGAGATGGTCAGCTCGGCCACCTCGTTATAGTCATAGTTGCCCTTGTCGTCGATGCAACCGGTCAAGAAGAGCGGTATGAGGCAAAGGCTTTTCCATATCATGTTTTTTCTCATAATCATTATCCTCCTTTGTTATAAGTAAGCACTGTAATCCACTTCGTAGCCTGTGCCGAGCTGCATGTACGAGCCATCGTCGTCCTTCACGGGGTTGCCGCTGTCGGCAGCTTCCTGCAGATACTTGCGCAACTTGAAGGCCCAGGGCACGGCGTATCCGCTCTGCACCTTGCTGTCGGAGTATCCGCCACGGTTCCAGTCCTCGATGGGCACATCGAACATCTTGTTGATGAGTCGCATCTTGGTGACAGACCACGCGCCTAGCTGGTCCATGTAGTCCCAATAGCCAGGTTTGGTGTAGATCTCGCTGACAATGAACCTGAACGTGCTGGCCTGTATCTGCGAGCCGGTGGCGTTGTAGATGTTGGTGTTCTTCTGCTCGTCGAAGTAGACCTTGAAGTTCTCGTTGTCGTTGAGCCGCAGGGTGAGCGTCACGCGCTTGTCCATCAGGTCCGCGGCGCGCAGAAATTTCACGGGAAAGTTCATCTCGCTCTCGCCGGCGGGAATCACTGCTTGGCTGTAGTCTATCGTGTAGTGCACACCTTCCACGGCGGTGGTGCCCTCCGCGTCGACACTGACGCTGAAGGCGCGGTCGTAGTCGCGCACCTTGCCCATGGTGCGTACGCGGGTGTAGAGGATGGTGTCGGTCAAGTCCTCGCGGGCGGTGCTGAAGGAGTAGCTCAGCGAGTCTTCGTAGGCGTCGATGTTCTCGTAGAGCCGGGTCTGTCCGCCATACTGGAAATAGATGCCACTGTCCTCCAGGTCAAATGTGTGGATGTCATCCTTGCTGCATGCGCCCACCGCAAGGGCCATCAGCAAGAGATAGAATGTATTCTTAAGTTTCATCTTTGTTCTTTTTTAGGGGTTATTTCATTTCGTCTTCGGGCAACGGCGGGGTAGCTACCGTGGTGTTGGCCTGTGCCGAGCCGTTGAAGTAATAGGCTACCATCCCCGGCTCGTATCCTGTGATGACCGGCAGACGCTTGAAGAAGTAGTAGGACTGTCCCTCGCCATAGAACTCACGCAAAAACTCGTTCATCAGGAAGAAGCGTCCATAGCCGTATGCCCAGTAGTAGCTGACATACATGCTGGGTGAGCAACCTCTGCGTGCACGAGCCGCGTCGAACCATTTCACTTGGTTGGTGGGGTCCTCCTCGCAAGCGGAGGCTATGTAGTACATCTCCTGCAGACGCACCAGAGGAATCATCTTGGCATAGAAGTACTCCGAGTCCTCGTCGTTGGGGTCGGGCTGGTCTATGGACTTATACTTGGTGAATATGTAGCCCTGGCTGCCGGCTGCGCTCGATGCCTCCCACTGTGACTGGAAGCGGTAGTCGCTGCTGGTCTCTGTGATGCTGAACAGAGGAATGGTGAACATGTTACCAAGTACGTAGAGCGAATAGGGCTGCAGACGGTTGTAGTTCGACGCGTCCGGCGAGAAGTGGTTCGAGTAGACATTGTCGCGCGTCTTCATGTAGATGCCGGTGAGCACTTCCGAGGAGAACACACGGTCGGGGTTGCTGCTGTTGGCCAACAGTGAGTTGGGGTCTACGGCAGGGAAGTAGCTCTGCACTTTGTCGTCCTCTATCAA
Organism: uncultured Bacteroides sp.; assembly: GCA_964481755.1. Lineage (GTDB taxonomy): Bacteria > Bacteroidota > Bacteroidia > Bacteroidales > Bacteroidaceae > Phocaeicola_A. The sequence continues at coordinate 6,047 of CAYZVH010000107.1, read as the reverse complement.
CCGCTTGGCCTGTGCCAGCGCGTTGGCGTTGTCGTTGGCCCAGATGTAGGCGCGGGCCTTCAGGGCAATGACGGTGTAGTAGTTGAAGCGATACTGGCGGTAGCGCAGCTGCACATTGTCCGTGTCGCTACCCTCCGAAGCCAACGGGCCCTCGGTGATGACAGGGTCGGTGGTGCTGAGAAGTGTCTCGGCCTCGTCGAGGTCGCGGATGATTTTCTCTATCACCTCGTTGGCCGGCAGCAGGTCCAGTGCGGACACTTGCGCTGACTCGTTGTAGGGGATGGAGAGCGCCGTGGGGTCGGTGTACATCACGGGGCCGAACAGGCGGAGCATATCCAGGTGGAGGAACGCGCGGATGGCGAAGAGCTCGCCTTTCATCAGCTGTGCCTCCTCGTCGGGCAGGATGGTGGCGTCGCGTTTGTCAATCTGGTCCATCAGCAGGTTGGAGGCCAGTATCAGCTCGTAGGCGTTTTCCCAGATGGCGGAAAAGAAGGGGGCTGCGCTGGCTGTCGACAGCGAGTTGTTGATGATGTCCTGATAGGCAGTGTTTCCCGTAGGGGCGGCGTAACGCTTGGCCAACACGTCTACGGTTCCCCAAGTCATCTCCTGTCCGTAGAGCGCGGTGGAGGCGAGCCCGTCGTAGATGCCGTTGAGCGCTGTGTAGTAGCCCGACTTGGAGCTGTAGAGCTGCTCGGCGGTCTGCTTGTCGCTCGGGGTCACTTCGAGAAAACTGTCACACGACGACAGACACATCGTCAGGGCAGCTAAAGCTATGTATATTTTCTTTCTCATCGATTCAGTGTTTTTTAGAAGTTAATAGACAATCCCGCCTCCAAGGTGCGTGCGTACGGATACTCCGTACCGCGCTCGGTGCGGACGGTGGACCAGCGGAAGGCGTCGCGAATGGAGACGAAAGCCTTCATGCTGCTCAGTCCCAGGTCGCGTATCCAGCCGTCGATAAACTCATACTCCACCTGAGCGGACTCCAGTGAGAGGACATTCTCCCGCTGTACGAAACGGGATGTGATGGGCGAGCTGTTGCTGTCGCGGATGTCCTTGAACTGTACCAAGTCGCCAGCCTTCTGCCAACGTTGATAGAGGGCGCGGCGGTCTTGGTTGTAGTAGAGGTTGACATTCTCCACCTTGTTGAGCACGGCCTCGTTGAGTACGTCGGCTCCCAGCTGATAGCGGAAGTTGAGGCTGAGACTGAGGCCTTTCCAAGTGAACGATGTGCCCAGCACACCTTCGATGTCGGGGCGGGTGTTGCCCACCTTCACCTCATTGTCGTAGGAGTAGTCGTAGGTGTAGCCGTCGTCCTTGGTGTAGAAGAGCTCCTTACCGGTGGCGGGGTCGATGCCTGCCGAGCGTACCACCCAGATGTCGTCCGGGTCGGAACCGTCGTAGTAGCGTTGCGTGTGGGTGCCGCGGCCGCTGTTGTTGAACGAGCTCAGGCTGTCGCCGATCTTGTCGATGCGGATGCTCTGGGTGCGTCCCGTGGCGCGGACAGACCACAGCAATCGGTTGTCGTAGTCGCGCAGGATGTGGTACACGGCTGAGAAGTTGAGACCCTGTGAGGTCTGCTCACCGGCATTGGTGTAATAATCCGTGGTACCCGAGGAGAGCGGCATCGTGATGCCAATCAGCAAGGGGTCGGTCACCTTGTGGTAGTAGTCGAGTGTGAGTGAGAAGCGGTTGTCGAACAGCGAGAGGTCGAAACCGATGTTCTTGTCCTGGGTGATCTGCCACTTCAGCAGGGCGTTGCCGACTTGGTCGGGCAGTGCACCGATACCAAAGTAGTTGAGCATGCCCGACTTTAGTGCGTAGGTAAGCAACGTGCGGCCAGAGTCGAAGTTTTGGTTACCCGGGTTACCGATGGAGGCACGGAGCTTGAAGTAGCTGATGAAGGGCAACTTCTCCATGACGAACTTCTCGCGGTGGAGGTTCCATCCCAGACCGACGGACCAGGTGGTGCTATACTTGTTGCTGCTGCCGAACACCGAGGATCCGTTCTCGCGCAAACTGATGTCCATCAGGTAGCGGTCGTCGAAGGAGTATCCCATGTTGAGGAATCCGTTCAGCGAGCGGGAGATGCTCTCCTCGTAGGTAGGTGTGGAACCATCGGGGTAACCGCCGGCGAATGAAGGCAGCGTGAAGTCGCCCGAGGGGAATCCCTCTGCCGTGAAACCACTGTAGGTGGACTCTGAACTATAGACGTTGCCGCCGACCACTAGGTTGATGCGGTGCTTCTCGTTGAAGAGCTTGGCCCAGGTGGCTGTCAGCTCGCCCTCGTACGTTTTCGTGCGGGTCTCGGTGGTCTTGTACTCGCCTCGTTTCAGGGCCTCTTTGCTGAGCACCTGCGAGCTGCTCTCGGGCGAGGTGAACTTGCTTGTATCATCGAGTGTGTAGACGATGCCGAACTTGCCTCGTACCTTCCACTCGGCCGTGGGGCTCCACTCGGCCATGAAGGAGTTGTTCCAAGTGACGCTCTCGCCCTTGTTGTAGCTGTTGAGGCTAGAGTCCCACAGCGGGTTGGCCTGCACGAACTCGTCGCTGTACTCGAGCCACTGCGGGATGGTGCCGTCGCTGTTGCGCATCTTATAGAAGGGGTTTGCCTCTGCCCATGTGCTGAAGGCTACCACGGGGTTGCTATAGTCGGCGCTGCTGATGGAGAACTTGTTGCTGAACTGGAACTTCTTGATGCGGTAGATGAGGTCGATGTTGCCGCTCAGCACCTCTCTGTCGGAACCTTTCATGGCTCCGGTCACGCCGTTGTAGGCACCGCCGATGCCGAACATGAAATGCTCCTCGCCACCCATCACGTAGAGTGAGTGCTTCTGGTTGAGGCCCACACGCACGGGCTGTGCCAGCCAGTCGGTGTCCACACCCTCGGCGATGGTGCGCTGGCGGTCGTAGTACATCTCCGTCAGCTCTATCTCTTTGCTGGTGCGGTTCGGAGTCTCCACGATGCTTACGTCGTAGCGGCCTGCCAGACGCTCAAACTCCAGCTTCTCGGCAGCGTCCATCAGGTCGTAGCTCGAGAGGTCGGGCATGGTCACGTTGAAGTTGCCGTTGTAGCTCACCTGCAGCTTGCCTGCCTTGGGCTTCACGGTCTCCACTACCACCACGCCGTTGGCTGCCTTGGAACCATAGATGGCCGTGGAGGCAGCATCCTTCAGAATGGTGATGCTCTCGATGCGGTTGATGTCGAGGTCGTTGATGGCTGACAGGGTAGACTCGAAGCCGTCGAGAACGAAGAGCGGCTGGTTGGGGTCGTTCTCCAACTCGTCGCGTGTACCCAGCATACTGCTCTTACCGCGGATGTTGATGTTGGGCAGGTGGTTCGGGTCCGAACCATACTCCGTATCGTCGAGCACGGCGAAGGCAGGGTCCACGGTCTTCAGTGCCTGCAGCACGTTGGTGGTACCCACCTTCTGCAACTCCTTCTTTGTGTAAGTGGAGGCCGAACCGGTGAAGCTCTCTTTGCTACGGGTATAGATACCTGTCACCACCACCTCTTCTATCTTGGTGTCGCTCTCCAGCTTCGCGTTGTAGGTCAGGTTGCGGTCGCCGGCCTTCACCACGTAGGTGAGGCGCTTCATACCGATGTACGAGAAGGTGACTATGCCGCCCTCTTTGGGCAACTCCAACGTGTAGTTACCGTCGATGTCGGTCACGGTGTGCACCGCCTGGTTGTCCTTCATGAAGACGGCCACACCCGGCAGGGGCATTCCGTCCTCGTCCTTCACCACTCCTGAGAGCGTCCGCTTCCCGTTCTTGGGTTGCTGCGCGCGGTTGAGGGTGATGATGTTACTCCCTTCGCTGTACGAGTAGGAGCCCGCGCCCAGCACCTCGTCGAGTACCGACGTCACGGGGCGGTTCTTGCAGCTGACGGATATGGCTCCCATATTCTTCACCTGCTCCACACTGTACATAAAACTCATTCCTGTCTGTGACTTCACGTTGTCGAAAAACTCTTTGACCGTCACCGACCGGAGATTCAGTGTCACTCGCATGGTACTTGGCTGTGCCGCCATCGACTCCATCCCCACGGGGACGAATAGCCAAAGGGACAGGCAGAGGGCAAATACCAGCTGTCTACTTTTCTCTCTTCGCATTGTTCTTGTTTGTTTTTAGTTAATTACACTTGTTACTATTATAGTATTGTTTTTCAATTCCATGTGTAGCGAGGTGGCCTTGCTGATGGCCTGCAACACGGAGGCCAGCGAGCCGTAGCGGTCCATGTCGCCTGTGAAGCGCGTCTCGCCGCACTCCTCGCAGCGGAAGTCGAGTCCCACGCCGTACCAGTTGGCGACCACTTGCATCAGTTCCTTGAGCGAACACTCCTCGAACACGAAACGTCCCTTGTTCCAAGCCACGTAGGAGTCTACGTTCACCTGCTCGATGGTGGCCACGGGCGACGAGTCGCTCATCACCGCCAACTGCCCCGGCTTCATCATCTGTTCGCCTCCCTCCCGTGGGGTGACGCCGATGGAACCCTCCACCAGCACCACTTTCGTGCAATCGCCGCTAAAGGAGTTCACGTTGAACGACGTGCCGTACTCCTTCACCGCACCGTGCGGGGTGAGCACGCGGAACGGACGGTCCTTCTCCTTCTTCACGATGAAGTAAGCCTCGCCCTCCAGATACACCACACGCTGTCCGCTGCTGAAATGCACCGGGAAGGTCAGGCGTGTGTCGTAATTAAGGTGTACAGAGGTGCCGTCCTCCAGCGTGATCCAAAACTCGCTGTCGGCATGTGTCTTCAGTGTCTGCACCGGATTGGCTTGTGCGGTGTGGTGGGGCAGGGAGTCTGCGGTGGCCTTTGCGGGCTCGGCTTTCATGGTGTATTCCACCTTCTGATGTTGCTTCTGCAACACGATTTCTTCGCCCTGCTCGGTGATGAGTGTAGCCTGGCTCTTGCCGCACTGCTCCGACTGGAGCATCAGTTGCGCCACTTCGTCGGGCACGCTGGTGTGGTTTGTGGAGTAGTAGATCCATATGCCCCCTGCGATGAGTAGCGGCAATAGAAGGATGGCGGCGTACTTCCAAAGATTGACGTGGTGGCGCTGGGGTGTGAGTCCGTGCCGTTGGCTGAACTGACGGAAAGCCGCCTCGTCGTCGATGCGGCTGTATTGCTCGTAGCGTTCCACAAAGCGGGTGTCGCCCATGAGGCGGTCGTAGAAGGCTTGGTGGGCAGCCGACTGACGCACCCACTGGTCCAGCACCTGCTGTTCCTGCGGTGTGAGTCCTTGGGTCAACTTCAGATAGATAAGGTCTTTGATGTACTGTTCCATATTCGAAATAGTTCCGCTATATGTTATAAAGACAACCCAACCTTCGAAGTGAGGTACAAGCCGCGCGATTATTTTCCTAACTAGAGAAATATTTTTTCCTGACTAGGAAGATTTATTTTGCTAGTTAGGTTTACTAGAAAAGTTGACTTGTAGCTGAAAACTTCCTATCTTTGCCCCCAAAGAGAGAAGTCGATGGTGAAGGGAGACGTATCCATAGAACAACTGAACAGGCAAGAGGTGGAGGCATTCCACACCCTCTACAAGCGCTACTACCGCGCCTTGGTCTGCTACGCCATGCAATGGACAGGCGCCCAGGAGCCTGCCGAGGACCTCGTGCAGGACCTCTTCTCCACCATCTGGGAGAACCACATGACCTTCTTCTCCCTGGCCTCTTTCCAGTCCTATCTCTACAACTCCGTGAAGAACGCCTCGCTCAACTATCTGAAGCATAAAGAGGTGGAGCAGAACTACGCCCAACGTGTGCAGGACGAAGAGCCTGTCCATCTCCCCGAGGAAGACGACTTCTTCGAGGAAGAGCTCTACCGCCAACTCTTCCAGCTAGTGGACCAGTTGCCCGACCGTTGCCGCGAGGTCTTCCTCCTTTATATGAAAGGCCGCAAGAACGAGGAGATAGCCGAGGCCCTCCACATCTCCACCGAGACCGTGAAGACCCAGAAGAAGCGCGCCATGCAGTTCCTCCGCAAGAAGACCGGCGCCTACAGCTACCTGTTGCTGCTCACGCAGCTGCCGTAG
>CAYZVH010000106.1:0-10760 GCA_964481755.1 uncultured Bacteroides sp. | reverse complement strand
TTGTTGCGCACGTGACCCAGGTGCAGCGGCTTGTTGGTGTTGGGCGAAGAGTATTCGATCATCACCAGCGGCGAGGCGTCCGTCGCCTGCTGTATGCCGTAGGCTGGGTCGGCCTGTATGTCGTTGAGCATATCCACCCAGCAGTCCGCGGAGATGGTGAGGTTGAGGAACCCCTTGATGACGTTGAAGGCTGCCACCGCCGGCTCGTTGGCCTTTAGGTAGTCGCCTATCTCCTGTGCAGTCTGTTCGGGCGACTTGCGCGAGATGCGCAAGAAGGGGAACACCACCAGTGTGAGGTGTCCCTCGAACTCTTTCTTAGTCTTCTGTAACTGTATCTGTGAGGCAGCCACTGTCTGTCCGTAGAGCGCCTGGATGCCTTGAATCACCGAGTCGGTAATCTTCTGTTCTATCTTCATACTATCTACTTGCTTGATTTTGTGCGCAAAATTAGGTAAAATATGGCATATATACGAAAAAAGAGATATTCGAATGAATATCTCTTTCCGTCGAGTATCTCTTTCTAAGATCTTATTTGATAGCGTCAGCCAACTCTGCGCCAGCTTTGAACTTGGCTACTTTCTTAGCAGGGATAGTGATAGTGGCCTTTGTTGCAGGGTTCACACCTGTTCTTTCGCCTCTCTCTGCTACAGAGAATGTTCCGAAACCAATGAGGGAAACTTTGTCACCCTCTTTAAGAGCTTTAGAAACTGTGCTTACGAAAGCGTCCAGAGCCTTCTTGCAATCAGCTTTGCTCAAGCCTGACTCTTCAGTCATTGCGTTAATGAGATCTGCCTTATTCATAACGTAAAGAATTAGTAAAATATTGAGTTTAATAATATAAGTCCCAGATTTTAGTTCACAAAAATATGCATAACAATCCACAGTACAAATATTCTGGGAGAAAAATTCATCCAAAGGACGTAAAAAACTCTAAGAAGAGGCCTAATGGTACCCTATAACAGAAAATATTCGTAATTTTGCGGTCTAAATTTAGGATTATGAGCGTACCTCCTGTTACCAAACATATCATCATCATCAACGTCATCGTCTTCCTCGCCACCTTGGCGGGCGGGCGTATGGGCATTGACTTGACCGAGTGGTTGGGTCTGCACTTCTTCATGGCGTCCGACTTCAAGCTCTACCAGTTGTTCACCTACATGTTTATGCACGGCGGGTTCGAACATCTTTTCTTCAACATGTTCGCCGTGTGGATGTTTGGCCAGGTGTTTGAGCAGGTGTGGGGCCCGCGCCGTTACCTCTTCTTCTACGTGGCCTGCGGCCTGGGTGCCGGATTGACGCAGGAGGTGGTGCAGTTCATCCAGTACGAGACGGTGCTGTCCAACTATCAGTTTGTGAACATGGGCGCCTACAGCATCCCTATGAGCCAGTACCTCAACCTGATGACCACCGTCGGTGCCTCGGGCGCTGTCTATGCCATCTTGTTGGCTTACGGCATGACCTTCCCCAACCAACCTGTCTACATCTACTTCCTGCTGCCTATGAAGGCGAAATATTTCGTACTTATATATATAGGAATAGAACTGCTCCTCGGAGTGTGGCAGAAGGGGGACGGCATAGCGCACTTCGCCCACTTGGGTGGAATGCTCTTCGCTTTCCTTATAATAATGTATTGGCGTAAAAAGTATGGGAACACAGGGTGGCGTTATTAGTCGGCTGAGGCAGCGCTTCGCTGAAGCGCAGATGCCGCAGCGCTTCATCTATGTGAATGTGGCGCTGTTTCTGCTCGTGTGGCTGGTGGTGGTCGTGCTGACGCTGTTCAACGTCGACGGCAGCGCCGTGCAGCGATGGCTCGAGCTGCCTGCCTGGCCTGTCAGTTTCCTGCGCCAACCCTGGAGCATCATCACCTACATGTTTATGCACGCCGATGTGCTCCATCTGCTCTTCAACATGCTGTGGCTCTACTGGTTTGGCCGCCTCTTCCTCTACCTCTTCTCGGAGCGCCACTTCTGTGGCCTCTATTTCTTCGGTGGACTGTGTGGCGGAGCGCTCTACATGCTCTTCTACAACATCTTCCCCTACTTCAGCGGCACTGTGCAGGTGGCTCATCTGTTGGGCGCTTCGGCTTCGGTGCTAGCCATCACCGTGGCTACGGCCGTGCGCGAGCCTGAGTTCCGCGTGCGCCTGTTCCTCTTCGGGGAGATACGGCTGAAGTATCTGGCCATCGTCATGGTAGCGATGGACCTGCTGCTCATGACCTCCAGCAATGCCGGCGGACACATAGCTCACCTCGGCGGTGCACTCAGCGGATGGTGGTTCGCCGTGGCCCTGCGCAAGGGACACGACATCACCGCTTGGATCAACCGCGTCATCGATGTCATGGTCGATTGCTTCGTCGCCCTGGGCAAACCACGCTCGCGCAAGCCGAAGATGAAAGTGACCTATCATTTCAAGGAAAACAGCACGAACAGAAACACTTCACAATCTTCCACGCGGACCGAAGAGATAGACCGCATACTCGATAAGCTGAAACAGTCCGGCTACAGTAGTCTGACCGACGAGGAGAAGAAGAGTCTGTTCGATGCAAGCAAAAGGAGTTAAACTATGAGAATCGTACGGAATATCATAAAGTCCCTCGTGGTGGTGGTGAACATACTGTGTGTGCTCGCCATGCTGTTCTGCGCCTATTGCCCCTACATCAACCCGCAGATGCATCCCGCCCTCTCGTGTTGCGGGCTGGCATTCCCCATTGCCTTGGGGGTGAACCTGCTGTTCATCCTCTTCTGGCTGTTGTTTGGCCGGAAGTTGACCCTAATCTCCATCGTGGGCATGCTCTGTTGCGCCCATGCCGTGTGGACCACCTGTCCGCTCAACCTGGTGCAGGGCGACCTGCCCGAGGAGCATCTGAAGATACTGTCGTACAACGTGATGGCCTTCGACGACAATAAGCCCCACACCGAGGAAGAACCCAACCCCGTGCTGGCCTATCTGCAGAAGAGTAATGCCGACATCATCTGTCTGCAGGAGTACATCACCGGCGCCAACCTGAAGAAGAAACAGATAGACGAAGCCCTGAAGGACTATAAATACAGCCACTTCCACCGCATCGCCGGTGGACTCAACGGGTTGGGGTGCTACTCGCGCTACCCCATAATCTCCGCCACACCGGTGGACTATCCGAGCCGAGCCAACGGCAGCATCGTCTACAAGATAAAGGTGGGGAAGGACACCCTCACGGTCATCAACAACCATCTGGAGTCGAACCGGCTGACGACCAGCGACCGTAGCTCCTATCAGAAGATTATCGAAGAACCCGAGACCGAGCGGGTGAAGGTAGACTCGCGTAAACTGATACACAAATTGCAGGAGACGGTCCCCCTGCGCGCCGTGCAGGCCGACACCATCGCCCGGCTTGTAGAACGGCAGGGCGCACACAACCTGGTGGTCTGCGGCGACTTCAACACCTCCGCCATCTCCTATGCCCACCGGGTCATCTCCGGGCGTTTGACCGATGCCTTCACCCAGTCGGGCCAAGGCTTGGGCATCTCCTACCACAAGAACTATTTCCTGTTCCGCATCGACCACATCCTTGTCAGCCCCGACCTGAAGACCAGTCGATGCACGGTGGATGTGTCCATAATAGACTCCGACCACTACCCGATTTGGTGCTATATCTACCCTAAAAGGGTACATTGACCCTACTTTTCCGCCCCTTTTTGCAAAAATAGAACCTATAAAACGGCACATAAAGAAAAAAGAATTATATTTGCAACCTTGTAAACTAGAATACAAATAAATTAAATAAAACAAATAACAAAGTAACATGCAAAACAAAGGATTCATCAAGGTTATTGCGGTACTACTCACGATAGTCTGTGTGTTCTACCTCTCCTTCTCTTTTGTTACCCGCCACTACATGAGTAAGGCGGAGCAAGACCCGAAGGGAGCGACACACTACATCGATTCTATGCAGAACGAGAAAGTCTATCTGGGCGTGTACACGCTGAAACAATGTCGCGAGATGGAAATCGGTTTGGGCTTGGACTTGAAAGGCGGTATGAACGTCATCCTGGAAGTTTCCGTTCCGGATGTAGTGAAGATGCTGGCCGACCACAAGACCGACGAGGCTTTCAATCAGGCCGTGGCTAACGCCGCCAAACTTCAGGTTACCAGCCAGAGCGACTTTATCACTCTATTCGTATCGGAATACCACAAGTTGGCACCCGAAGGCAAGCTCGCCGAAATCTTCGCCACACAACAGTTGAAAGACAAAGTGAACACGAAGAGCTCCGACGCTGAAGTTGAGAAAGTGCTCCGCTCTGAGGTGAAGGCTGCCGTAGACAACTCATTCAACGTATTGCGTACGCGTATCGACCGCTTCGGTGTGGCTCAGCCCAACATCCAGGCTCTGGATGGTGGCATGGGACGTATCATGGTGGAGTTGCCGGGTATCAAGGAGCCTGAACGTGTGAGAAAGTTGCTCCAGGGTTCTGCCAACCTCGAGTTCTGGGAGACCTTCGACTCGAAGGACGTGGTTCCCTATATGATGGACCTCGACCAGAAACTGCGCCTCGTGGCTCAAGGTGAGAAACCCGCTGAGGCTGAAGCAGTGGAAGACTCTGCTGCCGTCGCAGCTCCCGCTGATAGCGTGGCCGCTACTGTGAACGCTGCCGACAGTTTGGCTGCCGCTCTGAAGAACCAGAACGCTGCCGCCACGCAGACCGTCTCGCTGGAACAGGCCAAGAAGGAACACCCGTTGCTCTCTATCCTTCAGCTCAACAACTCTAGCTATGGTTGCGTGGTGGGTTATGCTCACTACACCGACACAGCCGAGGTGAACCGACTGATCTCCTCACAGGAGGCTAAGAGCGCTCTGCCTCGTGAGCTCAGCCTCAAATGGGGTGTGAAGGGTGCCGAGTTCGACAAGTCGGGCCAGGTGTTCGAGCTCTATGCCATCAAGGTGACAGAGCGTAACGGACGCGCACCCCTCGAAGGTGACGTGGTAGTTTCCGCTTCCGACGGTTTCGACAACTTCGGTAAACCCTGTGTAAGCATGAGCATGAACAACGACGGCTCACGTCGCTGGGCTCAGCTGACCAAACAGAACATCAACCACGCCATCGCCATCGTGTTGGACGGCTGTGTCTACAGTGCGCCTAACGTGAACGGCGAGATCACCGGCGGTAACTCACAGATAACAGGTAACTTCACCGTTGAGGACACCAAGGACTTGGCCAACGTGCTCCGTTCCGGTAAGATGCCGGCTCCGGCCCACATCGTTTCCGAGGACATCGTAGGTCCGTCACTCGGTCAGGAATCCATCAACCAAGGTATCCGCTCATTCATCGTGGCATTGGTACTGCTGATGCTCTACATGTGCGTCATCTACGGTTTCATCCCGGGTATGGTTGCCAACGGCGCCTTGTTCGTCAACTTCTTCTTCACGTTGGGTATCCTCACCTCCTTCCAGGCGGCATTGACCATGTCCGGTATCGCCGGTATGGTGCTCTCGCTGGGTATGGCGGTCGATGCGAACGTGTTGATTTATGAGCGTACGAAAGAGGAGTTGCGTGCCGGCAAGACGGTGAAAGCCGCTTTGGCCGACGGTTATTCGAACGCCTTCTCGGCCATCTTCGACTCCAACTTCACGTCTATCATCACCGGTATCATCCTCTTCGAGTTCGGTACAGGACCTATCCGCGGATTCGCCACCACATTGATCATCGGTATCCTCTGCTCATTCTTCTCAGCCGTGTTCTTGACACGTATCGTCTACGAGCACTTCATGAACAAGGACAAGTGGTTGAACCTCACCTTCACGACGAAGTTCTCGCAGAACCTGATGCAAGGTACCAACTACAAGTTCATGGGTATGTGGAAACGCTCGTTCACCGTGTTCGGCATCATCCTTGCCATCTGCGTCGTATCGTTCTGCGTGAGAGGTCTTGCACAGAGCATCGACTTCACCGGTGGACGTAACTTCGTGGTACAGTTTGAGCAACCTACCGAGCCGGAGACCGTACGCGCCCTGCTGCAGGAGAAGGTTGGCGACGCCAACGTGCAGGCCATCGCCTTGGGTACTGACCACCGCACCGTGCGTGTGACCACCAACTACCGCATTGAGGACAACGACTCTGACATCGACCAGCAGATAGAGACCTTCCTCTACAATGCCTTGACCGAGGGCAAACTCCTCACCGAAGGCACCACACTGGAAGTCTTCATCGACCGCGATAACCGTGTGGGTGGTTCCATCATCAGCTCACAGAAGGTAGGACCGAGTATGGCCGACGACATCAAGACCTCGGCTATCTGGTCAGTCTTCTTCGCTCTGATTGCCATCTTCCTCTACATCCTCGTCCGTTTCCACAACGTGGCATACAGTGTCGGCTCTGTTGTAGCCTTGACGATTGATACCTTGCTGATTATCGGTGCTTACTCGTTGTGCTATGGCTGGATGCCGATGTCGTTGGAAATCGACCAGACCTTCATCGGTGCTATCTTGACCGCTATCGGTTACTCCATCAACGATAAGGTGGTGATTTTCGACCGTATCCGTGAGTACTTCAAACTCTATCCGAAGCGCAACCGCTTCCAACTGTTCAACGACTCACTGAACACCACATTGTCTCGTACCATCAACACCTCTGTCAGCACATTGATCGTGTTGGTATGTATCTTCATCCTTGGTGGCGACAGCATCCGTAGCTTCTCGTTCGCCATGATTCTGGGTGTTGTCATCGGTACTCTGACCTCTCTGTTCATCGCTGCTCCTATCGCTTACCTGACGATGGGTCACCGCATGCCGGACGAGGCTCCTGCTGAGACAGCGAAGGCATAATGACAGTTAGTTCGGGACCATCCCCGACTACTAAATACTAAAAAGAGAAGTTCTCTCCCCGCAAAGGAGGGAACTTCTCTGTTTAGTACCTATTTGATTTACAACTGGTAGAGCCCAATGTTTTTCCATAAAAAGTATTACCATGCTTAAATGGGGGAACGAAAAAGTCCGTACCTTTGCCCCCCAATATTCAGCTATGGGGAAATTAAACTAACTAACGCATAATATTTCATTTATCTATGATGAAGAAAACTTTTCTGTGGGTGCTGATGTCCCTTCTGGCGTTGCCAGGTGTCCTACTCACCTCGTGCGATGATTCCGAAGAGGACGAGTTTGCTAAAGAACAGCGCGAGACCAAGGAGGTGCACGACAAACTGATTCAGAACTACAACATCGACATGAGCGATGCCGTGCGCGGAAAGTCGACACTCGGCAAATGGGACCTGAGGGAAGACAGCACGTTTACCTATTACTATGTCACTAACCTCGAGAGTGACAACGAGTCCAACTTCACCTATGACCTCGACTCCATCACAGGCCATTGGCAAGCCTTCTCCAATATGGAAAATCTTTGGGACGACAACGACGTGAAGCTCTCGGGCTTCTTCGCCACCTTCGACCTCGACGAGAGCTGGGGTGTTGACGGCGAGGACGATGTGATGACGTTCTACATCGTCTACCAGGAGGATGGACTCACCATCACCCTGTTGCGATCCAGCATCGACTACATATTTACTTATGCCAATATCGACCTCCAGACGAAGTTCCTCTCATGGGGCGACATCAGCGACTTCTTTACCAATACGCTGCCCCAGGCCGTCGAAGATGCCATGAGCTCCATTGCCGACACAATTTCCAAAAAATTTAATGAAATAAAACAGGACTTTTGCGACCTTTTCACGTTACTGTTTGGCAAAGGCGTCAGTGTGTACCTCAACACGGAGGACAGCGAGCAATACTGGGAATATGCCCGTAAGTGTGTAGCGGAACTGCAGAACGGCCACGCTACCGACTATGCCAACTGGATGAGCGAAATCTACGCCGGCAAAGAGTCCACCACCCGCCTTTGCGAGATGAACATCCCTGGAAGCAACGAATCCTTCACTTGCCACATGGAAGGAAAATTCTCTATGATTTTCTATAGAGACTGGGCTCAAACCCAGTATATTAGTATCGTGGACCAGTGGAACGCTGGAGTCCGTTGCTTCGATGTGCGGTTAGGTAATACCTACAAAAATGTTACCACGACCGAAGAGTATTATAATCAAAACCTGCTCGGTATCTTCCATGGAAGAGTATTCTGCGACATAGATGCCAGTCAAGCGATTGAGGAACTCGTGGACCAACTGAAGGCTCACCCCAAGGAGACTGCCATTGCTATGTGCTCTTTCGAGGATAAACCGAGCGAGACGACCTATAGACTTTCCCGTGAGCTGTTCGAGGACGACCGCTTCAAGGACTATATCGTCCTGGACCCCAAACCGGACATGACACTGGCCGACTGCCAAGGTAAGCTCGTCGTATTCCAGTGCTGGGACGATGCCAATGACTATCCTCAGTACCGCATCGGAGCCTCTATCGAGCAATGCCCCAACGAGTATAGCAAGGACTGCAAGATGCGCTTCTATGACACAGCCGGCAATGTGAAGACTACCAACTGCTATTGCCAAAACCTCTGTGTGCCCGACGAGAAGAAGGAACTGGGCGAATCCTTCTATAATACGAAGAAGATGACTATGCTGGAATACTTCGATGATGTGGCTGCCACCAAAGGATCGAGCGACAATGTGTGGTGTATCAATCAGGTGACTGCTTATGAGATCGGACAGGTATACAACAGGTCCTATGCCAAGAGTGCCAACCACATGAATCCCGCCACCTTCTTCATGATTTACGAAGGCTATGTGCGCAAGAACAAGTTGGGCATCGTGGTGATGGACTTTGCCGGCACCAATCTGTCCATCAGCACCGATCATCCCTTCAGTGACGACTATTACGTCAACGGTGAGTCATTACCCAAGCTCGTGGTGGAGACCAACAGATACCAATAATGTATTTAAACTGACTAACGATATAACTCTATGATGAAGAAAACTTTTTTGTGGGTGCTGATGTCTATCATGGCATTGCCCACTATGCTGTTCACTTCGTGCGACGACTCGGACGACGGCCTCACCCCGGAACAGCGCGAGATTAAGGAGGTACGCGACAAGCTGGTACAGAACTACAACATCGACTTGAGTAGCGCCATCTGTGGCGAGTCCTCCTTCTCTAAGTGGGACATGAGGGAAGACAGTACCTTCACCCTCTACCTTGTAACCAATGTCGAGGGCGACAGCAAGGAGAACTTAACCTACGACCTAGACTCCCTGACAGGTCATTGGCACGCCTTCGCCAATGCGACCAACGTATGGGACGACAACGATGTCACGCTCAACGGTTTCACCGCTACCTTCGACTTCCCCGAGGGCATGGAGCTCGCTAACAACGATGGTTATCTGACGTTCTACATCGTCTATCAGGAGGATGGCGTCACCGTTACCTTGGAGAAGTCCAGCATCGACTACGTCTTCACCAATACCAGCAACAGCCTTGATACGAAGTTTTGGATATGGGATGTAATCACTGATTTCTGGGATAAAATTGTTCCCGATCCTATCAAGACTGTCCTCGAAATGACGCTCGAGAAATTGGATAAGTTGAAGAACGACATCGCCGACTTCTTCACCGGTCTGTTTGGTGACAATACTGCCCTGAACCTCGATACGCAACAGTGCGTAGAGTACTGGGCTTATGCCGATCAAGTTGTGGAAGCTTTGCAGAATGGCCACAACACCGACTACTCTAACTGGATGAACGAGATTTACGCCGGAAAGGAGTCTACCCGCCTATGCGAGATGAACATACCCGGAACCCATGACTCCTATACCTACTATATGCTCAAACTTGGAACGTTGGATTATATCAAAACCCGGTCTATCACTCAACTGAAGGACATCGAGGGCCAGTGGAACGCCGGCATCCGTTGCTTCGACTTCCGTTTCCGTACCACCGAAGACAATGTCACAGTGCCCGTAGGCTTATATGACAAGAATTTTCTCGGCATCTTCCATGGAGAATTCTACTGTGGTATATTGGCGCAGTCCGCTCTTTATCAAGTCATAGAACAGCTGAAGAAACACCCCAAAGAGACCGCCATCGCCATGTGTGCCATCGAAGGCAAGAAGAGCGAAGGAATTTATAAACTTATCCGCCAGACGTTCGAGGACGACCGCTTCAAGGACTACATCGTCTGGAACCCCAAACCAGACATGACGTTTGCCGACTGCCAAGGCAAGCTCGTCGTGTTCCAGAGCTGGGACGACGGCAACGAGTATCCGCAGTACCGCATCGGCGCCTCCATCGAGGGCTGCTTCAACCAGTATCGCAAGGACGTGAAGATGCGTTTCTACGACTCCGATGGCAATGTGGAGACCACCAACTGCCTCTACCAGAACTACTGTCAGCCGGCCGAGACGACGGAACTCTGCAAACCTTACTGGCTTAGGAAAAGAGGCGGCATGCAGGATTGTTTCCAGGATTGTGCCCAAACCAAAGGCTCCGCTGACAATGTGTGGTGCATCAATCAGGAGAGCGGCTTTGTGGGTGCGCTTATCGTCAACATGTCCTACGCCAAGAGCTCCAACCACATGAATCCCGCCACGTTCTATATGATCTTCAGCAACAACGGTCAGGCGCTCGATCGCAAACTTGGCATCGTTGTGATGGACTATGCTGGTACCAATGAGGTCTACGACCACTATTACGTCAATGGTGCGGCTCTGTCCAAACTCGTGGTGGAGACCAACAGATACCAATGATGCATTACTGACTAACGATATAACTCTATGATGAAGAAAACTTTTCTGTGGGTGCTGATGTCTATCATGGCATTGCCCACTATGCTGTTCACTTCGTGCGA
>CAYZVH010000105.1:0-11042 GCA_964481755.1 uncultured Bacteroides sp. | reverse complement strand
AAAACAAATGTCTGGACCATATCAAACTCAAGTATACCCGCACGGAGTGTCAGTTCTCCACCCTCTCCACCGAGGAGGTACGTGCCTTTGACCAGCGGGTGGCTACCGTGTCGCCCGTGGAGCAACTGGTGGGGAAGGAACTGGAGCGGGAAGTGATGCAGACCATAGAAGGCTTCCCCATAGAGTGTCGCACCGTGTTCATGAAGAGTAGGATGGAGGGGAAGAACAATCAGGAAATATCCGATGAAATGGGCATATCTGTCAACACAGTGAAGTATCACATAAAGAATGCCCTCCGACAACTGAAAAAGTTCGAGAACGGACTACCCCTAATCCTCATTTTGTCGTCCATATATAAACTATGAGTAGTATGAAAACCGATATAAACGACATAGACTATCTAGAATCACAATACCTCAACGACCGGTTGACGGACGAGGAGAAGCGGACGCTCGACGAGAAGTACGACTACGGCAAGGCGTTCAACCGCTTCCGCCAACGCTCGGGCCTGGCCAGTGAGATGCCTTCCGCTGTCCATGGCTCACGCTTTCTTCACTGGGTTGCTGGCATAGCGGCCGCCATTGTGGTGCTCTTCGTCACCACCTGGTTCTCTTACCACAGCGGACAGGATGCCCTGAAGGGTGTCTTCACCGACATTGTCATCACGGCCCCTAAGGGGTCGTCCACGCAGGTGACCATGCCCGATGGCTCCACCGTGTTGCTCAACTCCGGTTCGCGGCTGAGCTACTCCCAAGGTTTTGGCGTGTCCGACCGCGAGGTGCACATCACCGGCGAAGGCTATTTCGAGGTGGTGAAGGACAGCTCCAAACCATTCAAGGTGATCTCCGACAACGTGAAAGTCATTGTGCTAGGCACCAAGTTCGACTTCCGCGACTACCCCGAAGACACCAGCGCCGAGGTGACGCTGGACGAGGGAAGTGTGACCATGAGTCACCTTGCCTCCAACCAAAACGTGACGTTGCGCCCGCAGCAACAAGCCATCATGGATAAGAAGACCGGCGAGATGACCGTGAAGACCTTCGGCGTGAACGACAACATGAGTAAATGGAAGAATGGGATACTCTCCTTCAACGGCGAGTCGTTGGGTGAGATATGCAAGATATTGGAGCGCAGCTACGACGTGAAGATTACGTTTGCCAACCCCGAGAAGGCAGAACTCCACTTCTACGGAGCCTTCTTCCGCTCCAGTCAGTCCATCCACGAGATTATGACCAACTTGGCCTCCACCAAGCGTATCCGCTTCACTCAGAAGGAGACGGAAATAGTCATTTATTAAGGTTTTGCAAAAAATCTTGCAAAACTCACTACCCCACCATCCCAAATAATCGTCATTCTCATGTATATCGTTTTACACATTAAATCTATTTATTATTATGAAAGTGAAAAGACACTTATTGTTGCTGGCCGCGGCCTTCTGCTTGCAGACAGGCGCGTTTGCCCAAAGCATCAATATGAAGAATGTGACCGTAAGGCAAGCCTTGACACAGATTGAAAAGGAGTGCGGTTATTCATTTGTGTACGAGGCCAAGGACCTCAACACGAGTCAAAAGGTAACAATCAAGGCAGAAGATTGTAAGGAGGCCATTAAGCAAGTTCTTGCAGGCCAGCATGTAACCTATGTTATCAACGGAAAGAATGTGGTCATCTCCAAGGCGAAGTCGGGCAACCAACAACCTAAGGGGAAGAGACGCAAAGTGAGCGGAAAGGTGCTCGACAAGAATGGCGAGCCCATCATCGGCGCCACCATCCGGGTGAAGGACAGCAACGAAGGTACCATCACCGATGTCTACGGCAACTTCAACATCGATGTGGATAGCGAAAGCGCTCTCCAAATCTCCTACATCGGTTTCCAGGAACAAGTGGTAAGCGTAGGCAACCAGTCGCAGCTGATGGTGACACTGGGCGAGGACAATAAACTGTTGGACGAAGTGGTCGTCATCGGTTACGGTACGCAGCGCAAAGGCGACATCACCAGCTCCGTGGGTAGCGTGAAGCGCGAGGATTTCATCTCGGGAGCCGTCAACGATGCCGGCCGACTCATCCAAGGTAAGATTGCGGGTCTCTCTGTAACACGTCCGAACGGCAACCCTACCAGTGGAACCGAAATCTCCCTGCGTGGTAACACCACCATCTTGGGAGCTTCCACCAATCCGCTCATCCTGGTGGATGGTGTGCCGGGCGACTTCAATACCGTGGCTCCTGAGGATATCGAGAGCATCGACGTGCTGAAGGATGGTTCTGCAGCAGCCATCTATGGTTCGCGCGGTACCAACGGCGTCGTGCTCATCACCACTAGAAAATCCAAGGGCAACGACATCAACGAGGTGCAGTACAGCACCTACCTCAGCCTGTCGACCATCGCCAAACGTCCGGACTTCTGCACAGCCAGCGACTACCGCCAGCAGATAGAGGACGGTCTGCGCGACGCCGCATGGGACCTTGGACATGATACCGACTGGATTGATGCTATCACCCGTACGGGCGTCAGCCACGTGCACAACGTCTCCTTCAAGGGTGGTAACGCACAAACTAACTATATCTTCAACATCAACTACCGCGACCTGCAGGGTATCATGAAGCGGTCTGATAAGCAAGAGTTCCAAGGACGTGCCGAAGTCAACCACTCCATGTTCGACAATAAGCTGCGTTTCAACTTCCAGTTGCTGGGCAACCAGACCGGCTATACCGCCACTAGCGATGGCAGCAGCTTCAACAATTACACTTGGCGTCAGGCACTCATCCACAACCCGACGGAATCCATCAAGAACGAGGACGGCACCTGGACCGAGAATACCGGTATCTTCAACTACGAGAACCCCATGGCCCGCCTCTATGAATGCGATGGAGAACAGTCGATTACACAGACACGTTTCAGTGCCAACATTACGTTCAACCCCATCAAGGAGTTGACCGTCAACGCCCTACTATCATACGACAAATCCAACCAAGAAGGTGGTTATTACGAAACCAAGAACCACATCTCCAATGTGCGCGACGGCCAGAATGGCTATGCTTCTACAGGCAGCACCGCTCAAATCACCAAACTGGCTGAAATTACCGCACAGTTCAACAAGACCTGGGGCTCACACACCTTCCAGGCTTTGGTGGGCTACTCTTATCAGGGAAACACCTATCGTCAGCAGTACGAGCGAAACTACGACTTCCCGACCGATAACTACAGTTGGCACAACATCGGCCAGGGTCAGGCCTTGAAGGAGGGACTCGGCACCATGTACAGCTACCAACTCGACAGCAACCTCATCGGTTTCTTTGGACGCATCAACTACAACTACAAGAATCGCTACATGTTGATGGCCAGTGTACGTCACGAGGCAGCCAGCCAGTTGGCGGGTGCCGACGAGCCTTGGGGTACATTCCCCAGTATCTCCCTGGGATGGCGCGTCACCGAAGAACCTTTCATGGAGGACCAGCGGATATTCGACGACCTCAAGATTCGTGCCGGTTACGGTGTGACAGGTTCGCAGCCTAGCAACTCCTTCTTGGGTGTCTCTCTGTTGGGATATGGCGACTACTACCTCTACAACGGCGAGTGGATACGCTCCCTGCAACCTACGCAGAACTCCAATAACACGCTGAAGTGGGAGGAGAAACATGAGTATGACCTGGGTATCGACTTCAGCGTCCTCAACTCTCGCGTCAACGTGTCCATCGACTGGTACTACCGCCTCATCAAAGGTTTGCTCTACGACTACACCGTGCCTTCACCCCCTAACGTGTACACCACCACACGTGCCAACGTGGGCGAGATGAGCAACAACGGTCTCGAGGTGATGGTGAACGCCATCCCCATCCAGACACGGGACTTCAAGTGGAATTCCACGGTGACTTTCTCTACCAACACCAACAAACTGAAGAGCCTTTCCAATGACCTTTATCAAGCCTCTACCGATTACTTCATGACCGGATGGATCACCGAACCGGTAAAGACCGAGTCGCACATCGTACGTATTGGTCATCAGGTGGGTGACATCTACGGATTCAAGGTCGTGGATGTGGACGATGAAGGTAAGTGGATTTATGAAGACAAAGACGGCAACTTGGTTGGATATGACAACTTCAGTCGTACGTTCGAGGACAAGAAAGTGTTGGGTAACGGTGTACCTAAGTGGTACCTGGGCTTCAACAACCAGTTCAGCTACAAGAAATGGGACCTGGCCATCAATATGCGTGGAGCCTTCGGTTTCCAGATTATCAACCAGACCCGTATGTTCTACGAGAACCGCAGCCGTCAGGACTGGAACCGCTTGCGCTCAGCCTACGACAAGGTGTTCGGCAAGGCAGTGCTCAACAGCCTCTGCTCTGAGGAGTTCAACAGCTACTACGTGGAAGACGGCGACTACTGGAAGATTGACAACATTACCCTCGGTTACACCTTTGGTAAGATTGGCAAATACATCAAATCGTTGCGCCTTTACGGCTCGGTGAACAATGCTCTCACCATCACGGGCTACAAGGGTATCGACCCCGAGGTGTCCACCTCTGGCCTGAGCCCAAGCAACGATACGATGCAGAACTATCCGCACGCCCGCGACTTCACATTCGGACTTAATGTCACATTCTAATAACCAAGGAGGAACTTTTTATGAAAAACAGATTATTGAATATATTGTTAATAGGTGCAGTATCGTTGACAAGCATGTGCTCCTGCACCGAGTTGGAGGATACCAACTATACCAACATTGTGGCGGACGGTTTCGAGCCCACCGATGAGGACGTAGCCGCACTGCTGTCGTCGGCATACGTGTCGTGGCGCAAGACGATGCTGCTGTGGAACGGCGTGGCACGTGCCCAGATGCTCTGCAGCGACCAGGACGTCGTGCCCGCACGCCCCAACGGATGGGTGGACGGTGGCGTCTACAAACGCTTGCACCAGCACAAGTGGACCAGCGAGGACGACGTGCCCTTGCAGTCGTGGGTGCGTACCTACGACGGCATCAACGCCTGCAACCGGGTGCTCTACCAGATTGAGTCGGGTCAGGTGAATCTAGGTGATCGCGAGACGGCTATCGTGTCGGAACTGAAGGTGCTGCGCGCCTCTTACTACTACATACTCGACGACCTCTTCGCCAACGTGCCCATCGTCACCAAGTTCGACGTGCCCGATGGCTACTTGCCCGAGCAGAGCAACCGACAGACACTTTATGAGTTCATCATCAGCGAACTGACCGAGAACATTCCCAACCTCACCGAAGAGGTGAACAGCGAGTACTACGGACGCTTCAACAAATGGGCCGGCTACACGCTGCTGGCAAAGATGTATCTCAACTCCGAGGTATTCAGCAATGGCACACACAAAGACTATGACAAATGCATATCCGCCTGCAATGAGGTGCTCAACTGTGGTAAGTATCAACTGGAGAGCGTTCGCAAGAACGTCTTCGTGACCAACAACGAGAACAGCAAGGAGATCATCTTCGCTCTTCCCTTTGACGAGACTTACGTGACCGACTGGAACGCTTTCGACTTCCACATGTACTCGTTGCAGCCCGAGAACCAAGCGACCTACAACTTCACTGCCACTCCTTGGGGAGGCTCGTGCGTACTGCCGCAGTACATCGACACCTTCGACCCCGACGACCAGCGACTAACCGATGACTTTATCGCCGGCATGCAGTATGACAAGAACGGCAACGAGTTGCTCTGCACGATGGGCAACATGAAGGGTAAACCTCTGGAGTATGTGAATGTGGTGAACAGCATCGACGACTCCGATGAGAACCAAGGCCTGCGCTGGGGTAAGTTCGAGTATGCCGAGGGTATCACCAACCGCTTGAGCAACGACTTCCCGCTGCTTCGCTATGCCGATGTGTATCTGATGAAGGCTGAGGCTATGTTGCGCACAGGCGACGCAGATGGCGCTGCCGCCCTGGTGACCAAGGTCAGAGAGCGCAACTTCACCTCTAATCCGTCCAAGGCCGTCGTCACAGGAGCGGACCTGATGGGTAACAGCTGCTACGACTATGGTCGCCGCGATGTCAACACCACCACTCACGACAATGCCACCATCCAGTATGGCCGCATGCTCGACGAGCTGGGCTGGGAGTTCTCACAGGAAGGCCGTCGCCGACAGGATATGGTACGTTTCGGAGTGTTCACCACACGCTCTTGGTTCTCCCACGATGCGTCTAACGCGAACATGAACATCTATCCGATCCCCAACAGTCAGATACTGACGAACTCCAATCTGAAACAGAACGACGGTTACAATTAACCATCAAGGGCCCATGGCTCTCGTCCATGGACCCACCATACACACGTTATCGATAGGTATTACATTTAATAATAAGCCCGGCTCCTCCACCGCTTCATTGCGGAGAAGAGGCCGGGCTTCTTGCTTCCCTGCTTCTTGCCCTTGGCGGCCATGCAGACACCAGCAAAAACATCGGGCGATGAGGCTTGCCGTTGATTGGCAGCTTCATCGCCCGTGTTCATTAGACGTAGTTGCAATTATTCCATGTTTCGGTCAGGCTAAAAGGCAGGTTAGCCTAAGCGGATGGGGAATGCGGGGTTATTTCTTCTTCTGTGCCTTGCGCTCCTCGATGCGCTTGTACCACTCCTGACGCTCTTTGTTCAGGTCGTAGCCACGCCCGGCGAGGTAGTTGTTGATGCGGCCCTTGAACTTGCCGAATGCCTCGTGCTTCTTGTTGGAGTTCTCGGCGTCCATGGCGAACTCACGTGCCTCCACCAACCATGCGTAGATTTGTGCCTTCTCCTCGTCGGTGAGCGAAGGAATCATGTCCAGCGTAGCGTCGTAGGTCACCTTCACCACACCGTAGGTCATGCCGTCCTTCACGGCGGTTATCTGCTTCTCGCTGATGTAGAGCGACAGGGCAGCGGGGAAGGCGAAGTGTGAGCGGTACAGTGCGGCGTCCTTCACGGCGTTGGCGGCCTTGATGGCGTTGTCCTTCTCCGTGCCGGTGATGCCGGACTCCTTTATCTCCTTCACCTTGGCGTCGCGCACCTCGTAGATGTCGTTCAGCTCGAAGTAGCGGTTGGCGATGATGTTGCGCACCTGGCTGGCTACGGAGGTGTCGGCTATGCCGAGCTTGTCCACAATCTTCTGCGAGCGCTTCACGATGCTCTCCACGTACTTAGGGTCGCGGTCCTTGCTGTTGAGCTCCACGGCCTGCACGGCGGTGGCGAAGCAGGCAAGGAGCAGACAGAGTATAGTGTATCTTATCTTCATTTCTTGTATCATTATCAGTTATATATTACATCAGTTTACCCTTCTCGGCCAGCGTGTCGTAGTTGTTGCGCAGGTTGGTCCAGTCTATCTTATACTTTGTGCTGATGCCGTTGATGTACTTCTCGATGTTGGTGTACCCGTCGCCCGTGCAGTCCTTGTTGGCGTCGCTCGGGTCGTTGGGGTCCAGACCGTTGGCTTTCTCCCACTCGTCGGGCATGCCGTCGTTGTCGGAGTCTACGTACGGTGTACCTTTATACTCGGGATAGCCACCCATCTGACGGATGTCGGTGATGATGCCCTGCTTGTAGGAGTCCTTGGCGCGCGAACGATACTTGAAGGTACCTTCCTCGTTCTTCGACTTGTCTGCCAGTCCGTAGAGGGGTCCGTAGTAGTCCTTGGCCATCTTCTTGTCGTAGTAAGCCTCGCCGGTGCGCACCTCCTCGATGATGTGCTCGTCGATGATGTCGCGGCAGGGGATGTTGGCACCCACGTTGCGCAGCACGTAGTTGTATGCCTCGTTGGCGGAGGTGATGGTGATGTAAGGCATCTCGAACGGCTCGCTCACACGCATGTACTCGGTGTGGCCCTCGGTGTTGGGTTCTGTCTCTATCTGGATGCCGCCGGCCCAGTTGTCAGCGGTGATTTCGGGGTAGCCCTCCATCACGTTGCCGTTGGCATAGACGCGGCCATACTGCTTGTAGTTGAGCTTGCTACGGCCCGACTCGGGCTTCAGTATGCGGTGGCCCACATTGCCTGTCTTGGTGGTGGCAGGTCCCGGTTTGTAGTAGTTGTTGATCATGTTGAACATGGCTGTGTAGTCGCCGCCGTCCGACGAGCGGTGTACCCAGTTGAAGACCACATTGTTGACGAAGTTGAACACGCCGTTCCATCCGATGGAGGGGTTACGTCCGGCGTTGCTGGCCCACAGGTTGCGCATGAAGGCACAGTTCTCGCCGCCCAGCGTGCTGCCGAAGGCGTGGTTATAGGTGTCGAGCGCTTTGGCTGAGATGGTGTTCTGTATGGTCACGTTCACCGTAGGGAGTTTCTGCTCGGTAACCTGGTACTGTCCCTCGCTGGGGTCGTACATGTGGCGGTAGAAGGAGATGTTCTCGTCCAGTCCCCACGAGCAGGAGCAGTGGTCTATCATGATGTTGCCCACGGGGTTGCCACCGAAGGCATCGTCGCGGCTGGTCACGTCGGTGATACCGCGGCGGAAGCGCATGTGGCGCACTACCACGTCGTGTGTGTCCACACTGAAGGTCTCGCCGGCCACGCAGACACCGTCGCCCGGAGCTGTCTGTCCGGCAATGGTGATGTAAGGCGCTCTCACGCGGATGGGCGACTTCAGCTGGATGATGCCGGAGACATTGAACACCACGATGCGGGCGCCACCCGATTCGCAGGCCTCACGGAACGAGCCTGGACCACTGTCGTTGAGGTTGGTGACGGTGATGACACGACCGCCACGCCCGCCGAATGAATACATGCCGCCACCTTCGGCACCGGGGAATGCCGGGATGCGTGCCTGGGGCAGGTCGCACGGACGCGATGCCCAAGGGATGTAGGGACGTCCCTCTTTAGCTTCTTTCTGTACAATCTTGTAGGCTTCTGCCCACGCGTCTTTCGATGCCTTGGAGGCCTCCGACCGTCTCTTGGCCGACGCCTCACTGGCTTCTTTGGATACTGACGGATACTGCGCAAAGGCTGTAGAGCAGAGCAGTCCCGCACAAATAGCGCTTAATACGTATTTTTTCATCATATCGGATTAAATATTGTTTATAAGTAGTTCTATCATGGTTTTAGACACGCTCCTGTCCCGAAGGTTATATCACCGCGGTTGCATTTTGCATTCTTTAACCCCGATGGTGCCTTCCATCGTGTCGCCAACCGACCACGGATATGGAATATCTGTTCAATTCAATGGATAATCTTACGGAGCGGCATTATCTTCGTGTTTTGTGTGTTGCTCGTTCCAGAGGTTTCCCTTAACTTTGTGGCTCAATCCATTATTACTAGTATACCACAATGAACCCTAAAACAATTTTCATGAGACAGAGACAGCTCCTCACTTGGCTGGCTGTGGGGCTTACGATGCAACTGAGCGCACAGACCATCGACCTGGCTGGCGAGTGGCAATTCGCCCAAGGCGACAAGAACGAGTACAACGACCGCATCGAACTGCCGGGCTCGATGACCACCAGAGGCAAAGGCGACAAGGTGAACGTGAACACCCGGTGGACGGGAAGCACCTACGACTCGTCGTTCTACTTCAACCCCTATATGGCCAAGTATCGGGTGGAAGGCAACATCAAATTCCCCTTCTTCCTGACACCCGAACACCACTACGTGGGCAACGCGTGGTACCGCAAGACGGTGAGCGTGCCCCAGGCGTGGCAGAAGCAACGGGTGATGCTCTACCTGGAGCGCCCCCACATAGAGACCACCGTGTGGGTGAACGGACAGCTGGCAGGGCGCGACTCGTCGCTGTCGGTGCCTCATGAGTGGGACATCACTCCTTATATTAAATATGGTGCTGAGAACGCCATAGAGGTGCGCGTCTACAACGGCATAGAGAACGTCTGCGTGGGACAGGACTCCCACAGCGTGACCGACCAGACCCAAGGTAACTGGAACGGCATCGTCGGACGCATGGAGCTGCAGGCTCGCCCGCAACAGTACCTACGCAACGTGCAGGTGTACCCCGATGTGGAGAACCGGCAGATCCGCGTGACCATGGATGTCGTGGGCGGTAAGAAGAAGGGCAACTTCGTCTTCCTGGTGGACGGACAGCGCCATCAGTGCAAAGGCGTGAAGGCAGGGGAGGACGGACTCTTCGCCGTCACACTGCCCATGGGAGCTGATGTGAAGCTGTGGGACGAGTTCACCCCGAACCTCTATACGCTGACCACCATCCTGGGCACCGACACCGTGACGACTCGCTTCGGTATGCGAAAGATTACCGCCGAAGGCCGACAGTTCTACATGAACGGCCGAAAGACCTGGATGCGAGGCACGGTGGAGAACTGCTGTTTCCCCGAGACAGGCTATGCACCCACCGACGTGGAGTCGTGGCTGCGTGTCTTCCGCAAGTGCAAGGAGTACGGACTCAACTTCATGCGCTTCCACTCCTTCTGTCCGCCCGAGGCCGCTTTCGAGGCTGCTGACCAGGTAGGCTTCTATCTGCAACCCGAAGGTCCGTCGTGGCCTAACCATGGCGTACGCTTGGGCAACGGCATGTCGATAGACCGCTATTTGATGGAGGAGACCCAGCGCATGGTGGCCCGATATGGCAATCACCCCTCATTCTGCTTCCTGGCCTGCGGCAACGAGCCGGCGGGCAACTGGGTGCAATGGGTAGGTGAGTTTGTTGACGCCTGGAAGGCAACCGGCGACGACCGTCGCCTCTACACCGGTGCATCCGTAGGTGGTGGCTGGGCATGGGACCCCAAGAGCCAGTACCACGTGAAGGGTGGTGCCCGCGGACTCAACTGGGACCTCCGGGCTCCACAGTCCGAGGACAACTTCAACGACAACATGCTGAAGGTCGTCCAGAAGGGAAGAACTGTGAAGGTGTTCGACAACAACGAGCCCTTCCTCTCGCACGAGACCGGACAGTGGTGCGCCTTCCCCGACCTGAAGGAGACCTCGCAATACACCGGAGCCTACAAGGCACGCAACTTCGAGATATTCGCCGACCTGCTGCGCGACAACGGCATGGCCTCGCAAGCCGAGAAGTTCCTCCATGCCAGCGGTAAGCTGCAGACCTTGGCCTATAAGTACGACATCGAGCGCAACCTGCGCACCCGCGACTTCG
>CAYZVH010000104.1:0-11066 GCA_964481755.1 uncultured Bacteroides sp. | reverse complement strand
GGGTGCGTCCGGTTCCCCGGCCCGCAAGCTCTGCGCACAGCATAGCAGCGCACAGCATGTAATCAGTAACAGCCTTTTCATAACCTTTCCTATTGAGTGCGCAAAGGTACACATTATTATCGACTTACGACCTCTGAACGTTAATTCTTGTATATTCATGAAGAAAGTTGATGAAATAGAATAATTTATTGGAGATAATGTCTATATTTGCGAAGTCTATTCCCCACTGATGGCCTCTGAGGGTATAAGGGTGGGGACTGACATACATTTTGATAAAAGGCGTAACTAACGCTTTGGTTTTGACAGTTCGTGAACTTCGCAACCTCTCGACTGCTTGTCAAAAACAAAGCAATGGGGACGCCTCACTAGGGTGTATTACACGCATCTTAATACTAGCATTGGATGACTCCCCGTCATCACGAGTTTGCTAAGGTGCATTGTATACGTACACACACGTGGGGCTTTCAGCATTGCTCGTTCTGACAAGCAGGGCAATGCGAAGGCCTACGAACTGTGGAACGGGCGATGGTCTGGCTCCACGTGCTTTTGTTTCTATGTATCTAATTTCCGTGATTGTATATTCTGTAGTGGTAGCCCGACAGACTAAAACGATGATAAGATGAGCAAGTCCTTACTGGTGACCGCTGCGTTGTCAGCAACTACAAGCCCTTTATAGACGTCTGGTCCAGACAGAGGAATGGTGTGCATATCTATGTCTATAATGGTGAAATAATTTGAGATTGTGGTTTATTATTGATACTCTTTGTGTTAGGTAAAATGTGTTGGTGATATTGACTAGAATACCGGAAAGTATTACAAATGAGTGCTTTGATTAATGCGAAAATAGTTTAAGCGACTTTTGTGTGAGATAAATATTATTTACTACTTTTGCCAAATATGAGAGTCATGTATTATTAACTATTTAAAAGAGGAAAACTATGAGAAAGCAACTACTCATGTTCCTGTCTTACCTTTTTGGGGGCTTTTGTGTGACAATGGCCCAGACTTCCGTCTCGACGGATGCCACTCTCCCTGCCGACAACTCTGCTCCGGCCGCTGAGGCATTGGCTCTGGACGAGAAGACCGGTGCGGCCTGTGGCGTGACCCCAAGCTTGGATCTATTCATGGGAGTAGACTTCCACTATCGCGACATCTTTTATAACGACCGTGTGTATGATGTGCTGGTCAACCTCACACCGGGTGTGCGCTGGCGTATGGGCCACCGGTGGGAGGCGACAGCGCAACTGCTCGTGCCGGTCTACAACCAGTATGGCGACCGCTATAAGCGGGTGCGGCTCAACATGGCATCCCTCTCCAAACAACTTACCATAGGCGACTTCTGGAAGATGAAGGTCTCTGGCGGACTCTTCGGGTCCGAACGCTACGGCGTGGACGTGAAGAACCTCTTCGTGGCCAACTCGTGGCTCGCCTTCTCTGCCCAGATAGGCTTCACTGGCTATTGCTCCATGGCAAGCGGGTGGGAGATGAGCAAGATGGACCGACTCACTGCCCAGGCGGGCCCCGAGGTCTACCTGCGGCAGTGGAACACGCAGATTTCCGTCCGTGGCGGCCGTTACCTCTATGGCGACTATGGTGTGGTGGGCGAGGGCCTGCGCCACTTCCGCCACGTCAGCGTGGGGTTCTACGCTGCCTACAGCGACAAGGGTGGCAAGGACGCCGGCTTCAAGGTCATTGTCATGTTGCCTCCCTACCGACGCTCGGCCGGCAAGGTCAACGTGCGGCCGGCCAGCAACTTCCGCCTCACCTACAGCGTGGAGGCCGAGCCTTACGCCAACGCCGTCTACTTCACCGACCCCGAGGAGAACGAGCGTACCTCGTGGTTTGACCGCGACCTGATACCGTGGGGCACGGACACGATGGCACCCGACTATACCTATTTATATAAGGAAGGAAAGGAGGTACGCAAATGAAAACTCTCCGTTGTGCCCTACTACTGTTGATGGCGCTCATGGCTCCGTCGACTTCGGTGCAAGCCCAGCTCTATACGGGACTCACCGGTCTCATTCATGCTCCATCGGCCGAGATGAACGCCGAGGGTACGGCCCGCATAGGCGGATATTTCCTCAGTAGCCACTTCACGCCCGACCAGGGTTTCTCCTATGGCGGCGAGAAGTATAACACCGCGGCCTTCAGTGTATCCGTGGTGCCCTACAGTTGGGTGGAGGTGGGCTACACCTTCACCTTGATGAAGACCCTGATGGGGGAGAAACCCAAGTACAACGCCAAGGACCGCTACTTCTCCGTCAAGCTGCGGCCACTGAAGGAGGGCAAGTACTGGCCCGCTGTGGTGGTGGGTGCCAACGACCTGATTGGCTCCCGGGGCGACGAGGACGGCAGTCTCTACTTCTCCAACTACTACGTGGCCGCCACCAAGCATGTGGATGTGCGTGGTTACCGCCTCGGTGTGCACGCCGCCTATCGCAAGTATCGCCGCGCGTACAATGCGAAGTGGGAGGGCCTGGTGGGAGGCATCACCTGCCAACCCGCCTTTGCGCCCAACCTGCGCGGCATCGTGGAGTACGATGGTGACGGGGTGAACGTGGGCGTGGACTGTCTCCTCTGGCGACACCTCTTTCTGCAAGGCGCGCTGCAAGGCGGCAAGCACTTCTCCGGAGGTCTGTGCTGGCAGGTAAACCTGTTTTAATGAGATTACTAATTATTTATAAGTGTGTTAATACTTTTGTTTATGAAAAAGATTCAATTCTATGGAGTGTCCGCACTCCTCGGCTTGACGCTCGCACTGGGTGTCACAGCCTGCAGAGACGATGACGACCCGGAGTACATAGAGCCTCCTGTGGTCGAAGTGAAGAACAGCATCAGTGGTATGGTGACCGCCATGTCCGGTGAAGCCATTATGGGTGCCACCGTCACCATGGACGACCAAACCACCACTACCGGAACAGACGGTATGTTTACCTTCGACGATGTGTCGACGGGTACCCACAACATGTCGGCCTCTGCCACCGACAAGGTGTCGAAGTCGGACGTGGTGACCGTAGGTACCAACGACAATCAAGTGTGGAACGTGACCCTGAGCAACGCGGGCGTGAAGATGGAGAAGAAGGCCGACGGCTCATTGAGCGCTGAGACCAAGACCGAGACGCTGCAGAACAACACCGCCGCCAAGATTGAGGTGGAGGTGGAAGCCCCGAAGGATGCGCTCGAGGATGAGGAGGCCGAGATCGTCGTCACACCGACCTACACGGAAAGCGCAGCCATTGCCACCAAGGGCTCGTTCCTCTTTACCCGTGCCGACGACACCGACAACGGTGCTTACCTCATCGGCTCCGACATTTCCTGCTCCAAGCCCAACGTGAAGCTGAAGAAGTCGTTGTCCCTGTCGTTCAACGTGGACCGCGATATGCTGAATGATGTGACTGCCAAGAAGTACGTGGACGGTCAGTGGAAAGATGTCGTATCGGCGGAGAAGAACACTTTCCGCGGCCTCATCACCATCGAGGTGGACGAGTTTGCCACCTACGCTCTGTTCTGCTCTGCCAAGATTGTGTCGTCGACCTCTACGGAAGCCATCAAGTTCGCACAGGACGAGTGGGACAACCTCTATGGCTCCAAGGAGATGACGGTGACCAGCGCTTCGTACACCTATAAGTTGGGTACCGACGTGGAGGGCCAGAGCAACAAGATTATGGCCTACCTCGTGGAGATGCTTGTGCGCACCACCGGTTCGGGCTATAAGGTAACCACCGGCACGCAGACTCTCAACACCGTGTTGCCCGTAGGTACCGCTATGAGCATCAGCGGCACACAGGCCGTCACCACCTACACTGCCTCTGTGCTGGGCAAGTCAGTCTCTGCCAAGCAGTATGGTGCCGTGACCGTAGCCACCAAGACGTGGAAGCGCAACCACACCGGTGGCGGTAGCAAGTAGTGTAACCCCTTTAAGTCAAAGCACATCGCGCTCTCACTGGAGCCGGTGTGCTCAATATGGGTAAAATATCGGTGAGTATCGACTGACGACTGATACTCACCGATTTACATAAGAGAAGTGTGCGATGTAGACTAAAATAGTGACGACTATGTATGAATACAATCGTTAACCCGCCTAAAAATAATTTTCATATATTTTGCAGTTGTAATTTATATTACTTACTTTTGCGCCCAATTTAGCCCTTTGTAAGGCTAGTGTAATTAATAATATTGTTAACTAATTAAAAGAGAGAACCTATGAGAAAGAAACTATTAACGTTACTATCATGCTTCTTTTTGAGTTTTTATTTGATGATGGCGCAGACCACCACCCTTTCGGGTATTGTGATCTCCGCTGACGACGATGAGCCGATTATCGGTGCGTCGGTATTGGTGAAGGGTACGACCATGGGTGCCGTCACCGATTACGACGGAAAGTTCTCCATCAGCAATGTGAACATGGCCAAGGCCAAGACCTTGGTAGTGTCGTATGTGGGTATGGAGACCCAAGAGGTACCTGTCAAAGGTAAATTCATTCGGGTGGTGCTGAAGTCCAGCGCCGAGGTGTTGGACGAGGTGATGGTGGTTGCCTATGGTACTGCCAAGAAGTCATCCTTCACCGGTTCCGCCTCCACGGTATCATCCAAATCCATTGAGAAGCTGCAAGTGTCCAACGTGAGCAAGGCCCTGGAAGGTGCCGCTCCTGGTGTGCAGGTGGCCATGCAGTCCGGTCAGCCGGGTAGCTCCGCCACGATACGCATCCGTGGTATCGGCTCCATCAACTCCAGCTCCAACCCCTTGTACGTGGTGGACGGTGTGCCTTACGACGGCAACATCTCAGCCATCAACCCCGCCGACATCGAGTCGATGAGCGTGCTGAAGGATGCCGCCTCCACCTCACTCTACGGATCGCGCGCAGCCAATGGTGTCATCATGATTACCACCAAGAAGGGTAACTCGGCCCAGAAGTCCAAAGTGACCTTCGACGCCCGTGTGGGTGTTAACAGCCGTGGTATCCCCGAGTACGACATCATGAAAGACCCGGGTGAGTACATGACCACCTATTGGACGGTGCTCAAGAACCAGTTGGGTTCAGCCGAACTGGCCTCTTCCTCCCTCATCAACGCGCTGGGCTACAACCCCTACATGTGTGCCGATGACGCTGTTGTGGATGCCAACGGAAACCTGACGACAGCCCCTCTGCGCTACAACGACGACTGGGCCAAAGAGGCTCTGCGCGACGGTATGCGTCAAGAGTACACACTCACCGTGCAGGGTGGTTCGGACAAATCGACACACTACCTCTCCCTGGGATACCTCGACGACGAGGGTATCATCAGCAACTCCGACTATAGCCGTCTGTCCGTACGCGCCAGCGGCGACTACAACGTCAACCGCTTCATCAAACTGAATGGTAGCGTGGCTTATGCCCGTGGCGAACAGAACAGCCAGGCAGTCTCCAGCCTGAGCAACTATGTGAACACCTTTATGTTCACACAGCAGATTGCTCCTATCTATCCGGTTTATGCCTACGACCAGCAGGGCAACCGCCTCTACAACGAGGACGGCAGCGCCCTCTACGACTTTGGTGACGGCACCTACGGAGCACGTGCGTGGGGTAGCAACCAGAATGTGGTGGCTTCGGACGATGCCAACCAAAACCAGACGCTCAGCGACAACCTGACCAGCCGCTTCGGCGCTACTATCTCTTTCCTGAAAGACTTCAAGTTGCAGGCCAACATGGGCTACGACGTGACCAACCAGTCGCGCAACCGCTTCACTACACCTTCGTTCGGCGATGCCTACGCTGCCCGTGGACGTGGCTACAAGTACCGTACCCGTCAGGAGTCGTACACCGTGAACGAACTGCTTAGCTACACGAAGACCTTCGACGGCAAACATCACCTGGACGTGATGGTGGGCCACGAGAACTACAACTACGAGTACAACTACCTCTACAATAGCAAGACGAACTTCTTCGACGCCACCATATCGGAGTACAACAATGCCATCACGATGGAGAGTATGAACTCCTACACCGATGAATACACCATTGAATCCTACCTGGGACGTCTCAACTACGACTACGACGACAAGTACTACTTCTCAGGCTCTATTCGTCGCGACGGATCCTCACGCTTCGCCAAGGACAACCGCTGGGGAACATTCTGGTCGTTAGGCGGTTCGTGGCGCCTCAGCAAAGAGCGTTTCATGGAAGATGTGAGCTGGGTGGACAACCTCACCCTGCGTGCCAGCTACGGTAGCGTGGGTAACGACGACATCTATTATCCCGGTGAGTCGATTAGCAACTTCTATGCTTACAAGACACAATACTCCATCGCTAACTCCGATGGCGACTTCTCCGTGTCGAAGTACTACCAAGGTAACGAGGACCTGACCTGGGAAACCTCCTACAACTTCAACGTAGGTGTGAGCGCCACGCTCTTCGACCGTTTGCTGGATGTGGACATCGAGTACTTCAACAAACGCACCGAGGACATGCTCTACAACGTGCCCCAGCCGATATCATCGGGTGTGTCTTATATCTCTCAGAACGCGTTGACCATGACCAACAAAGGCTTTGAGTTCACGCTGGGTGTGAACATCCCCATGCCGGAGGACATGACCTGGAGATGGACCTTCACCGGAACCCACTATACGAATAAGGTGACGGACATCCCCGAGTCGAAGCGCGAGTCCGGCATCACCCACGACTCTTACTACAACATCCGTGAGGGCCGCAGCACATGGGACTTCTACTACTATCGCTATGCCGGAGTCGACGAGGAAGGATACTCACTCTGGTACATGGATGAAGAAGACGAGGACGGCAACACCGTGACGGTCACTACGGACGATTATTCCAAGGCCACCAAATATTATATCGGTACGGCTTTGCCCGATTTCCAGGGAGGCATCACCACGGAGTTCACCTGGAAGGGTCTCGACTTCTCCGTGTCGGCCAACTATCAGCTGGGCGGCGATATCTACGACTCCATGTATGCCGGCTTCATGCATGCCGGTAGTGACGCGGGAGCCAACTGGCACAGGGATATCCTGAACGCCTGGAGCGAGACGAACACCACCAGCAACATCCCCGTACTCGACGGCGACCAGAATGCCAACACCTTCTCTGACCGCTTCCTCATCGGCGCGGACTTCTTCAACCTGCGCAACATCACGCTGGGCTACACCTTCCCCTCGAAATGGCTGAAGGCTCTGGACATCGCCAACGCCCGCGTGTACTTCGTAGCCGACAACGTGGCCCTCTGGTCGAAACGTAAAGGTATGGACCCCCGCCAGTATATCTCCGGACAGTCCCGTGCCAACTATTCAGCTATCCGCTCCATGTCTGTGGGCCTTTCATTAACATTCTAATCAATCTAGCGCTTTATGAAAAAGAAGAATATCATACTGAACGGGTTGCTCTGCGGCTCGATGCTGCTGGCAACCGCTTGCTCCGAAGACTACTTGGAGGTGTCTCCGACAGAATACCTGGATGAGGAGACCGTAAACGAAACGATGCAGGAAGACCCTTCGCAGGTGCAGGCCTACGTCACGGGTGCCTACTATAACCTTTATTGTGGTGGAGATGTCTATTGGATGAACCACGACGATTTCGGACTGCCGGCTATCAAGTTGGCTACCGACCTCTACTGCGAGGATGTGGCCTACAACAACGACCAGCACTACTTCTGCTACGACTATGTGTTGGACAACCGCTTGGGCAGCTATCGTCGTGTGAAGAGCGCCTGGAACCAGTTTTACAATCTGATTGACAACACCAACACCATCATCTCGATGCTGAAGCCGGCCGAGGGTGAGGAGCCCTCCGACGAGAGTGCCCAGATTATGCTGGGCGAGGCCTATTCGTTGCGTGCCTACGCCTACTTCTGGCTCATCAACCTGTGGCAACAACCTTATAGCGTCGGCACCGACCAACCTGGTGTGCCCTTGAAGACCGAGACCGAGTACCGTCAAGAGCGTGTGAGCGTGGGTGAGATCTACGCCCAGATACTGTCCGACATCGACACGGGCTACAACTACCTGAAGGGTAAGGCTTTCCACAACGGTAAGGTAGGCCTCTCGGAATATGCCGCCGCTGCCATCTACGCCAACGTGCTGCTCTTCACCGGCGACAATGCCAAGGCCGCACAGTATGCTCAGATAGCCGCCGAGAGCGCTCCGCTCAACTTCGAGAGCGAGATGCTGAGCGGATTCAACAGCCTGAGCATGTCCGAGGTGATATGGGGATACAGTGTGACGAACGAGACGACGGGTTACTATGCCTCCTTCTTCTCCCATGTCGATTCCTACATGATTGGTTATGCTGGCATAGGATTCCGCAAGTTGGTGGCATCCGACCTCTATGACCACATCGCCGACAACGACATCCGCAAGAAGTGGTTTGGCTACAACGCCGACTACAACTTGCTTGAGAATAGCTACGCGTACGAAGAGGGGCAAAACATGACGCAATACATCCAGAACAAGTTCCGGGACGTATACCTTACCGGTACCGGCGATCCGTTCACCTCGGCCATCATCTACTTCCGTAGTGGTGAGATGTACTTCGTGGCTGCCGAGGCCTACTATTTGGCCGGCAACGAGGCGAAAGCCCGTGAGATGCTCAACACTGTGATGGAAACCCGTATACCGGATTACTCCTGCACGGCTACAGGCGATGAACTCTACCAGGAAATCTGCATACAGAAGCGCATCGACACGTGGCTGGAGGGCAATCGCTACCTCGATGCCAAACGTCGTAACGAGACGATTGACCGTTCGAAGAGTACCAACCACGCAGCCGACATTTCAGGCTACGATGCGGTCACCTATTCGGCTCGCGACTACCGGATGATATGGCACATCTCTCAGACGGAGATGGAGAACAATCCTTCGATAACCCAGGAGGACGATAACGAGTAATATTCTCTCTCTTAATATATGAAGTCCAACCAACGAGTTGGATATGTCTTAATTCACCATTTCCTATAAAAGGAACAAGCGGGACGGCCTCGAGAGAAGCCGTCCCGCTAACATTTAGTATCACTTCTATCCCTTCCTTATTTCTGCTTCTTCACATACTCTGACGGCGCTGTGCCATACTCGTCCTTGAAGCACTGGCGGAAGTAGGAGACGCTGCTGAAGCCGGTCATGTCGGCTATCTCGCCGATGGAGTATTCGCCGGAGTTGAGCAGCTCCAGGCTGCACTTCATCTTCAGTTTGCGCACAAACTCGTTGACGGACATGTTGGTCAGTCCCTTTATCTTGCGGTAGAGTGTGGAGTGGCTCATGCACATCTTGTCGGCGATGAAGGCCACGTCCATCTTCTCCATGCTGATGTTCTCGGTGATGATGGCGTTCACCTTACTGAGGAACAGCATGTCGAGTTTGCTGAGCGACTTCTCCGCATCCGTCTGCCCGCCGACTTCCTCGATGACTTCCGCCTCGTGGGCCGGGGTGGTGGACTGCACGATGAGGGCCGCTATCTTGCGTCGGTTCTCCAACAGGTTCTCTATGCGCCGGCTCAGCAACCGGGCGCTGAAGGGCTTGGTGATGAACGAGTCCGCTCCCGCGCGGTAGCCCTCCTCCTTGTCCGCCAGCGTGTCCTTGGCGGTGAGCAGTATCACGGGGATGTGGCTGGTGCGCATGTCCTCCTTGATGAGGCGGCATAGTGCGATGCCGTCCATCACGGGCATCATGATGTCCGTCACCACGATGTTGGGGATGCGGGCCTGGGCCAGCTCCCAACCCTCCTGTCCGTTGCTGGCGCTTAGCACTTCATACTCGTCCTCGAACGAGCTACGTATGTACTTGCGTATGTCCTCGTTGTCCTCCACGGCCAGCAGGATGGGTTTCTCCTTGCCTTCCACCTTCTCCACCTCCGGTTGCCGCTCCCGCTCCTTGTGCTGTGCGTTGGGGTAGGTGTTGTCCGTCAGTAGCTGCATGGTGAAGGTGCTGCCCTCGTTCTCGTGGCTTACCACACCGATGGTGGCTTGGTGGAGGTCGACCAGCGATTTCACCAGGGCCAGTCCGATGCCCGAGCCCGAGGCCTGATGCTCACCACCCTCTTGATAGTAGCGCTGGAAGATGTGCGGCAGGGCTTTGGCGGAGATGCCGTAGCCCGTGTCAGATATTTGCACCACGGTGTAACGGTTGGTCCCTTTCGTCTCGGCGGTCAGCCGCAGGGTGATGTTCCCCTCGTCGGTATATTTGATGGCGTTGCTCATGAGGTTATCCACGATGATGGTCATGATTTCGGGGTCGAAGTAGAGCTTCGTCTCTTGCGTCTCTATCTCCACGTCAATCCTCACCCGCTGTTTCTGGTTCAGCTCCTTGTAGCGCAGTCCCAGTTCCTGCATCAGTTTCCCCATGTCGGCATACTCCACGCAGAGCTTGCGGTTCTGGGTCTCCGTCTTGCGAAACTCCAGTATCTGGTTGATGAGGTTGAGCAGTCGGGTGGCGCTGTCGTGGATGATGCTCACCTTGTTGGCATGCTTGGGCGAGAGCGAGCGGTCGGCCAGCAGGTCCTCCAGGGGACCGAGTATCAGCGTCAGCGGTGTGCGCAGCTCGTGGGTGATGTTGGTGTAGAACCGCAGCCGCTCGTTGTTCAGCTCGGTGTCGTTCTCGTGGCGTTGCCGCTCCAACTCCAACCGGTTCTCAAGGGTGAGCTTACGCATGTAGAAGCGCAAGAACGCGTACACCGCGCCGCAGATGAGCAGGGCGTAGAGCAGCTTGGCGTACCACGAGAGCCAGAAGGGTGGGGTGATGACGATGCGGATGGTGGTAATCTGTTTCCCCCACTCTTGATTGTGGAGCCGTGCCCTCACCCGGAAGGTGTACTCACCGGGGGCGAGGTCGCGGAAGTTCACCCGGTTCTCGTTGTCCGTGCGGTACCAGGTGTCGCTGATGCCTTTCATATTATATTCGTACTCCACCTGGCCTGCCAGCGTGTAGTCGATGACGTTGAACAGGATATAGAAGGAGTTATGCCGATAGTCCAACCGCAGCTCGTCGTCGCTGAAGGGGATGCGCACCTCGTCCTCGTTGAGGTCGTCGGGTTTGTCGTAGCTGTTGATGTCGGTAATGAAGACGGGGATGTCCCGTTGGCTATG
>CAYZVH010000103.1:0-11100 GCA_964481755.1 uncultured Bacteroides sp. | reverse complement strand
CCGCCATGAAGCTTTGCAAGCCGGGCGTGAAAGAACAATACATAGCCGGAGTGTTGGACGGCATCGCCTCCTCCTACGGCAGCATGGTGTCCTTCGCCACCATCCTCTCGCAACACGGCGAGACGATGCACAACCACAGCCACGACGCTTACCTGGAGACAGGACGCCTGATGCTGACCGACGCCGGAGCCGAGACGGAGAACAACTACTGCTCCGACTTCACGCGCACCATCCCCGTGGGCGGCAAGTTCACCCAGCGACAGCGGGATGTCTACAGCATCGTGTTGGCCTGCCACGACCACGCCATCGACTTCGCCCACCCAGGCACGACGTGGAAAGAGGTGCACCTGAACGTCAGCAAAGTGTTGGCACAGGGACTGAAAGACCTGGGTCTGATGAAAGGCAATGTGGACGACGCGGTGGCAGCGGGCGCGCATGCCCTGTTCATGCCCCACGGACTGGGCCACATGATGGGAATGGACGTGCACGACATGGAGAACCTGGGCCAGTGCTACGTAGGCTTCGACGACGAGGTGCGCCCGAGCGACCAGTTCGGACTGGCCTCGCTGCGCATGGGACGCCGGCTGCAGGAAGGCTTCATCATCACCGACGAGCCGGGCTGCTACTTCATCCCCGCCCTCATCGACAAGTGGAGAGCCGAGAAGATGCACACCGACTTCCTCAACTACGACGCCATCGACAAGTTCAAGGACTTCGGCGGCATCCGCCTGGAGGACGACATCCTCATCATCCCCACGGGCTCGCGGTTCCTCGGGAAGAAACGCATCCCCATCACCATCGACGAGGTGGAGGACATTATGAAATAACATTTAATATAAACCAAATAATAAACCAAACTCATGAAAAGAAATCTACTGATTGCAGCCTTCGGTCTCGTTTGTCTTGGCACAATGGCACAGGACGTGAAGACAGAAGACAAGAAGGAAGAGAAGAAAGAGGAAGGCTTCATCTTCACCACCGTGAAGGAGAACCCTATCACCTCCATCAAGAACCAAAACAGAGCCGGAACGTGCTGGTGCTACTCCACACTGAGTTTCCTGGAGTCTGAGCTGCTGCGTATGGGCAAAGGCGAGTACGACTTCTCGGAGATGTACACCGTATACAATACGTATATCGACCGCGCCAAAGCCGCCGTGCGCACTCACGGAGACGTTTCCTTCTCCGAAGGCGGTTCGTTCTACGACGTGATCTACGGCATGAAGCACTATGGCTTGGTTCCCGAGGAGCAGATGCGTCCGGGTGTGACCTACGGCGACACCCTCTCCAACCACACCGAGCTCTCCGCTGTGACGAACGCTTACGTGGGCGCCATCGCCAAAGGTGAGCAGAAGA
Source organism: uncultured Bacteroides sp. (assembly GCA_964481755.1). GTDB lineage: Bacteria > Bacteroidota > Bacteroidia > Bacteroidales > Bacteroidaceae > Phocaeicola_A. The sequence continues at coordinate 9,747 of CAYZVH010000103.1, read as the reverse complement.
AGCTGCAGATGACCCCCGACCACCAACCCTTGTGGGTGAAGGGCCTGGTAGGCATCTACGACGCATACCTGGGCAAACGCCCGGAGACGTTCGAGTACAACGGCAAGACCTACACGCCGATGTCGTTCTACGAGTCCACCGGACTGAACGCCGACGACTACGTGTCGCTGACCTCTTACACACACCATCCGTTCTACGAGAAGTTTGTGATTGAGGTGCAGGACAACTGGCGCTGGGGACAGTCGTACAACCTGCCTATCGACGAGCTGATGGAGGTGTTCGACTACGCCATCAACAACGGCTACACCATCGCTTGGGGCGCTGACGTGAGCGAGGACGGCTTCACCCGCAACGGCCTGGCCGTGATGCCCGACCTGAAGAAGATTCAGGAGACCACCGGCAGCGACATGGCAAAATGGCTGAAGCTCAGCAGTCTGATGAAACGTCCGATAGAGAAGCCCGAACCGCAGTTCTGGTGCACACAGGAGGAGCGTCAGGCCGCCTACGACAACTGGGAGACCACGGACGACCACGGCATGCACATCTACGGCATCGCCAAGGACCAGGAAGGAACAGAATACTACATGGTGAAGAACTCTTGGGGCGACTCCGGCAAATACCATGGCATCTGGTACGCATCGAAAGCCTTCGCGCGCTACAAGACGATGAACATCATCGTTCACAAGAACGCCATTCCCAAGGCTATCGCCAAGAAGTTGGGCATCAAATAAAACCCTCCCGCCTATACCTTATTATATATAAGGAGTAAACCGACCGGGGCTGCGTCGCCAACAGAGAAGCGACACAGCCCCGGTTCCTGTTTTGCAGGCTCGGCGATATGCAGGGCCGCTGGGTAAGGCAGCCGAGCAGTGCACAAAAAAAAGAGACTGCGTAAGCAATCTCTTCATTTGGTAGCGCCTACGGGAATCGAACCCGTGTTCCATGCGTGAGAGGCATGTGTCCTAGCCGCTAGACGAAAGCGCCATATCTTTTTCTAAGACGCTGCAAAGGTAGAGGTTCTATTTGAACCGTGCAAGCATTCCGCCATATTTTTTCAAAAAAAGTTTCAGCCAGTGGATACGAGGCACCTTAACAGCCTCAGAGAGAATACTTTTTTGGTGACGCGGGACAAAAATCGCGGTTTATCGCTTGCACTAAAGAAAAAAGGCGTACCTTTGCAGCCGTTTTTTAAAGAGTAGAAATTTTCTAATCATTAATCATCTAACACGTAAAGATTATGAAAAAATTAGTATTGTTTGTTGCTGCAATCGCTGCTACAGTGAGCACCTTTGCACAGTCTCCCGTAGGAACATTCTCTATCACTCCGAAAGTAGGTATCAACGCCGCTAACATCACCGGCAAGGATTTCGACGCAAGTTACGACAACGCCGTTCTCGGCGACCTGGACGCTTCGGCCGGAGCTACACTGGGTGTGGTAGTAGGCGCTGAGGGTGCTTACCAGGTTACTGACAGATTCGCTGTGTCAGCCGGACTCATCTATTCTCAGCAAGGCGCCGAGAGAGGTTCGAGCATCGAGACCAATTTCACCGGTTCCAACTCAAAGTTCGAAGACAACTCGAAGTTGGCTCTTGGTTATTTGAACGTGCCTATCTTGGCTAACTTCTACGTATACAAAGGTCTTGCCGTGAAAGCCGGTATCCAACCGGGCTTCCTGCTCTCAGCAAAGTGCGAGTATGACAAGAAGTACACCGGAGATTTCGCCACTTCCAACTCCAACGACACCAGAAGCGTTGACGTAAAAGACGACTGCGAGAAGTTCGACTTCTCTATCCCTGTAGGCGTTTCTTACGACTTCAACTGCGGCATCGTGCTCGACCTTCGTTACAACATCGGCCTCACCAAGATCGGTAAGAAGATGGCAGGATATGAGCCCGAGAGCAAGAACAGCGTGTTCCAGCTGACTATCGGTTACAAACTCCCCCTCAACTAAAGAGAACCTAGTGACCGAGTCTGACAACAGGCTCCGCGTTCACACATAACAAAACAGTTTCGCCCGTCTCTTGTTACATTCAAGAGGCGGGCGAACTCGTTCTATTAAGCTTCTTCGAATACTTCCCGTGCGGTGTTCAGACAGCTACCACAAGCTGCTCATCCCGCTAAGGCCTTGCGGCCAGAGCCAACCGGGAATCGCTATCCTTTTATCACGGCAATGGGCAGAAGGCGGGTTTTCACTCGCACCAAGTCCTGCTCGTTGGCGATGACGCTCTCGATGTCCTTGTATGCGCCGGACGCCTCCTGCATGTCGCTCTGGCAACGGATGGCGTGAACAATGCCTTGAGCATCGAGTCGGGCCACCTCGGCCGCCATGTCCAGCGTCTTGACGGCAGCCGTACGGCTCATCACACGTCCTGCCCCATGGGAGCAAGAGCAGAAAGAGTCCGGGTTGCCAAGCCCCTCCACGATGTAGGAGGCCGTCCCTTGCGAGCCGGGGATGATGCCGGTGACGCCCTCCTCGGCCAACGTCGCTCCCTTGCGGTGGACAATCACCTTCTGGCCGAAATGCGTCTCCATGGCCGCATAGTTGTGGGCGATGTTGATGATGGGCTCAAACCCGATGCCCGGCAGAGCGTCGGCTAGCACCTCCTGGATGCGCTGCATTATGAGGCGGCGGTTGCAGAAAGCGAAGTCCACGCAGTACTTCATCTCCTCCCAGTACATGCCGAACTCCTTCGTGCCCAGCGGGAGGAAGGCCAGATGGACGTCCGGCGACACCTGTGAGTACCAGCGGGCATTCAACTGCTCGGCAATCTCGTTGTAGTAAGCCCCTACCCTAGCACCGAGGTTGCGCGAGCCGGAGTGAAGCATCACCCACAAGTGACCCTCCTCGTCCTTCTGCAGCTCGATGAAGTGGTTGCCGCCACCCAGCGTGCCCACTTCCTTGGCAATGGAGAGCTGGCGTTGCTTCACAATGACCATCTTGTCGATGTCGTGCCCCGTGGGCAGAAACGATTCATCCTGGGCCTCCTTGTGATGGTCCATCCCCAAGGGGATGCGCTTGCGTATGCCACGCATGATCTTCTTCCGCAACACCTCCGGGGCGATGTCGCTCACCAGCCAGTTGGTCTTCATGGCACACATGCCACAGCCGATGTCCACGCCCACGGCATTGGGCACCACCGCATCCACACTCGCTAGCACACCACCGATGGGCATCCCCTGTCCCGCGTGAACATCCGGCATGATGGCCAGATGATGGAAAAGGAACGGCAAGGACGCCAGGTTCTCAATCTGCCGCATGGCAGACTCTTCGACGTAGTCCGTCCAGATCTTCACCGGACGGTTGTTGATTACTTTAACTTCCATTTCGTCTCTTTGTTTAAGTTAATAATGTGGTGACCATAGCTCAGTGCAGACCCAGGAGTGCCCGGATTGCGAGTGCAAAGGTTCGGCATCGCTGCGCAGTGTTTCTGCGTATCCCGGAGAAATTTCGCGCATTTCATGAAAAAAGTCTGTTTTTACGTCCGCAGCACACCGGCGACACCATTATTTCGCTATATTTGTGTCGTGAACTCAATCGAATAGAAAGTATGCCTGCAAACAAGAACGCGCTGATTCGCTACAAGACGATAGACAACTGTCTGCGCAACCACTACCGCCGGTGGACGCTGGATGATTTGGTGGACGCTTGCTCGGATGCCCTCTACGAGACCGAAGGCATCCGCAAGGGAGTCTCCGTGCGGACGGTGCAGGGCGACTTGCAGATGATGCGCTCCGACAAGTTGGGCTACAACGCTCCCATCGAGGTCTACGACCACAAGTATTATAGGTATGCCGACAAGGACTACTCCATTACGGAGATGCCTCTGTCGCAGAACGACCTGGACGTGATGCAGGAGGCCGTGGACATGCTGCGCGAGCTGGAGGACTTCGACCAGTTCACCGAAATCTCCGACGTGGTGAGCCGTCTGCAGGACAAGCTCGCCATCACCCGCAGCAACCGGAAGCCCATCATCCACTTCGACAATGTGCCACAGCTGAAGGGGCTTCGCCTGCTCAACCCACTCTACAACTACATTGCCCACAAGCAGACGTTGCACATCGTGTATCAGTCCTTCAAGACGAGGCATGCGACGGAGTTCATCCTCTGCCCCTACCTGCTGAAGGAGTTTCGCAACCGCTGGTTCCTGTTCGGCTCCAAGGCAGAGGACCTGACGCTCTATAACCTGGCGCTGGACCGCTTCGTCAGCGTGGATCCCGTGGACGTGCCGTTTCGGGAGAATCCCGACTTCGACCCCGAGCATTTCTTCGACGATGTGATAGGTGTGAGCAAGAATCTACGCGACAAGCCCCGGAAGATAACGTTTTGGGCCACCAGCGAACAGAGCAACTACATCCTGACCAAGCCCCTGCACAAGTCGCAGCAACTGGTGAGTCAGAATCCGGCCGACCATAGTTGCGTCTTCCAGATAGAAGTGGTCGTCAACTTCGAGCTCTACTCCGTCTTCATGAGCTACGGACCTGGCGTGAAGATACTCTCGCCGCAGAGCGTCAAATGCTTCATGCAAAAGCAGCTGCGTGCGGCCACCAAGAACTATGAGGAGGAAGGAGAGGATATTACTTAAGACCCAGTTTCCTCAACCGAGATTGTATGGAGCCTTTGTTTCTGCCGAAGATTACCGACAGCTCGTCCTCACTAAGTCCTCGAGCATGGAGTTTCATCAACTGTTCGTCGCTCTCCGGTGTCCATGAGGAGTAGGCATTCTCGTGCAGTTGCTTTTGTCGTTCCATGTACGATGTAGATTCTGCGGATGGATGTTCGGCAGAGAGAGTTTTTTTACCACCCGCCTCATCCGAGAAAGGTTCGGTAGGGACATCCTCCTTCACCATACGGTCCATCCCAAGGTACTCCCGAATGGCGTCGACGAACTGTCGGCCGAAGGATTTGCATTTATGCTCGCCAATGCCGAAGATGGTGCTGAACTGAATGATGGACGTGGGGCGCTCGGTGGCCAGGGCGTGGAGCGTTTTGTCGGAGAGGACGATGTAGGGAGGCCATTTGTTGGCGGCAGCAATGTTCTGGCGCAACTTGCGCAGGTGCTCGAACAACTCCTCGTCTTCCTGACTGTTGTCGTACAAGCTGTAACCTTTGTTGGCCGGTGACTTGCGGGAGCCCGTGCCACCAGTCGGTTTCTCCCCATTGGCCGAACCGAGTCCGAAGAGGTTCCTGATGCCAGCATGGTCTACACCGGAGCCAGCCTTAGCCTTTGTGCCTTCCGCTTTGGCGGCACGTTTCTTCTTCGACTTCACATGCAGGTCCTCACGCACGATGACGGCCAGTTGGGCGGGCTTCTTGCCGAAGAGCACCTCACGGCCCAGGTCGGTCACCTTCAGGTGGCTGTCCTCGTTGTAGGCTATCTCGATGAAACCCATCTGAAGCATCTGCAGCAGATAGTCGCGCCAGTCGCGGAAGGGTATGTCCCTACCCACTCCGAAGGTCTTCAGCTGTTGGTACCCCTTGGCGGTGACGTCGGGCGAATAGCTGCCCCGCAGAATGTCCACCGTCGTGGTGAAGCCTATCTGTTGGTTGGTGCGCATGATGGCCGAGAGGGCCTTCTGCACCAGAGTCGTCCCGTCGAAATGCTGGGGCGGATTGATGCAGACGTCGCAGTTGCCGCAACTGCATTCCGAGGTCTCGCCGAAGTAATTGAGCAGGATGCGCCGGCGGCACACCTGGGCCTCGGCATACTCCTGCATGCGGTTCAGCTTCTCGCTGTTGATTTCCTGCTGACCGCTGTCGTCGGCAAACTTCCGGAGGGTAATCAGGTCCTGCAGGTTGTAGAACAGGAGCGTCTCCGTAGGCAGTCCGTCGCGTCCGCCACGACCAATCTCCTGGTAGAAGCTCTCGATGCTCTTGGGCAGGTTGTTGTGGATGACATAGCGCACGTTGCTCTTGTCGATGCCCATGCCAAAGGCCACGGTAGCCACCACCACGTCCAGCCGGTCGTTGATGAAATCCTCCTGCACACGGTTGCGCTCCTCAATCGACAGGCCGGCGTGGTAAGCGTCCGCCTTCACCCCTTTCGCCTTCAGTTTGAGGGCCAGGTCGTCCGTCGCGTTGCGCGACAGGCAATAGACTATTCCACTCTCGCCAGGGTGACGGCCAATCACGTTGAGGATGGCCCGCAGCCGTTCGTTGGCGGAGTAGCCACGCTTCACGTCCAGGCTCAGGTTGGGGCGGTCGAACGAACTGACGAACACCTGCGCGTCTGTGAGACCAAGCTGTTCCAGTATGTCTTGTTTGGTGAGTTTATCCGCTGTGGCTGTCAGTGCCATGATGGGTGTGCCGGGAAACTGTTGGCGCAACTTGCCCAACTGAGCGTATTCGGGTCGGAAGTCGTGCCCCCAGTGCGAGATGCAGTGCGCCTCGTCGATAGCGAAGAGTGAGATGCTGAGGTCCTGCAACAGCCAGGGAATCTCCAGCAGTATGCGCTCGGGCGAGATGTAGAGCAGCTTCACCTCTCCACGCCGACACCGTTGTTGGATGTCCCAGTTCGCCTCGTCGGTGTTGCCGCTGTTGAGCGCCTCCGCCGCAATGCCGTTGGCCCGCAAAGCCTCCACCTGGTCCTTCATCAGCGAGATGAGGGGCGACACCACGATGGCCGTGCCTTCCATCATCAGCGCCGGTATCTGGTAACAGATGGACTTGCCGCCACCGGTAGGCATCAGCACGAGGCTGTCCTTCCGCTGTAGCGTGTGGTTGATAATCTCCTCCTGCATAGGGCGGAAAGAGTCGTATCCGTAGTAGGTCTTCAGGACTTGTAGGGGCGTGTTCATGCGATGTGGCTCTAAAACGACGATTATAGATAACGAGGCAAAGTTAAAATAAAGTTTTGAAAGCGGAAGTATGTATGGACTTATTTTACAATGTAGCCGCAATACTTCTCCAAAAGATTCGCGGTGGGCAAGTCTCCACGGACGAAACGCTCGGCATCCAGACGGAGCAGACGCTCGCGAACGGGAGTCACACCTCTGTAGGTAGCGCAGAGGAAATACTCATCTTCGCACTCCTCCACCTTCAGGTCCGCAAAGTCGGCCACGCAGACGGCATCGGTGTAGACTATGGCGTAGCTAGGACGCTTGGCATCGGGAATCTCCTCACGCAAAACGCCTTTCCGCACCAAGTCCTGAATGTCGCGACCGGCTGTGTCTCTCGAGCATTTATTGAGTTCCGCCCAAGTCTTCGTCGTCAGTTTCGCCTCGTAGCCGTCGAGGAATCGGTTCAGCGTGTCGGTCTGCCGCTGGCTCATGGGGATGGAGGAGGCGCGAAGCCAGAAGAGGGATTTGTTGAGCACCCCGCTGACAAGGCTCTCCGCCTCCTCCAGTGCCGACAGCAGCGTGTCGATGTACCAGACGAGCCATTCCGTGATGTCGCCGTCGCCACGCTGCATCCGCTCGAGAATGCGGTAGTAGTTCTTCTTGTCGCGGTTTATTTCCGAGGAGATGTTATAGAATCGCAGTCTACTCTTGTCGCCGCGCGAGAGAAACATATCGCCCAGGATGCGGGCCAGTCGACCATTGCCGTCCTCGAAGGGGTGAATGCTGACGAACCAGAGGTGAGCCACTGCCGAACGGATGACTGGAGAGACGGGCTGATCGCTGTTGAACCAATCGATGTAGCGGTGCATCTCCGCTTCTATGCGGTCGGGCGAAGGGGCCACGTAATGTACACGTTCACGTCCGAGGTAGCCGGATACGATGTGTTCGTCGTGAGTGCGATACATCCCCACTTCTATCTCACTGCCATCGCTGAACCCCGTGGGGAAGAAAGCCGCTTGCCAGGCGCAGAGTTTCTCCTTCGTCAACGGTTTGTCGTAGTGTTCCGTCGCATCGAGCATCACGGCCACCACTCCGTCGACGTAGTGCGACGTAGGCACGCTCTTCAGCTCCTCGATGCCAAGCCGGCGCGCGATGGACGACCGCACCTCGTCCGCATTGAGTCGTATGCCTTCTATCTCCGACGAATGAACTAGGTTGCTTGTCAGGTTCTCAGCCACAGCATGGAGCTGGATATCGAATCCCAGCCCGCTGAGCTTACCGTAAAGCATGCCTTGCTTGCGTGTCACTTCGTCCAGCCGGAGGGCTATTTGCGCTTCGTCCCAACGGAAATTCGTCCAATCCTCATGTTCATGTATATACATTCTTCCACCCATTATGCGGCATTATCCATCGAGAAACGCCGCAGATTATGCGGCAAAAATAAGCAGATTATGCCGCAACGGCAAGGAAACGAAGTAGGAAAATCATTGAAATGCACGACTCTCCTCAATCTATAATTTAACCTAATCGGAGTTGAGTTCGTGCCAAACTTGCAATATTTTGCTAAGTTGGGCATCAACTCAACTTTGTTAGAGCACATCACTTAATATCAGAAAGGCTGTTAAGGCGTTGCTGGAAAGAGGATTAGCTTCTCTTGCCGAAGATAAATAGTCTTGCGAAACAGCATTTATCTATAATCCGTTTGATATTCATACATAAGTATATAATCAGTAAAGATGTTATAGTTTCCGTCATTATCGGCATTATAGGTTTTGGGGTCAAAGATAAAGAGATTATTTGAGGTTTTACATCATAGGGTACAAAAACTTAGGCTGTAGCATTGGCGGTCTGCTGGAAAATGCTTTAATTTACACCCCAAAGGGCGAGAAGCCTGCAAAAACTAACTTTTAGACTTATACCGTATGAAAAGAAGAACTACTGAACCATGGGGACACCGCCGAATCCCGGAGAGCGGACTGCCCTATCATCCATCATCAAGCGGATGGACGACGAAGCCTTCGGCCATCCTGCCAACTCTGCTATTGAGTACCGCACTGCTGTCGGCCACACCGGCAAACGCTGCCGATTGGAGCGCAACTTCAACTGCCGTCCACAACGAACTGACCAACAACAGCGCCACTATGAGCGCCAGAGCCACCAATGGAGAATCGGACTTCCCTAAAGTCACTGAGGCTGCCGTGAACGGCAGAGGCTCCAATGGGACCCCATTGACGACAACGACAACCATCGCCTCCTCCAAGGCGACCGCCGCCGCCAAACCCGGAACATTCACCACCGGCAAGGGGACATTCCTGCTCAATGGCGAGCCGTTCGTGGTGAAGGCCGCCGAGCTGCACTACCCACGCATCCCGCGCGCCTACTGGGAACACCGCATCAAGATGTGTAAGGCTCTGGGCATGAACACGGTCTGCATCTATGTATTCTGGAACATCCACGAGCAACAGGAGGGCCAGTTCGACTTCACAGGCAACAACGACGTGGCGGAGTTCTGCCGCGTGGCACAACGGAACGGCATGTACGTCATCGTGCGACCGGGCCCCTACGTATGCGCCGAATGGGAAATGGGCGGACTGCCCTGGTGGCTGCTGAAGAAGAAAGACATCCGGCTGCGCGAGTCGGACCCCTACTTCCTGGAGCGGGTAGAGAAGTTCGAACAAGAGGTGGGCAAGCAGCTCGCCCCGCTCACCATACAGAACGGCGGACCTATCATCATGGTGCAGGTGGAGAACGAATACGGTTCCTACGGCACAGACAAGGCATACGTCTCAGCCATTCGCGACATTGTGCGCCGGGCGGGATTCGACCAAGTGAAACTGTTCCAGTGCGACTGGGCCAGCAACTTCGAGCTGAACGGACTGGATGACCTCACCTGGACCATGAACTTCGGCACGGGCGCCAACATCGACAACCAGTTCCGCCGGCTCGGCGAGTTGCGACCTGACGCTCCCA
>CAYZVH010000102.1:0-11191 GCA_964481755.1 uncultured Bacteroides sp. | reverse complement strand
CCAGCTCGGTCTTACCCACACCGGTGGTACCCAGGAAGATGAACGATCCGATAGGCCGCTTCGGGTCTTGCAGTCCGGCACGGCTACGGCGCACAGCGTCGGCCACGGCGGTGATGGCTTCGTCCTGGCCCACCACACGTTTGTGGAGCTCGTCCTCCAGGTGGAGCAACTTCTCACGTTCGCTCTGCAGCATCTTGCTCACCGGTATGCCGGTCCAGCGCGACACCACGTCGGCGATGTCCTCGGCCGTCACCTCTTCCTTTATCATGGCCGAGTCGCCTTGTTGCTGCTTCAGCTCGGCCTGTATGGTGGTGATCTCGTTGTTCAGCGCCTGCAGTTTGCCGTAGCGTATCTCGGCCACCTTTCCGTAGTCGCCCTCGCGCTCGGCTTTGTCGGCCTCGAACTTCAGTCGCTCAATCTCCAGCTTGTTCTGCTGAATCTTGTTCACCAGGGCCTTCTCGCTCTGCCACTTGGCTTTGTAAGAGGTCTCCTGCTCCTTTAGCTCGGCTATCTCTTTGTTCAGCTGGGCCAGCTTCTCCTCGTCCTTCTCGCGCTTGATGGCCTCGCGCTCAATCTCCAGCTGCTTCAGTCGGCGGGAAATCTCGTCGAGCTCCTCAGGCAGCGAGTCGCGTTCCATACGCAGCTTGGCGGCGGCCTCGTCCATCAGGTCGATGGCCTTGTCGGGCAGGAACCGGTCGGTGATGTAACGGTTCGACAGCTCCACGGCGGCTATGATGGCGTCGTCTTTGATACGCACCTTGTGGTGGTTCTCGTAGCGCTCCTTCAGTCCACGCAGGATGGAGATGGAACTCAGCGTGTCCGGCTCGTTCACCATCACGGTCTGGAAGCGTCGCTCCAGGGCCTTGTCCTTCTCGAAGTACTTCTGGTACTCGTCCAGTGTGGTGGCGCCTATGGAGCGCAGCTCGCCTCGGGCCAGCGCCGGCTTCAGTATGTTGGCGGCGTCCATGGCACCGTCGCTCTTGCCGGCACCCACCAGCGTGTGTATCTCATCGATGAAGAGGATGATGTTGCCATCGGACTTCGTCACCTCGTTGATGACGCTCTTCAACCGTTCCTCGAACTCACCTTTGTATTTGGCACCAGCTATCAGCGCACCCATGTCGAGTGAGTAGATCTGCTTGTCCTTCAGGTTCTCCGGCACATCGCCACGCAGAATACGGTGTGCCAAGCCCTCCACGATGGCGGTCTTACCTGTACCCGGCTCTCCTATCAGGATAGGGTTGTTCTTCGTACGCCGGCTCAGTATCTGCAGCACCCTACGAATCTCGTCGTCGCGGCCTATCACCGGGTCGAGCTTACCGTTGCGGGCGGCCTCGTTCAGGTTGATGGCATATTTGCTCAGAGCCTGATAGGTGTCCTCGCTCGACTGGGAGGTCACCTTGTCGCCCTTACGCAGCTCGGCTATGGCGGCCCGCAGCTCCTTGTCGGTCATGCCCCCGTCCTTCAGCAGGGTGGCCACGCTACTGTTCACGTTGAGCAGTGCCAGCAGCAACTCCTCCAGGGCCACATATTCGTCGCCCATCTCCTTGGCGTAGTCGTTGGCTTTCTGCAGCACCTCGTTGCTCTCCCTGCTCAGGTAAGGCTCGCCGCCCTGTACCTTGGGCAGTGTACTTATCTGCTTGTCGATGGCGAGCGTCAGCTGTTGTTGGTTCATGCCCAGCTTCTGGAAGATGAAGTTGGTGACGTTCTCGCCGACCTTCAACACGCCTGCCATCAAATGAACAGGCTCAATGGCTTGTTGCCCGCGGTTCTGTACGAGGTTCACGGCCTCTTGCACAGCCTCTTGCGATTTGATTGTAAAGTTGTTAAAGTTCATATCGTAGTCTCCTTTCTTTCTTTTCGTTTTATGACTTACACCCTCTATGCCTCAAACCGCTTGCCACTCGTGCAAACGGACAAAATGACCGGATATTTTACTTCCCGTCTGACGAATTGTCCTGTTCCGTGGGGCGCATCTATTGCTCCTTATGACCATCGTGCAGGGCCCATAGCCCGCCGTCAGTCGCCGCCTGTCGTCACACGGGCCCGCACGGATAACTCCTCCTGCAAAAATATCTTAATTATTGGTACGCTATGCGTAGACGAACGGAACTAATCGATACATTTGCTCTGTTATATAACCTAAAAACAGGAGAACATGAAACATTCTGTCCCTACACGCGGCATCTCTGCCGTTTGTCTCTTCGCTTTATCGTTGATAGTGGTGATGGGCCTCGCCTCGTGCGCCGGCAGCCAGAAGGACATCGTCCCGTCGTCGGACTATCTGCCCTACGTGAATGCCTACACGGGTGGCGTCATCACCCAGGAGTCTACCATCCGGGTGGAGCTGAAGAACGACCTGCCCATGGTCACGCTCAACCAGGAGGTGGAGGGTGAGCCCTTCGACTTCTCGCCCTCGCTGAAGGGTAAGGCCTACTGGATAAGCAGCAACACCATAGAGTTTGTGCCTGAGGACGGCGCACTGAAGCCGGGCGAGTTCTACAAGGCGAAGTTCCGCCTGGGCGACTATGTGGAGGTGGACAAGAGTCTGCGGAGTTTCGAGTTCTCCTTCCGGGTGCAGGAGCATAGCTTCGTCTCTGACGTGGACCCCATCTCCGTGACCGCCGCGAACCCCGACGTGGTGAGCCTCTCCGGTACGGTGCGCTTCAACTGCAAGATGGAGGCCGACGCGGTGCGCAGGATGGTGAGCGTGGAGGGCTACAAGGCCACCGTGATGATAGAGGACTCGGGCAACTCCACCACCTTTAAATACTACCTTGTAAATATACCTCGCAAGGCTGAGGACTACAACCTGAAGATAACGGTGGACGGCAGTGGGGTCGACATCGACAGCAAACAAACCCAGGAGGTGACCATACCCGCCAAGGGCAAGTTCCGCTTCCTCTCCGCCCGACGCATCCACTCGCCCGAGAACGGTGTGGAGATAGTCTTCTCCGACCCCGTCTCCAACACGCAGGACCTCCGCGGCCTGGTGGAGATTGCCGAGCTGTCCAACTACGTCACCATGGTGACCAACAACACCGTGCGCGTCTACTTCAACGCCACGCAGCTCGATAAGTTCACACTGAACCTCAGCGCCGCCTTGCAGAACGAGCAGGGCCAGCGGTTGGGCACCGACCAGACTATCTCCATAGCCGAGGAGAACCTGAAGCCGCAGGTGACGATGGACGTGCGGGCCGCCATCTTGCCCGACTCGAAGAACCTCATCGTCCCCTTCCGGGCGGTGAACCTCTATGCCGTGGACCTGAAGGTCATCCGCATTTTCGAGAGCAACGTGCTCACCTTCATGCAGGACAACCAACTGTCCGGCACCAGCTCGCTGCGCCGGTCGGGACGGCTCATCTATAAGAAGACCCTCTGGCTCACCAAGGATGGCACCAAGGATGTGCACCAGTGGGAGGACTACTCCATCGACCTCTCCAACTTCATCAAGCAGGAGTCTGGCGCCATCTATCGGGTGGTGCTCTCCTTCAAACAAGAGTATTCAGCCTACCCCTGCTCGGGAGCGAAGAGCAACGTCTCGCAGAGCTCCACGGACGACGATAGCGGCAACCTCGTGCAGGTGGACGGCGGCGCGCTGTCCGACGAGGACGAGGCCGTGTGGGACACCCCCGAGGCTTACTACTACGACTATGGCAACATGGACTGGAGCGTCTACGACTGGCGCGAGCGCGACAACCCCTGCCACATATCTTATTATATGAATAGCGACCGCTTCGCCTCGTGCAACGTGCTGGCCTCCAACCTTGGCATCGTGGTGAAGCGCAACTCACTCAACAAACTGTGGGTGGCCGTGACCGACATACTCACCACCTCGCCCTTGGACGATGTGAAGGTGACCGCCTACAACTACCAGCTGCAACCCGTGGGCAGCGCCGAGACCGATGGCGACGGCCTGGCCACTGTCGCCTGCACCGGCAAGCCCTTCATCGTGGTGGCCAGCAAGGACCAGCAGAAAGGCTACGTGCGTGTGGTCGACGGCGAGGAGCAGTCCACCAGCCGCTTCGATGTGGGCGGCAAGGAGATAGTGAAGGGCCTGAAGGGCTTCGTCTATGGCGAGCGCGGCGTATGGCGACCGGGCGACACGCTCCACGTCTCCTTCATCATGGAGGACCGCGAGAAGCGCATCCCCGACAACCACCCCGTCTCCATCGAGCTCTATAACCCGCAGGGACAGTTCTACACCAAACAGATATCCACCAAGGGACTGAACGGATTCTACACCTTCGCCATCCCTACCCGACAGGACGACCCCACGGGACAGTGGAACGCCTACGTGAAGGTGGGTGGATCGGCCTTCCACAAGAGCCTGCGCATAGAGACCATCAAGCCCAACCGACTGAAGATTAACATCTCCCTGCCTTCGGTGCTGAAGGCAGAGCAACAGCAAGTCTCCGTCCCCCTGTCCGCCTCGTGGCTCATGGGTGCCAAGGCCTCGGGCCTGAAGACGACCGTGGAGATGCAGCTGGCCAAGGTGAACACCCAGTTCAGCAAGTATAGTCAGTACGTCTTCAACGACCCCGCCTCGGAGTTCGTCAGCGACAAGACGGAGGTCTACAGCGGCACCCTCGACGCCAATGGCAACAGCAACTTCACCCTGAAACTGCCCGCCTCCACCCAGGCACCGGGCATGCTCAACGCCACCTTCACCACCCGCGTGTTCGAGAGTGGCGGCGACGTGAGCTTCCACACACAGACGGTGCCCTTCTCGCCCTACACCTCCTACGTGGGCATCAACCTCAACCAGCCCACCGGCAAGTACATCGAGACGGACACCGACCACACCTTCGACGTGGTGACGGTGGACGCCAATGGCAAGCCGACAAGCCGCGCCAACCTGGAGTATAAGATTTACAAGATAGACTGGAACTGGTGGTGGGAGAGCGACCAAAAGTCGTTCGGCACCTATGTGAACAACAGTTCCGTCACCCCCGTCGCCAGCGGCAAACTCAGTACCAGCGGCGGCAAGACCTCCTTTACCTTCAAGGTGAGCTACCCCGACTGGGGCCGCTACCTGGTCTACGTGAAGGACACCGACAGCCGGCATGCCACCGGAGGCGTCATCTATGTCGACTGGCCCTCGTGGCGCGGTCGCTCGGCCCGCAAGGATCCCAGTGGAGTGAAGATGCTCACCTTCTCGCTCGACAAGGATTCCTATGAGATAGGGGAGAAGGCCACCGCCATCATCCCCGCCTCGGTGGGGGGACGCGCGCTGGTCTCCATAGAGAACGGCTCCACCGTGCTGAAGCAGGAGTGGGTGAGTGTGACCGAGGGCACGGACGTGAAGTACACCTTCGACGTCACCGAGGAGATGGCGCCTAACGTCTATCTGCACGTCACCCTGTTGCAACCCCATGCCCAGACCGTGAACGACCTGCCCATCCGCATGTATGGCGTGGTGCCTGTGCTGGTCAACAACAAGGCCACCAAACTGCAGCCACGCATCTCCATGCCCGACGAGCTGAAGCCCGAGACCAACTTCCAGGTGACTGTGAGTGAGCAGAACGGTAAGCCGATGACCTACACGCTGGCCATTGTGGACGACGGACTGCTGGACCTCACCAACTTCAAGACCCCCGACCCGTGGAACGAGTTCTACAGCCGCGAGGCGCTGGGCATCCGCACGTGGGACATGTACGACGATGTGCTGGGAGCCTTCGCCGGCAAGTTCGGCGGCATGTTCGGTGTGGGCGGCGATGCCGAGCTGAAGCCGGCGGACGCCAAGGCCAACCGCTTCAAACCTGTGGTGAAGTTTGTGGGACCATATTATATAGGTAAAGGCAAGCAGAAGACACACACCATCAAGCTGCCCATGTACGTGGGTTCCGTCCGTGTGATGGTAGTGGCCGGACAAGACGGTGCCTACGGCAGCGCCGAGAAGAGCGCCTACGTGCGCACACCGCTGATGTTGCTCTCCTCCCTGCCGCGCGTGCTGAGCGTCAACGAGGAGATCTCCCTGCCGGTGAACCTCTTCGTGATGGACAAGAATGTGAAGCAGGTGGAGGTCAGCGCCTCGTCCGGCGAGGTGACCATCACCCCGGCCAAGCAGACCCTCAGCTTCACCGAGGCGGAGGACCGCATCGTCAACTTCCGCCTGAAGACCCGCCACACGGGCAAGGCCACCATCCACATCACCGCCACGGGCAATGGCAACAAGGCCCAGGAGACGGTGGAGATAGAGGTGCGCAACCCCAACCCGACCGTCAACCTCACCCGCGACGCGTGGGTGGAGAAGGGCGCTGAGGCCACCATCAACTATCCGATGGGCGACGCGGTGCAACTGGAAGTCTCACGCCTGCCGATGCTCGACGTTACCCGACGGCTCAATTACCTCTACGACTACAACCACCACTGTACCGAGCAACTCGCCTCCAAGGGTCTGCCACTGCTCTTCATCGACCGGTTGAAGGATGTGGACAAGGACGAAGAGGCTACGATAAAACAGAATGTGGAGGAGGCCATCAGCCAACTCTACAGCCGACAGACGGCCACCGGCGGCTTCGTCTACTGGCCCGGTCAGACCGCTGCCGACGAGTGGGTTACCTCCTACGCCGGCATGTTCCTCACCTTGGCTGAGGAGAAAGGCTACGCTGTGCACAGCAAGGTGCTGAAGGGCTGGCGCCGCTACCAGAAGGCGCTCGCGCAGAACTGGCGCGCTCCGCAGCAGGGCGCCGAGGCTTGGCAGGTGGAGAGTTCCGCCATGCAACAGGCCTTCCGCCTCTACACCCTCGCCCTGGCCAATGTGCCCGAGTATGGAGCCATGAACCGGTTGAAGGAACAGAAGAACCTGCCCAAGCAAGCGCTATACCGCTTGGCGGCCAGCTATGCCGTAGCCGGTAAACAGAAGGCGGCCGACGAACTGATATTCCAAGGCAAGGCGCAGGCCGATTCCCTCCACACCTACTGGCAGATCTTTGGCTCCGAGGTGCGCGACGAGGCGATGATACTGGAGGACCTCGTGCTCACCGGTCACCAGAAGGAGGCCTACACGCTGGCCACCAAGCTGACCCAGCAGATGTCCAAGGAGGAGGGCTTCACCACCCAGTCCACAGCCTTCGCCATCATGGCACTGGCCCGCATGAGCGAGAAACAGTCCGGTTCGCTCAACTTCTCGTGGACCATGAACGGCAAGAAACAGTCCGCCGTGAAGTCCGCCAAGGTGCTCTACACCCTGCCCGTCGAGACGAAGAAGTCCGGCCAGGGCATCCTCACGGTGCGCAATGCCGGCGACGGCACCCTCTATGCCAACGTGGTGTCGCGCGTGCAGCTTACCAACGACACCTTGCCCGAGATAGCCAACAAAGTCCGCCTGGCGGTTACCTACGCCGATGCCTCACGCCATCAGATGAGCATCGACCAAGTGAAGCAAGGCACCGACTTCTATGCCATAGTCTCCGTCACCAACCTCTCGGCTGCTGAGTCGCTCAACAGCTTGGCGCTGACCCACATACTGCCGTCGGGATGGGAAATCTACGACGAGCACCAGAAAGGAGACTTCACCTACCGGGATGTGCGCGACGACCGGGTGCTGACCTACTTCAGTCTGCTCCCGTCGCAGACGAAGCACTTCGTCGTCCGCCTGCAGGCCAACTATGTGGGCAACTACATACTGCCCGCCGTGCAGTGCGAGGACATGTACGATGCCACCGTCACCGCCCGCAGCCGTGCCGGTCGCACCGAGGTGACGCAGTAACCCCAACCTTCCAGTAAGTGACACGTTCGGATGAATAAGCTCCTGCGCTACTGGAAGTCCCTCTCTACAGCCAAAAGGGTCGCCCTCGTGGTGGCGGCCCTTTTGGCTGTAGCTTATTTCTTTTGTCTGCCACGGCAGCTCTTCACGGTATCCTATTCCACCGTGGTGACCGACCGCCACGGCACGCTGTTGGGTGCCCGCATTGCCGCGGACGGCCAGTGGCGCTTCCCGCCCCGGCAGGATGTGCCCGAGAAGGTGGAGCGTTGCCTCATCGCCTTCGAGGACCGCCACTTCTACTACCATTGGGGAGTGGACCCCGCGGCCATCTGCCGGGCCATGTACCAGAACCTCCGGGCCGGACATGTTGTGAGCGGTGGCAGCACCCTCACCATGCAGGTGGTGCGCCTGATGCGAGGCAACCCGCGCACCGTCAAGGAGAAACTCATCGAGATGGTGCTCGCCACCCGACTGGAGTTCCGTGTCTCCAAGCGCGAGCTGCTGGCCCTCTACGTTTCCCACGCTCCCTTTGGTGGCAACGTGGTGGGACTCGATGCCGCGGCCTGGCGCTACTTTGGTCACTCTGCCGACGAACTCTCGTGGGCTGAGGCCGCCACGCTGGCCGTGCTGCCCAACGCCCCCTCCATGATACACCTGGCCAAAGGCCGTCCACGACTGCTGGACAAACGCAACCGGCTGCTCCGTCGTCTGCTGGACAGTGGAGTCATCGACACCTCCACCTACGAGCTGGCCGTGGCCGAGCCGCTGCCTGCCGAGCCGCTGGCCTTGCCCCAGATAGCCCCTTGCCTGGTGGACTACTTCTACAAGACCCGCCCTGGGCTCTCCACCCGCTCGACTGTCGACGTTGGGGTGCAGCAACGCGTGGAGGCTATCGCCGAGCGATGGAGCAACGAGTTCCGCCGGAGCGACATCCGCAACCTCGCCATACTGGTGCTCGACGTCCCCGCCAACCGCGTGGTGGCCTACTGTGGCAATGTGCAGAACAACCGCGCACAGGAGGGCAACCAGGTGGACATCATCCAGTCGCCCCGCAGCACGGGCAGCATCCTCAAGCCCTTCCTCTATGCCGCCATGCAGCGTGAGGGTGAGTTGCTGCCCCACACCCTGTTGCCCGACATTCCTATCAACGTCAATGGTTTCGCGCCGCAGAACTTCAGTCTGCAGTTCGAGGGGGCCGTGCCCGCCTCCGAAGCCTTGGCGCGCTCGCTCAACATTCCCGCCGTCAGCATGCTCCAGCAGTATGGCGTGCCCAAGTTCCACCACCTGCTCCGTCAGTTTGGCTTCAACAGCATCAACCGCTCGCCGTCGCACTACGGCCTCTCGCTGGTGCTGGGTGGTGCCGAGACCACCCTATGGGAGGTCACCAATGCCTACAAACGTCTGGCGGAGTTGCTGTCGCCCTCCCTCTCGCAGCGTAACCAGTCCGCCGCCTTGCTCTGGCCCGAGGATGAGGACCCCGATGCCGTGGTGACATACGACCGCAGCGGCTCCTTCACCTCGCTAGGGAAGAACTGGCAGTATCAAGCCGAGTGGGCGGGTGCGTCATGGCTCACCCTGTCGGCCCTGACCGAGCTCAACCGCCCCGAGGAGATTGACTGGAAGTCCATCTCCTCCATGCAGACCGTTGCGTGGAAGACCGGCACCAGCTATGGCTTCCGCGATGCCTGGGCCGTGGGCGTTACGCCCCGCTATGCGGTAGGTGTGTGGGTGGGCAATGCCACCGGCGAGGGTAAGCCTGAGTTGGTGGGCGCGCGCACTGCCGGTCCGGTGATGTTCGACGTGTTCAACACTCTGCCGTCGTCCGTCTGGTTCACCCGTCCGGACGAGGGACTGACCGAGGTGGAGACTTGTCACCAGTCTGGCTGCTTGAAGGGTCGTTTCTGCGAGGAGGTCGACACCGTCTACGTAGTGCCCACGGGCCTGCGTTCCGCCGCCTGTCCCTACCACCGGCTGGTCACCGTCACGCCGGACGAGCAGTGGCGCGTCTATGCCGACAGTGGCACCGACGAGCCCGTGGTGCAGAAGTCGTGGTTCGTGTTGCCGCCCGTGTGGGAGTGGTACTATCGCCAGCATCATCCCGAGTACCGTCCCCTGCCGCCTCTGCGCCGAGGTGTGGTCGACGAGGGCGGCACGCTCATGCAGTTCATCTATCCTCCCATGAACGCTCACATCCGTCTGCCCCGCCAGTTGGATGGCAGCGAGGGACAGCTCACCGTGGAGCTGGCCCACAGCAACCCCCACGCCACCGTCTTCTGGCATCTCGACGACCATTACCTCATGCAGACCGAGGACTTCCACAAGGTCACCTTCTCGCCCTCCCCAGGTCAGCACTCCCTCACCGCCGTGGACGAGGCCGGCAACACCGTCTCCACCACCTTCGTCGTGGAGAGCAAATGAGTTCTGCCGCTTTATTTTAATAGCTTACGGTCGTTGTTATCACCCTCTAAAACTTTCATCTGTTGAATTGCAATCTGATTGAGTTTGAACAACCGTTCACCCTGCGGAATGCCTTGGTCAATGAATACCGCATTGAGGTTTTCCATGTTTGAGAGGCAAATCAATTCGTTAATAGAGGCATAGTCCCGGATATTCCCCTTCAGTTCTGGATGTTGTTCACGCCACATCTTAGCAGTCATGCCGAACATCGCCACATTCAGCATGTCGGCTTCGTCAGCATAGATAATACTTGCTTGTTTGGCGGTGACCTCTGCAGGGATAAGATTCTGCTTGATTGCATCGGTATGTATGCGGTAGTTTATCTTGGATAACTCACGTTTGGCAGACCAACCTAATTGGGTTTGTTCCTGTTCTTTCAGACGTTGGAACTCTTTCAATAGATAGAGTTTAAATTGGGGAGAAACCCACGAGGCAAATTCAAACGCAATGTCCTTATGGGCATAAGTGCCGCCATAGCGTCCGGCTTTTGCTATAAGGCCTCTCGAATTGGTCTTTTCCGTCCATTGCTTCACTGAAAGAATAAACCGGTTCAGCCCGGCTTCATTTTTAATTCCCTCGAATTCGGTGGAATTAAAATCAGGATTGTACATTTCTTCCCATATGCCTAGGAACTCGATTGTGTTTTTATTGCGTAACCATTTTTCGATAAGAGCCAACCCGTTCTCTATATTACGCACCATATCTGTCAATGATATATAATCTTTATCATCGTGGTTGATGATAGTTATCTCTGTATTCTGAACTTTAATTTTTGCCATAACATTCATTAGTGGTTACCATACACAAAGGTATAAACTTTGTTTCAATACCGGCAGGAATACCCCCGGATTTATTGTAAGCCTACTATTATTCATTCGGTCAACAACACTATCTATCCGCCCCAATCCATTATACGAATCGGTTGGTTGACACGTGACGCACGATTGGTTGACACGTGACGCACGATTGGTTGACACGTGACACACGATTGGTTGACACGTGACGCACAACCCTCTTGACAGC
>CAYZVH010000101.1:8842-11242 GCA_964481755.1 uncultured Bacteroides sp. | reverse complement strand
TTCGTTCTCCCCCACTCCGCTTCGGGCTTCCATCACGCTGTCTCTACTACCATTCCGTTCCATGACACTATTCTTCTTCTGAAGTGATCAGTCGGCCTCGCAGGGCGGAGCCGTCGGCATTGAAATCGCCCAGCGCGACCATCACCAGCTGGTTGTCGAGCGTGTGGGGAGCGTCCACCTCCACGCGGATGTAGTTGTCCGTGAAGCCGTGCATCGGCAGTCCGGGCTTGGGTTTCTCCAGCAACACCTGCTTGGTCTGCCCTATGTGGCGCGCGTAGAAGGCATGCGTCTTCTCGTCCGAGAGGGCGAGCAGGCGTTGGCTACGCTGATGCTTCACCTCGGGGGAAACCACGTAGTCTATCTTCAGAGCCTGTGTGCCAGGCCGTTCGGAGTAGCTGAAGACGTGGAGTTGCGTCACGTCCAGGCCCTCCACGAAGCGGTAAGCCTCCTCGAAGAGCTCGTCGCGCTCGCCACGTGTGCCCACGATCACGTCCACGCCGATGAAGGCGTCGGGCATGACGCTGCGTATCTTCTCTATCTTGTGCGCGAAGAGGGCCGTGTCGTAGCGGCGGCGCATCAGCCTGAGCACCTCGTCCGACCCTGCCTGCAGGGGGATGTGGAAGTGGGGCATGAAGGCACGCGACGTGGCCACGTAGTCGATGATCTCGTCGGTCAGCAGGTTGGGCTCGATGGACGAGATGCGGTAGCGGTGAATCTCCTCCACCTCATCGAGGGCTTTCACAAGGTCGAAGAAAGTCTCGCCGGTGGACTTGCCGAAGTCGCCGATGTTGACGCCCGTGATGACAATCTCCTTGCCACCCTCGCCGGCAGCTTGGCGTGCCTGCTCCACCATGGAGGCGACGGTACCGTTGCGGCTGCGTCCGCGGGCGAAGGGGATGGTGCAGTAGGAGCAGAAGTAGTCGCATCCGTCCTGCACCTTCAGGAAGAAGCGTGTGCGGTCGCCCCTCGAGCAGGATGGCACGAAGGTGCGTATGTCCTTCAGGGCGCCGGTGTAGGTCTCTGCCCTATCTTTCTTGCGCAGGTCGCCCATCAGTTCTATCAGCTGGCCCTTCTGCTCGGCGCCGACTACGAGGTCCACTCCCTCGATGTCCGCTATCTGGTCGGGCTTCAGCTGGGCGTAGCAACCTGTCACCACCACGAAGGCTCCGGGGTGTTGGCGCACCAGCCGGTGGATGGCCTGCCGACACTTGTGGTCGGCCGTGTCGGTCACGGAACAGGTGTTCACCACACAGATGTCCGCCACCTCGCCTTTGCGCACAGTGCGCACTCCCGCCTGGCGCAAGATGCGCCCGATGGTGGAGGTCTCGGAGAAGTTCAGCTTGCACCCCAGCGTGTAGTAAACCGCTTTCTTATCTTGAAATACAGAAGTATCTATCATTGTTTCGTTCAGTTTTCCGCTCCATGTTCGCTCATTGAAGCGCACAAAGTTAGCTATAAATCGGCATTTCCTACCACCCGACGCTCATTTATCGCTCTCCCAGGGGGCAAAAAAGCACGCGAATCCGCCTATACCTATTATATATATAGCGCACGAGAGACCACTCCACCCTTCGCCGAAGGCAGTAAACCACCGCATCGGGACCTCAACAGAGGGGCAAAACCATGCCTGGAACGCCCTTATGGAGGGCAAAAGAGGACTTTTTCAAAAAAAGTTCGAAAAAAAACGCGTTTTGGAGAACAACGTATCTCTAAAGTGCATACCTTTGCAGCGTTTTAATAAGCAAATAATTGTTTTATAGTTTTTAAAAAGCAAAGAAAATGAAGACATTAGTATTCGGACTTGTAGCATTTGCAGCCGTTTCTTTCGCTTCTTGCGGAAACAAAGCTGCTAACACAGAAGCTGCTCAGGATTCTACAGCAGTAGTTGAAGAGGTTGTTGAGGCTCCCGCTGACTCAGTAGCTGCTGACACAACAGCTAACGAC
Organism: uncultured Bacteroides sp.; assembly: GCA_964481755.1. Classification (GTDB taxonomy): domain Bacteria; phylum Bacteroidota; class Bacteroidia; order Bacteroidales; family Bacteroidaceae; genus Phocaeicola_A. The sequence continues at coordinate 9,298 of CAYZVH010000101.1, read as the reverse complement.
ACAGCTGCCGTTGTTGCTGAATAATTTTTAGCAACCTAAAAAGCTACAGAAAGCTCGCTATTCGTTTAGCGGGCTTTCTTCGTTTCTACGGCCCTCTCCTATAGGCCCTCTCCTATCCATATTCCCCCTCGGCTATTCATAAATTCCAAAGAATCCGCTTCCAGGTTTGGAGTTATCGGGCAAAAGGATTACCCTTACCGATGATTTAGGGAATGTTTCTCTCAAACAAAAAACATTAAGAATATGTCGTACGAACAAATGGCCAAACTGGAGATTCTGAACGCTGTCAACAACATAAGCAGTCAGGAAGATCTCGATGAATTGAAGGTCATCATCGCCCGTTTCTTTGCCGATAAGGCTCAAAAGGAAATAGACAAATTGTGGGACAACGGCAACATAAACGAACAGACAATCGAAGCATGGGGCAACGAGCACATGCGTACTCCCTACAAGCAT
>CAYZVH010000101.1:0-8832 GCA_964481755.1 uncultured Bacteroides sp. | reverse complement strand
TCTAACAGAATGACAATTCTATTATAGACTCGAAGGATAAAACCAAATCGCCGCCGGACATTGCAAGACGCAGATGCTCGGCGGCGAATTGTTTCTATAAGCCCTGCAGCCGAAGAAGGGGCTGCGGACTCGGAGAGAGGGAATCCCCCCTTATGCGGTCATTTGGTTCAGCTTCTTCAAGAGAGCGAACATCACAATGGCACTGATCAAGCAGAGGGCGATGAGGATGCCCCAGTTGTACATCAACGGAATCTTGTTCCACAACATCGACGGGATGGAGCTCAGATAGTTACCGATGGCGGTAGCCACAAACCATCCACCCATCATCAGGCCTTTGTACTTGGGAGGAGCCACCTTGGAAACGAACGAGATGCCCATCGGCGAGAGCAGCAGCTCGGCCAACGTCAACGTGAAGTAAGTGGAAATCAACCAGCTCGGCGAGAGGATGCTCTGTGTGCCATCGCCCAGGTTCATCGGAGAGGTCAGTCCTGTGGAGGCCAGTGTGATGACGCCGAAACCAAGAGCGGCCACCAACATACCCCAAGCGATGCGGGCAGGGGCACTCACCTCACGACCCTTGTTGGCCAGCGCACCGAAGAACAGCATGCTGAACGGTGTGAGCGCCACCACGAAGAAGGGGTTGAACTGCTGGAAGTCAGACGGCTGAGCCATCGTCGGATTCTCCATCGTCCTGAAGCAGGCGATGGCGCCAAACCATGCGAGCAGCGTGACGAAGCCACAGACGATGCGGTTCTTCTTCGTCTTCGACTGGAATGCGCCGAAAGCGAAGTAAACGGAGAGGGCGATGAGGGCCAAGCTCCAGATGTTGAACCACACACGCATGCCGCCGTCCACGGTGAGGTTGGTATACTTCTTAGCGAAGAAGGTCAGCGCTGAACCGTTCTGGTGGAAGGCCATCCAGAAGAAGATGACCACGGCGAAGACGAGCAGCAAGGCGACGATGCGGTCCTTCTCCTGCTTCGGGGTGAGCTTCTCCACGTGGGACTTAGCCTGCTGCGAAGCCTGCTTGGCGGTGACGTCGGCATGCTTGAACCAGCTGCGGCAGGCGAAATAGATGACGGCGGAGATGACCAGCGACACGCAAGCCACGCCGAAGCTCAGCCCATAAGCGCCGTAGAGGGCCTGCAGGTAAGCAGGGTCGGTGTTGCCGGCGTCGTAGACGAAACCGTACTGACCGAGGTAGGCGTTGGTGATCCACTTGGCCATGGAAGGCGCGAACATGGCGCCGATGTTGATGGCCATATAGAAGAGGCTGAAGGCGGAGTCGCGGCGAGCAGAGTACTTGGGGTCGTCGTAGAGGTTACCCACGAGCACCTGCAGGTTGCCCTTGAAAAGGCCTGTTCCCAAAGAGACGCAAGCCAAGGCGGCGAACATGGCCACCTGTCCTGTCATGTCGGCAGGGGTAGGTATGGCAAGGCCCAGGTATCCGAGGAACATGGTGGCCAGGCCGATGGTCACACACTTGCCGTAACCGATGCGGTCGGCCAACATACCTCCGAGAAGCGGGGCGAAATAGACTACTGCGAGGAAGATGGCGTACACCTGTCCGGCTTGGGACTCTGCCCATCCGAACTTAGCCTGCATGAAAAGAGTAAAGATGGCGAGCATGGTGTAGTAACCAAACCGTTCGCCTGTGTTGGCTAGCGCCAACGCGTATAAGCCTTTCGGCTGTCCTTCAAACATAACTTAAGATTTAGGTATTAATAATTTTTTTGTTTGCAAATATACGGTTATTCGCATGCAATGCAAAATAAGCCAGTCTCTTTTTGAGTCGACAAGCCACGGCTCAGTCGCACAGACAACAGATTTCGGCGTTCGACTCGCGCGCCAAGTCCTGCGGGGCTATCTTTATCTGCAGTCCGCGCATGCCGGCGCTGACGTAGATGTAGGGGAATGCCTGGCACGACTCGTGGATGTAGGTGGGGAAATGTTTCTTCATGCCTATGGGCGAGCAGCCGCCACGGATGTAGCCGGTGGTGGGCAGCAGTTCCTTCAGGGGCAGCAGCTCACACTTCTTGTTGCCGGAGACCTTGGCGGCCAGCTTCAGGTCGATTTCCTTCTCGCCAGGGATGACGCAGACGAAGTGTCCGCTCTTGTCGCCATGGAGCACGATGGTCTTGAAGACTTGGTCGATGTTCTCGCCCAGGCTTTGCGCCACGTGTCCGGCGCTGAGGTCGTTCTCGTCCACAGCGTAGGGAATCAGTTCGTACGTCACGCCGGCTTTGTCGAGCAGGCGTGCCACATTGGTTTTCTTAATGTTCTCTTTCATATTCTTCTCTCCAGTTTTTATAAGGGTTCTTGGTAAGTTGAGCGTTGTAGAAGCGTGGGTCGCCTGTCACCTCCTGGCCTAGCCATTCGGGGCGTTCGAAGGTGGTGTCCTCACTAGGCAGCTCTATCTCGGCCATGGTGAGTCCTTCGTTGTCGCCGTAGAACTCGTCCACCTCGTAGGTGTACGGTCCGGCAGGGATCAGGTAGCGTGTCTTGTCTATCACGCCTGGCTCGCAGAGGCGCAGCAGCTCGCGGGCTTCGTCGGCAGGTATCTCCTTCTCCCACTCGTAGCGGGAGGTGCCGCTGTCGTTGCCACGGCCCTTCACCGTCATCCATCCCCTGCCCTCTTTCAGCCTGACGCGCACGGTGCGCTCGGGGGCAGAGTTCAGGTAGCCTTGCGTGATGCGCAACTGCCCCACAGCGCATTGCTTGTAGGGTCCCTTCACCATGAATTTCCGTTCTATCTCTATCGCCATATACCTTATATATATAAATAGGTCATTGCTGACTCAGTTCTTCCTTGATGAATTGTGGAGTGTAGCCCTTGCCACATTGGGCCACCTCCTCGGGGGTGCCGCAGGCCAGCAGGGTGCCGCCGCCCTTTCCGCCTTCGGGGCCCATGTCGATGATGTAGTCCGCCATCTTTATCACGTCGAGGTTGTGCTCGATGACGATGACGGTGTTGCCCTTGTCCACCAAGCGGTTGAGCACGTTCAGCAGCACGCGGATGTCCTCGAAGTGGAGTCCGGTGGTGGGCTCGTCCAGTATGTAGACCGTCCGGCCGGTGTCGCGCTTGGACAGTTCGGTGGCCAGCTTCACACGCTGGCTCTCGCCGCCGGAGAGGGTCGTGGACGACTGTCCCAGCTTGATGTAGCCCAGGCCCACGTCCTGCAGCACCTTTATCTTGTTCACTATCTGGGGCACGTTCTCGAAGAACTCCACGGCCTGGTTGATGGTCATATCCAGCACATCGGCAATGGACTTGCCTTTGAAGCGCACCTCCAGGGTCTCGCGGTTGTAGCGTTTGCCGTGGCACACCTCGCAAGGCACCATCACGTCGGGCAGGAAGTTCATCTCGATGGTCTTGTAGCCGTTGCCGCCACAGGCCTCGCAGCGGCCTCCGGCCACGTTGAACGAGAATCGCCCAGGTTTATATCCGCGAATCTTCGCCTCGGGAAGTTCCACGAAGAGGGTGCGGATGTCGGCGAACACTCCCGTGTAGGTGGCAGGGTTGGAGCGTGGCGTGCGTCCCAAGGGGGATTGGTCGACGTCCACCACCTTGTCCACGAACTCCATACCTTCGATGGAGTCGTAAGGCATAGGGTCCTGCAGGGAGCGGTAGAAGTGTTGCGACAGGATAGGCTGCAGCGTGTCGTTTACGAGGGTGGACTTGCCGCTGCCGGAGACTCCGGTCACGCAGATGAATGTCCCCAAGGGGAAATCCACGTCCACGCCCTTCAGGTTGTTGCCCCTGGCGCCCTTCAGCCGCAGCCACTTGCCGTTGCCTTTGCGGCGCTGCTTGGGCACCTCTATCTTCATCTCGCCATTGAGGTACTGCGAGGTGAGCGTGCGCTGGCGCAGCATCTCGGCAGGCGTTCCGGCGAACACCACCTCACCTCCCAGCCGTCCGGCTTTGGGACCCATGTCCACCACATAGTCGGCGCTGAGCATCATGTCCTTGTCGTGCTCCACCACCATCACGGTGTTGCCCAGGTCGCGGAGTTGCTTCAGGGAGTTGATGAGCCGCAGGTTGTCGCGTTGGTGCAGTCCGATGCTGGGCTCGTCGAGTATGTAGAGCACGTTCACCAGTTGCGAGCCTATCTGCGTGGCCAGGCGGATGCGCTGACTCTCGCCGCCGGAGAGGGAGACCGACGAGCGGTTGAGCGACAGGTAGTCGAGCCCCACATCGAGGAGGAAGCGCAGGCGGCTGCGGATTTCCTTCAGCACCTCGGCGGCTATCTGCCGTTGTTTGTCGCTGAGGTGTTGCTCCACGGTCATCACCCACTCGTAGAGTTCGCTGATGTCCATCGACGAGAGTTGGCAGATGTTCTTGTCGTGTATGCGGAAGCTCATCGCCTCTTTGTTGAGTCGCGCGCCCTGGCACTCGGGACAGGTGGCTGTGCGCGAGAACTGCTCCACCCACTTCTGCTGGGTGGCTGAGGACTCTCCCTCCTGCAGCATCTGTATGTACTTCACCAGCCCTTCGTAGTTGGTGAAGTAGTCGCTGCCGGAGTGGAGCAGCGTGCTCTTTATCTTTATCCGCTCGTCGCACCCATAGAGGATGTCGCTCACGGCCTCCTCGGGAAATTCCGTCAGCGGAGTCTTCAGCGTCAGCTCATACTTCTCGAGCAAAGCGGCTATCTGCCAGAATATCATGGAGTTCTTGTACTTTCCCAGTGGAGCTATCGCCCCCTCGTAGATGGAGAGCGAGCGGTCGGGAATGACCTTGTCGATGTCTATCAGGTTGACCACGCCGAGGCCTTTGCACTTGGGGCAAGCGCCCTGCGGGGAGTTGAACGAGAAGTTGTGGGGCGCGGGCTCCTTGTAGGAAATGCCTGTGACAGGGCACATCAGGTGTTTGCTGTAGTGGCGCGCTTCCATGGTCTGCGCGTCGAGCACCATCAGCTGTCCCTCACCTTGGCTCATGGCCTTCTCCACGCTCTGCTTCAGCCGTGTGATGTCCTTGCCGTTGACCGCCAGCTTGTCCACCACCAGCTCGATGTCGTGGTTGCGGTAGCGGTCCAGCTTCATGCCGTGGGTGATCTCGCGCAGCTCGCCGTCCACCCTCACGTTGAGGAAGCCTTTCTTGCGCACCTGCTCGAAGAGCTCGCGGTAGTGGCCCTTGCGGTTGTGCACCAGCGGAGCCAGCAGGTAGATGCGCTTGTCGGCGTAGGCGTCGAGTATGAGGTTCAGAATCTGCTCCTCGGTGTACTTCACCATCTTCTCGCCGGAGAGGTAGGAATAGGCCTCGCCGGCGCGCGCGAAGAGCAGACGCATGTAGTCGTAGATCTCCGTGGTGGTGCCCACGGTGGAGCGTGGATTCTTGTTGGTGGTCTTCTGTTCGATGGAGATCACAGGGCTGAGTCCGGTTATCTTGTCCACATCGGGCCGTTCCATTCCGCCCAGGAAGTTGCGTGCGTAGGCCGAGAAGGTCTCTATGTAGCGCCGCTGTCCCTCGGCGAACAACGTGTCGAAAGCCAACGAGGACTTGCCGCTGCCGCTCAAGCCGGTGATCACCGTCAAGCTGTCGCGCGGTATCTCCACATCTATATTCTTCAGGTTGTGTACACGTGCACCGTACACATTTATTTTGTTTGACTCATCTGCCATCTTCGGAGTTTTTTCTCAATTATCACGCAAAAATAGTGCATCCGCCCGAAATAATTACGCACAGACCCAAATAAACTTTATGGAATTTACTACTTTTGCATCCAAATGTAAAAAGAATAGACTCTTATGAAATCAATCCGCACCATTCTTCTGACGGGCGTTCTCCTGTCTTCTTTCCATTTGGGCTATGCGCAACAGGCGAATTACTTCCTGCACACCATCACCAAGGGACAAAGCCTCTACTCCATCGCCACCATGTATGGAGTCACTACCGAAGAGATTGTCAGTCTGAACCCTGGCAGCGAGAAGGTCATCAAAGCGGGCGACGTGCTGAAGATTCCCCAGACGAAGAGCAGCGCTACCACGAAGTTCCACACCATACAGTCGGGCGAGACGCTCTACCGACTCACGCAACAATATCACCTGACGGCGGAGGCCATCTGCGCCGCCAACCCAGGTCTGTCCGCCGACAACTTCAAGGCAGGACAGGTGATTGTGATTCCCGAGGCTGGCAACACTGCCAACAGCACCGCGCAGACAAGCACCACGGTGCAGTTGTCGAACAGCGTCAGCGTCGCCGTGCCGCAGAAGCAGGTGACACAGCAAGACAAGAGCACCAAGTTGCCCGCTTATAAGGACATCCACAAGGTGGCGCGGAAAGAGACCATCTACAGCATCTGCAAGCAGTATGGCATCACCGAGCAGGAGCTGGTCGACGAGAATCCCGAGCTGAAGACGGAGAAGCTGAAGAAGGGCAAATACCTGCGCATCCCCTACTCCAAGAAGGCGAAGGAGGCGCATCAGCAGCAGACCGTGGAGGCGCAGAGCAACAACCAACTCTCCAACGCGGACTATTTCAATAAGGTGAAGGCGAAGAGCAGCGAGCGGCTGAGCACGGTCAACGTGGCCGTCATCTTGCCTTTCATGACCCAGACGCACAACAACAACGAGCAGAAGCGCATGGTGGAGTACTACCAAGGCTTCCTCATGGCGGTGGACAGTCTGAAGAAGGATGGTTACTCCTTCAACATCTACGCCTACGACTCCAAGGGCACAGGCATGTCCATCAAGTCGATACTCGCCAAGCAGGAGATGACGAAGATGAACCTCATCATCGGTCCGGTGCACGCCAACCAGGTGGCCGAGGCCAGCGAGTTCGCCAAGAAGCACGACATCCGGCTGGTGATTCCCTTCAGCTCGAAGAGCACCGAGGTGTACAACACACCGTCGATCTACCAAATCAACACGCCGCAGTCGTACCTCTACTCGGAGGTGTACGAGCACTTCCTGAGATGCTTCCGCGAGAAGAACCCACGGATATTCTTCGTGAACACCAACGACGGCAACAACGACAAGGCTGAGTTCATCAAGGGACTGAAGAGCGAGCTGGACCAAGCTGGACTCTCCTACCAGACCATAAAGGCGGACCCCAAGAACGACCCGAACCTGAAGAGCCTCGTGGCGACAGACCGCCCCAACCTCTTCATCCCCACATCGGGCACCAGCCTGGCGCTGAACCGCTTGATCCCTTACCTGAAGCAGTTGCATCTGGAGTCGCCCGAGTGCCACATACAGATGTTCGGCTACCCCGAGTGGCAGACCTACACGAACGACTTCATCAACGAGTACTACACGTTCGACACCTATTTCTATGGGTCGTTCTACGCCAACAACCTGTCGACGGTCGTTGCGCAGTTCCAGCGTTCGTTCCACGGCTGGTTCGGCAAGGCGATGATGAACACCTATCCGAAGTACGCCCTCCTGGGATTCGACACAGGCTACTATTTCCTCAAGGGACTCTCGCTCTACGGCAACAGTCTGGAGGAGAACCTCGGCCGACTGGACATACGGACCATACAGACCAGCTTCAAGTTCCAGCGGGTGAACAACTGGGGAGGCTTCATCAACCGCAAGGTGTTCTTCGTCCACTTCTCGCGCGACCACGAGTTGCTGAAATTAGACTTTGACAAATAATCACGATATGAGTACACTGATTTCTAAGATACACAGCCTCTCCGTGAAGCGCCACAACGGCACGGACGGCCACAAGGCGGAGCGACACGTCCGCCGCAACTTGGCGCTACGCATGGCCTTGCCGTTGATTTGCGCAGCACTCTACGCCCCTTCGGCTCACGCCCAGGTGGGTGAATCGCGCAGCACACTGGCCATCGGCATCAACGGTGGCATGAACATGAACACGGTCAACTTCACCCCTACCATCGACCAGAACTCGCTGAACGGCGTCACCGGCGGCATCACGCTGCGCTACACGTGCGAGAAGTATTTCGCCACCGTATGTGCCGTGCAGCTGGAGCTGAACTATAGCCAACAAGGTTGGTTGGAGAACATCGACGACGGCAGCAACAACACCTACCAGCGCACCATCGACTACGTGCAGGTGCCTATCTTCGCCCACCTCGGTTGGGGACGCGAGGAGCGCGGTGTGCAGTTCTTCGTCAACGCTGGACCGCAGTTCGGCTTCTACCTGTCGGACAAGGAGACCTACGGTGGCGACCCATGGGACACCAGCAACCGACCGAACAGCGTGACACAGCAGTATGGCAAGGACATTGAGAAGACGTTCGACTATGGTATAGCCGGTGGCGCCGGCATCGACCTCGCCACCAAGATAGGCCACTTCACGCTGGAGGGACGCTACTACTACGGCTTCGGCAACATCTTCGGCGACACGAAGAAGGACCCTTTCGGCAACTCCAACCACACCGTCATCAGCGTGCGCCTAGGCTATCTGCTGGACATCTTCAAAGGACGGTAAACGACGATTTTTAATGGAATCTCTGTCGTAACTCCTACTGGCTGGATGTCGGAAGAGGACTGTAAACGACGATTTCTAATGGGAATCTCCGTTGTGACTTCTACTTGTTGGATGTCGGCAAAGGGTGGTAACGACGATTTCTAATGGAATCTCCATCTACTTGCTGGACGTCGGAAGAGGAGGATAACCGACGATTTCTAATGGAATCTCCGCTGTGACTTCCACTAGCTGGACATCGGAAGAGGACGGTAAACGCTGCTTCGCCTGCATAGAGTCGGTGGCCAATTCGGCCGCCAATTCGACTGCCAACGTCCACACGGCAAGCAGACTCCAGCCATATGCCATCTCAACTAAACGAGAAGGCATCTCACGGAAACGACAAGGCATCTCACGGAAACAACAAAGCATCTCACGGAAACAACAAAGCATCTCACGGA
>CAYZVH010000100.1:0-11251 GCA_964481755.1 uncultured Bacteroides sp. | reverse complement strand
ATAATCTCCTGTATGCCACCCAGACCTTCGCTACCATCACCCTGCAGAACTACTTCAGAATGTATCACAAGCTGGCCGGTATGACCGGTACGGCAGAGACGGAGGCAGGCGAGTTCTGGGACATCTACAAGCTGGATGTGGTGGTCATCCCGACCAACCGCCCCATCGCGCGTATCGATATGAACGACCGCGTCTACAAGACCAAGCGTGAGAAGTACAAAGCCGTCATCGAAGAGATAGAGAGTCTGGTGAAGCAGGGTCGCCCGGTGTTGGTGGGTACCACTTCGGTGGAGATCTCCGAGATGCTGAGCAAGATGCTGACCATGCGCAAGATAGAGCATAACGTGTTGAACGCCAAGCTGCACCAGCAGGAGGCTTCCATCGTGGCCAGAGCCGGTCTGACAGGTACGGTGACCATCGCCACCAACATGGCCGGTCGTGGTACCGACATCAAGCTGAGCCCCGAGGTGAAGGCCGCAGGCGGTCTCGCCATCATCGGCACCGAGCGCCACGAGTCGCGCCGTGTGGACCGTCAGTTGCGTGGACGTTCCGGTCGTCAGGGCGACCCGGGTTCATCCGTGTTCTTCGTATCCCTGGAGGACGACCTGATGCGTCTGTTCTCGTCCGACCGCATTGCCGGCGTGATGGACAAGCTGGGCTTCAAGGAGGGTGAGATGATAGAGCACTCCATGATCTCCAAGAGCATCGAGCGCGCCCAGAAAAAGGTGGAGGAGAACAACTTCGGTATCCGTAAGCGCCTGCTGGAGTACGACGACGTGATGAACAAACAACGAACGGTCATCTACACCAAACGTCGACACGCCCTGATGGGTGAGCGCATCGGCATGGACATCGTGAACATGATATGGGAGCGCTGCAACAACGCCATCGTCAACAACGACTACGAGGGTGCCAAGATGGACATCCTGAAGACCTTGGCCATGGAGGCTCCGTTCACCGAGGAGGAGTTCCGCCAGGTGAAACAAGATACCCTGGTGGACCGCACATTCGACGAGGCCATGACCAACTTCAAGCGCAAGATGGACCGCATGGCACAGATCGCCATGCCTGTCATCAAGCAGGTGTACGAGACCCACGGACAGATGTACGAGAACATCCTCGTGCCCATCACCGACGGCAAGCGCATGTACAACATCCCGTGCAACCTGAAGGCCTCCTACGAAAGCGAGGGCAAGGAGATCGTCAAGTCGTTCGAGAAGGCCATCCTGCTCCACACCATCGACGAGGCATGGAAGGAGAACCTGCGCGAGTTGGATGAGCTGAAGCACTCTGTGCAGAACGCCAGCTACGAGCAGAAGGACCCGCTGTTGATATTCAAGCTGGAGTCTGTCAACCTGTTCGACAATATGGTGGACAAGATCAACAACGAGACGGTGGCTGTGCTCATGCGCGGACAAATCCCTGTGCAGGAGCCCGAGCAGGTGCGTGAAGCCGCTCCCGAAGCCCCCGCTCCCCGTCAGCAGTACCACGAGAGCAAGCAAGACCTGAGCGACCCCAACCAGGAGGCTGCCGCAGCTAGAGACACACGCGAAGTGAAGCGTGAGCCAATCCGTGCGGAGCATACCGTAGGCCGCAACGACCCCTGCCCCTGCGGTAGTGGCAAGAAGTACAAGAACTGCCACGGACGCGGACTCTAACCGTCCCCGCCCGACCCACCGCCGACAGGCGCTGGCAGTGAAACTGATAACGGACCGCTTTAGTATCCCCCCCGCAGGACTAAAGCGGTCCGATTGTTTAATGCACCCAGCATGGGATAGACGGTCTAGCGCCGTCCGGCGCGAGGTCGATGGTGCAAGGCCACCGCTATATCGGAGTAACCCGCGTCCACCAAACGGCTGGAACCCGTTTACCGTCAGAACCTATGTCATTCGGTTAAACGTAGTTAATAAGGCCGCGACAGTACACCGGGTGAAGAGAAATCAGACTATTTTTGTAAAGGACTACAATCATCATCGTTGGAAACATGAAACAAACCATCATCATACTACTCGTCTGCTTGGGGCTCGCCTCCTGCACCACCATGGGATACGTCAGCATGGAATCGCTCTACCCATCCGAGCTGAGCTTCCCGCCTGAGATAAAGTCGGTGGGCATCGTCGACAACACAGTGTTCCAGGACACACTGCTGAAGGAGCACATCACGGCAGGCATCATCGAGGGCAACGGCAAGTGGCTCGCCAACGACCTGGCGGAGCAGTTGGCCGACGGCGAATACTTCGACGACATCATCCTCTGCGACTCGTCGCTGCGCAGCGGCAACAACCAGACCGCCGAGGCACGCCTGACCCGGGAAAACGTACAGCAACTGCTGACCGACCTGCAGGTGGACATGCTCATCACCATTGACGGACTCTGCGTGAAGACGTGGGAGGATGCCCGCTACTTCGAGGAAGCAGGTCTGTTCCCCTCTGTAGGCGGAGAGGTATCATCGATGATGAGCGTCTACATCCCCACCCGCAAGGACCCCATCAGCGTCGGCATCCGCGACACCCTCTACTGGCCCATCGTGGCCGGGCTCACCGAGGAGAAGATGGTGGACGACATGGCATCGGAGATGGCCTCGCGCGCAGTGAGATACTTCGTGCCCCAGTGGAAACCGGAGACCCGCATCTTCTATGCCGGCGGCAATGTGGACCTGCGCGATGCCGCCGTGCTGGTGAACGAACAGTGTTGGGACGAGGCCTACACGCTGTGGAAACGGCAGTATGATGCCGCGAAGCCCAACTCACGGAAGAAAATCTGGACGGCCTTCAACCTGGCGGTCTACTACGAGATGAACGGCAACATCGACGAGGCGCTGAAGTTCGCCAAGGAGGCCAACGACCTAGCAAAGGCCAAGAACAACCAGGAGGACAAGACCATCACCACCTTCTACTACACCGGACAACTGGAGAACAAAGCCCTGCGCCTGCATAAGCTCAACCTGCAGATGAGCCGCTTCCAGGAAGAGGGACAGACCGACAAACAGACCGACGAACAGCAAACGAAGGAATAGACTGACGGAGGGACAACACCGCACCGCACCAACCACCAGGCAGCACCCGCACGGCCGGGGCCAAAGAGCCTGCGAAGATAAGGATGCGCACCCCAAACCGACAACGGATAGTTGACTGCAAGTGGGCGAATATCCACCCAAACACGAGGAATCTGTCGATTTGTGAAGAATTTATTGGCAGAATGCAGTGCACGTTCCATTTTATTTGTACCTTTGAGGTGCGTTAACAAACGAAACAATTTATACACGATACTTTATGGAACTCAGTTCACAATCTCAACTGCTCATCGAGCAGACCTTACAGACCGCGTTGAAGGCTTTCAGCAGAGGAAGCGAACAGTCTGTCGTCACCGATATTCACATTCAGCCGCGATGCGACTCCGGCGAACTGACCATCTACAACGATGACGACGAAGAGTTGGCACGTGCGGTGATAGAGGAGTGGGCAGAGAACCAATACACCGAGGACGCGTTCTATGCCGAGGTGGAGCCGTTGCTGCGCGACAAGTTGTTGGCCCTGCGCGACAGCGGGGCGCTTGACAAGCTATCCCTCCTGAAGCCCTACTCCTTCGTGTTGGTGGACGATGAGAAGGAGACCATAGCCGACCTGTTGCTGATGGACGACAACACCATGATGCTGGACGACGAGTTGCTGAAAGGACTCGACAAAGAGCTGGACGACTTCCTGGAGAAGTTGCTCGAGGAGTAAGTCCGGGAGAAAACGACATATACATATATATAATAAGGTAGGCTTGTCGTCGTGGCAAGCCTACCTTATTATATATATGTAGAGGAGAAATTAGAACCGGTAGTTCAGTCCCACGCCAAACACCTTATTGGTACGTGAGAACACGTCGGTACCCGGCAGTGTCGTGCTGTTGTAGCTGTCGCTCTCTTTCGTGAAATCGGTATAGGTGGTCCAGAAGTAGGCGATGTTCAGTTTCATGTCCTCCGAGAGGTTGATGCCCGCGCCGAAACCTACCGAGTAGGAGTTGGTCACGAAGTTGAGGTCGCTCATATACTTCGAGGTCACACCATAGTTGGTCTTCTGGATGCCGGCGCTTACCTGCACTTTATCGTTGATGTCGTACTCCACACCACCGAGCAACTCCACGGTACCGTGGCTGAGGAACTTCTGACGGCCCACAGACTCACCCGTATCGGGGTCCTTCACCGTAGCCATGTCGGCATCCTTGTCGAAGTAATAGTGCGCACCCACCGACACACGCAGGTTAGAGAGCACCTCGTACTGCGCACCAATGGTGAACAAGGCGGGGATGTCGTGCGGGGTGTTCACACCATCGCCATACGATGCCTTCAGCGACTCGGAGCACTTATTGGTCTTGTTCTCCACGTTCAGGCAAGTGTTGAACTCCATCTTCGCACCGATGTTCAAGCGGTTGTTGTGATAGTCCACACCGAGGATAGGCGTCACGCCCCAACCGGTCTGGTCGCAGTCGAGCTCCAGTGAAGCCAGATTGGTGGGAGTGTTCGTGCCGTTCGGCATGTCGGCATAGAGGTAGCCGGAGTAAGAGTCGAACACGTAATTCATGCGGAAACCGGCGTAGGCAGCCCAGTGCTCATCAATACGGTAGGTGGCACCCAACTGAGCGCCGTAAATGTACGACTTACCAGTCATGGACGTATTGATGGTATATTTGTCCGGAGTGACTGCATTGGCAGCACCATATTTCTGAGCGGTCTGTTGATAGATGAGCGCCATCACCTGTGAGTCGAACGAAGGCAAGCCATTGTCGAAGCTGGCCTTACCGCCACCGCCTACGAAAGCCAGCTCGCCGGAGATGGTCCAGTTGTCCTTCTTATACGCGGCTTGGATGGAAGGAAGGATAGGCGCTGAAGCCTTGCCCTCATACGTCTTGGTTCGGTCTGCATAACCTTGATATTGGTACATTCCGAAAGTGGACTGGATGGTACGTGTCTGATATGCGCTTTGAATGTTGAGCGACAGGTGGAAACCATCCTTCATGAAGGCCAGACCTGCCGGATTGTAATAAACAGCATCTATCTCCAAAGAAGCGTCCCTAGCGGGATTGCGGAGGAAAGCGATGTGTTGGTTGGTGTTTGTGAGAAGGCCTCCCGCGAACGCCGGAGACACAGAAATGGAAGCCAGCAGGGCGCTGACTAGAACGTTTGTTAATCTCATAATGTGTTACCTTTAAAAAACGGCCGCAAAGGTACAACAATTATTTATACCACCTCATATTGCACACATTTTATTTAAGTGTGCATATATGATTTTTCAATTTAGCGGCGATAATGGACGCTTGTAAGCAGATTATTTGTACTTTTGCAACCTATTATATAAGGTATAATCACTGCGAATAATAAAAAAGCTAAGATATAACTATGTTCGATAACTTAAGCGAGAGACTCGAGAGGTCTTTCAAAATACTGAAAGGTGAAGGAAAAATCACGGAAATCAACGTGGCGGAGACCTTGAAGGATGTCCGCAAGGCACTGTTGGATGCCGATGTCAACTACAAAGTCGCCAAGACCTTCACAGACACCGTCAAGGAGAAAGCCCTGGGACAGAACGTGCTCACCGCCGTGAAGCCCAGCCAGTTGATGGTGAAGATAGTGCACGACGAGTTGGCCACCCTCATGGGAGGGGAGACGGCCGAGCTGGAGCTGAAGGGCAAACCGGCCGTCATCCTGATGTCGGGTCTGCAAGGTTCCGGTAAGACCACCTTCTCGGGCAAGCTGGCTTACATGCTGAAGAACAAGAAACACCGCAGCCCGCTGTTGGTAGCCTGCGACGTGTACCGCCCCGCCGCCATCGAGCAGTTGAAGGTGCTCGGCGAGCAGATACAGGTGCCGGTCTACAGCGAGCCGGACAACAACAAACCCGTGGAGATTGCCCTCAACGCCATCAAGGAGGCACGGGCCAAAGGATATGACCTGGTCATCGTCGATACCGCCGGCCGCCTGGCAGTGGACGAGGCGATGATGAACGAGATTGAGGCCATCAAGAACGCCATCAACCCGGACGAGACCCTGTTCGTGGTCGACGCCATGACCGGCCAGGATGCCGTGAACACCGCCAAGGAGTTCAACGACCGGCTGGACTTCAACGGCGTGGTGCTGACCAAGCTCGACGGTGACACCCGTGGTGGTGCCGCCCTCTCCATCCGCACGGTGGTCAACAAGCCTATCAAGTTCATCGGTACCGGCGAGAAGTTGGATGCGCTGGACCTGTTCCATCCCGCCCGTATGGCCGACCGTATCCTGGGCATGGGCGATATCGTATCGTTGGTGGAGCGTGCCCAGGCACAGTACGACGAGGAGGAAGCCAAGAAGCTGCAGAAGAAGATTCAGAAGAACCAGTTCGACTTCAACGACTTCCTCACCCAAATCAACCAAATCAAGAAGATGGGTAACCTCAAGGAGCTGGCTTCCATGATTCCCGGCATGGGCAAGGCGCTGAAGAACATCGACATCGACGACAACGCCTTCAAGAGCATCGAGGCCATCATCTACTCCATGACCCCGAAGGAGCGTACCAACCCCGAGATACTCAACAGCTCGCGTCGCAACCGCATCGCCAAGGGTAGCGGCACCAACATACAGGAGGTGAACCGTCTGCTGAAGCAGTTCGACGAGACACGCAAGATGATGAAAATGGTTACGGGCAGCAAGATGAAGAATCTGATGCCCAAAATGAAAAATATGAGATAATTATGCAGTTAATTGACGGAAAAGCCATATCGGAACAGGTGAAGCAAGAGATTGCCGCCGAGGTAGCCGACATCGTGGCAAAAGGCGGCAAACGCCCACACCTGGCCGCCATACTGGTGGGACATGACGGAGGTAGCGAGACCTACGTGGCAGCGAAAGTAAAAGCTTGTGAAGTGTGCGGCTTCAAGTCGACACTGATTCGTTACGAAGCCGACGTCACCGAGGAGGAGCTGTTGGCGAAGGTGCGCGAGCTCAACAACGATGCCGACGTGGACGGATTCATCGTGCAGCTGCCGTTGCCCAAGCACATTTCTGAGCAGAAAGTCATCGAGACCATCGACTACCGCAAGGATGTCGACGGCTTCCACCCCATCAACGTGGGCCGCATGTCCATCGGACTGCCCTGCTACGTGTCAGCCACCCCCAACGGAATACTGGAGTTGCTGAAACGTTACAAGATAGAGACTTCGGGCAAGAAGTGCGTGGTGCTGGGCCGCAGCAACATCGTCGGCAAGCCCATGGCCATGCTGATGATGCAGAAGGCTTACCCCGGCGACGCCACCGTGACGGTGTGCCACAGCCGCTCCACCAACTTGGTGAAGGAATGCCAGGAGGCGGACATCATCGTAGCCGCCTTGGGTCAGCCCAACTTCGTGAAGGCGGACATGGTGAAGGAAGGTGCCGTCGTCATCGACGTAGGTACCACCCGTGTGCCTGACGCCTCGAAGAAGTCGGGCTTCAAGCTCACCGGCGACGTCAAGTTCGACGAGGTAGCATCCAAATGTTCGTTCATCACCCCAGTGCCGGGCGGCGTAGGCCCCATGACCATCGTGTCGCTGATGAAGAACACCTTGTTGGCTGGCAAGAGGGCTATATATAAATAGGTATAAGGCCGCGCTATGCTTTTCCAAGGGCCTTGGCAAGGGATTTATGCATGTTTTCTGAAATATTTGCGTCAAATGTTTGCGGTTTCAGAAAAAGTATCTATCTTTGCATCGCTTTTGAAAAAGCATAGCCAATATGGTGACTATAGTTCAGTTGGTTAGAGCGTCAGATTGTGGTTCTGAATGTCGTGGGTTCGAGTCCCACTAGTCACCCCAGGTAGCGAAGCCGGTTCTTACGAATCGGCTTTTTTGTTTGTAGCCCGTTAGGCTTACGTCCGCCGCTCTAGGGTGCCCGAACAAGGTCAGTCGCCATAAACATCAAGACCTTCCAGCTCCCTCACCCGCGCGGGACGAGATGGCAGAAAGGTCTTGAATCGTATAAAGAATGGCTATAGCCCCTCTATGTCATTACTCCTCTACATTCCAGGTATCATTGAAACCGAATACCACGGCCGGGGTGATCTTGGATGCCTCCTTCTTAGAGAGCTGCTTGCTCCAAGGTGCACGGGCTGCAGGGTTGGCTCCCTCGCCGGTATTGTTGTACTCAGCATAGCGGGCGGTCTGCTCGTTCTCGGCATTGCCCCAATTGTGCCAACCCACGGCGGTGATGTGCTTGCCCAGTTCGCAGTTCATGAACAGCGTAGCTCCATAGGGACGCCAGGGACGACCCAGGTAAACTTTGTCCACGCCCTCGGCAGCCGTCAGCTTGCAGTGGTTGAACACATAGCCATACTTGTAGGCCTTCGGTGTGGAGGCTGCTGTGACGAAGGAGTTCACCAGACTGTGGATGTGGCAACCCTCGAACCAAGCCACGGACGGACCGAAGATGAAGTCGGTCGTACCCTCGATGTAGCAGTCCTTGAAATAGATGCGTGTGCCGGCCAAACCTGTGTAGACCGTGTCCTGGTTGCCCAACAGACGGCAGTTAATCACCTTCAGACGGTCGCCTTCGGTATGGAGCGCCACAGCCTGGCCCTTACGCCCAGAGGCGTTCTCGATGGTAAGGTTCTTCAGCGTGATGTCGTTGGCATCCACCCGGATGGTGTAGGAACGGAAGGTTCCCATCTTGTTCTTTCCGTCCGGCAGGTAAAGGTTCGCATGGTCATCGTAGGTAATCACCGTCTGGTCGCGGTCCTCGCCCAGAATCTCCACATTGGTCAGCCACGAGGGCACCACCACCTTCTCGCGGTAGACACCCTTCTTCACCAGAATCACCTTATGGTAATCCATGAAGGCGCGCACATCTTCCAGTGCGTCCCACAATGTGGTGAAGTTACCCGTACCGTCTTTCGCTACCACCAGCGTGTCGGGCGTATCCGTAGCCGCCCACGCAGCGCCCTGCCAGCAAACCAAAGCCAGCAAGGCCATCATAATTTTCTTTTTCATGTACATTATTATAAAAGTATATTAGCATTCGTGCCTATGTCGCTCCGTGCCATGCCGTCCCTCAGGAAACCCCGAACGCCGTGTTCCAACACGCCCTTTGTGGACCGCGGTTGAAGCGCTGTGCAAATGTAGGCAATAAGTCGCTATCTACCGACTTTCTTCATCCGATTTTTCCGTTTATGCGCATTTATTGAGGCAAAAGGAGCCTGCGAAGCCCTCTTCCGTTTAATAAATCTAAAATATCAGTAGGTTTTTATAGGGGATACGAGATGAAATTATATCTTTGTCACATTTACAACGTATTTGGAACAATAATATAAACATCAAAACATCAAATTTATTACTATGAGTACATTGAAAAATGAAAAGATGACGAACTACCGCTGGTGGATTTGTTCATTGCTTTTCTTCGCCACCACTGTCAACTATATGGACAGACAGGTGTTGTCGTTAACCTGGAAAGATTTCATATCTCCAGAATTCCACTGGTCGGATGCTGACTACGGTACCATCACGGCCTATTTCTCCATCATATATGCCGTCTGCATGCTTTTCGCCGGAAAGTTCGTGGACTGGATGGGAACAAAGAAAGGTTACCTTTGGGCTATCGGCATCTGGTCAACAGGCGCCTGCCTCCACGCCTTCTGCGGTATCGCCACTAGCGGTATACTCGACGGCACATGGTTTGTAGGATTTGAGGGTGCTAAGGAGTGCATCGCCAACTACATCAGTTCCAACGGCATCAACCCCGAGGCATTGGCAAACGCCACACTGGCCGTGTCAAGCGTCAGCGTTTGGTTGTTCCTCGCTTGCCGCGTGGTGTTGGCAGCCGGTGAGGCCGGTAACTTCCCCGCAGCCATCAAGGTGACGGCAGAGTACTTCCCGAAGAAGGACCGTGCTTTCGCCACATCTATCTTCAACAACGGTGCTTCCGTAGGTGCTCTCGTGGCTCCGCTCACCATCCCGTTCATCGCTCAGGCATGCGGTTGGGAGATGGCCTTCATCGTTATCGGTGCGCTGGGTTACATCTGGATGGCATTCTGGATTTTCGCATACAAGAAACCGTCTGAGAACAAACGTGTGAACAAGGCTGAGTTGGTTTACATCAACCAGGACAACGAGGAGCCCGAGCCAACAGCTGAAGCTCCCGAGGCTGAGGAGAAGAAAATCGGCTTCCTGAAATGCTTCACATTCAAGCAGACCTGGTCGTTCATCGTCGGCAAGTTCATGACCGATGGTGTATGGTGGTTCTTCCTCTTTTGGACACCGGCCTACATCTCCGATGTGTTCGGCTACAGCTCATCATCCACGATGGGTATGACGTTGATTTTCGTGCTCTACCTCATCACGATGCTCTCCATCTTCGGTGGCTACCTGCCTACCTACTTCGTCGACAAGTTGGGCATGAACCCCTACGCCGGACGTATGCGCGCCATGTTGATCTTCGCCTTCTTCCCCTTGCTGGGTATCTTCGCACAGCCGCTGGGTGACAGCACGTTGTCCGCTTGGTTGCCTATCATCCTCATCGGTATTCTGGGTGCGGCTCACCAGTCTTGGTCTGCCAACATCTTCTCCACCACAGGAGATATGTTCCCCAAGAGCGCTATCGCAACCGTGACGGGTATCGGCGGTATGGCCGGTGGTGTAGGTTCGTTCCTCATCAACAAGTGCTCCGGTTCGTTGTTCACTCACGCTGCCGGTTCGTTCACGCTGAACGGTGAGACATACGAGCTCTCTAGAAAGACCATCGAAGGACTCACTGGCGCTCCTCTGACAGAGCAGGCAATGCACCTCAACGACATGACTCAGTTGATGGTTACCAAGGTCGGCGAGTTGGGCGGTACGATGGTCAACATGCCGATGGAGGCCTTGGGCTTCGTAGGTAAACCTGCCGGATACATGATTATCTTCTGCATCTGCGCCGTTGCTTACCTCATCGGTTGGGTTATCATGAAAGCCCTCGTTCCGAAGTACAAACCTATCGTTGTAGACTAATCTATCACACCATAGTGTTTCCTAGCGTCCCGCACCTCCCCGTGCGGGACGCTTTCGTTTCTAGCCCCCGCTACCCGTTTAGAGAACCTAGGCTCAAGTGCCAACGAGCCATGGGTCAAATGGCATTGAGCCTAGGCTCTCTGAACATCGGGCTATAGGCAAATATTTTTCTCCTCAAATATTTGTGTCTCTCAAGCCAATTCTCTATCTTGCAACCGGTTCCATTAACAGACGTTTAATACATAATAGCAGAGAAGTACTATGAGAAGGCATG
>CAYZVH010000099.1:8662-11507 GCA_964481755.1 uncultured Bacteroides sp. | reverse complement strand
GATTATCCACGCGAGAAAGCTATCCTCGAACGAAATAGAGTCCTGTGCGAAGGGCCCTGCCGTGTTGGTGACGAGCGCCATACTGCCCTTCCGCTTCCTTCCGGCAGACAAGGGAGAAATAGAGCTCCGCGCGAAAAACGCTGCCATATAGTTGGATTATCCACGCGAGAAAGCTATCCTCGAACGAAATAGAGTCCTGTGCGAAGGGCTCTGCCGTGTTGGTGAATATCTTGCGAGCGAAGGTCCTTCTCGGAGAAGAGAAATTTGTAAGAATCGTTCAATTTGTGTCGGATTTACACCATAGGCTTTTGCGGTAAGGATATTCCTTTTATCTTTGCGAAGGTTTTGCGTCACGAACGCAAACGAGAGTAACCGAATAACAAACATAGAACAAACCCTTAAAAAGCAATGAAAAAGTATTTCTCTACGGCGCTGTTGTCCCTGGCAATGGCACTGTCGGCTCAAGCCGAAAAGGTCTCCGTCGCCTCTCCCGACGGACAGATTACCGTCAACGTCGACTGCACGGACGGACGGTTGCACTACAACGTACTCTACGCTGGTAAACCCTTCATCGAACAGTCGCAGCTGGGTGTGAAGAGCAACGTGGGCGACTTCAGCACAGCGCTGAGCGTCACAGGACACACCACCCGCTCCATCGACGAGCGCTACACGATGACAGGAGCCAAGTGCTCCACGGTGCACTACACCGCCAACGAGCTGAGCGTGCAGTGCGAGAACGCCGACAAACTGCCCATGACCGTGCAGTTCCGCGTGAGCGACCGCGACGTGGCCTTCCGCTACCAGTTCGCACAGAAGGGTGCCACCGCCTGCATGATTGTGGGCGAAGAGACCACCTCATTCCGCCTGCCGGAAGTGACCACCACCTTCATCTGCCCACAGTCGAAACCGATGGTGGGATGGCAACGCACCAAGCCCAGCTACGAGGAGGAATACACCCCCGACGCACCGCTGACAGCCAAGTCGAAGTTCGGCGAGGGATACACCTTCCCCTGCCTGTTCCGTGTGGGCACGGACGGTTGGGTGCTCATCAGCGAGACAGGCACCAACGGATCGTACGCCGCCTGCCACCTGACGGACTATGACACCGAGCGCGGCTACCGGATAGCCTTCCCTATGCCCGGCGAAGCCAACGGTTGGGGCTCGGCGGAAGCTGCCATGACCGTGCCGGGAGCGACCCCTTGGCGCACCATCACCCTGGGTGCCACGCTGAAGCCTATCGTGGAGACCACCGTGGCCTACGACGTGGTGGAGGAGCAGTATGAGCCCTCGTGCGACTATCGTGGTGGACGCTACACCTGGAGCTGGCTCATCTGGCAAGATGGCGCCACCATATATGACGACCAAATCCCCTTCATCGACACCGCCGCAGCCATGGGCTACGAATATTGCCTGGTGGACGCCCTGTGGGACACCCAGATAGGATACAAACGTGTGGAGGAGCTGAGCCGCTACGCACAGAGCAAGGGTGTGAGCCTGCTGCTGTGGTACAACAGCAACGGTGCCGGCAACGACGCTCCGCAAGGACCGAAGAACCGCATGAGCACCTCCGTGCAGCGCAAGAAGGAGATGGCGTGGATGAAGAGCATCGGCGTGAAAGGCATCAAGGTGGACTTCTTCGGCAGCGACAAGCAACACACCATGCAGCTCTATGAGGACATCTTGAGCGACGCCAACGACTATGGTCTGCAGGTGATTTTCCACGGTTGCACCCTGCCGCGCGGATGGGAGCGGATGTATCCCAACTTCGTGTCGTCGGAGGCTGTGCTGGCTTCGGAGAACGTCACCTTCTCGGAGCATCATGCGCGCCAGGAGGCCTTCGAGCTGACGATGCACCCCTTCTGCCGCAACACGGTAGCCTCCATGGATTGGGGCGGAACGATACTGAACAAATACCTCTCGCGCGACAACAAGAGTCGCCACCGCCGCTACACGTCCGACGTGTTCGAGATGGCCGCCGCCATCATCAACCAGAGCAGCATCCAGTGCATCGCCATACAGCCCAACAACCTCACGGAGCTGCCGCAGGTGGAGCTGGATTTTCTGAAGGCTGTGCCTACAGAGTGGGACGAGACGCGCTTCATCGACGGCTATCCAGGCAAGTATGTGGTGATGGCACGCCGCCACGGCACCGATTGGTATGTGGTGGGCATGAACGCCACCGACCAAGTGCTGAAGTTGGAGCTGGAGCTGCCGATGCTCACTGCCGACAACCTCTCGTGGTACACCGACAAGGCCGTGAAGAACAGCCTCTGGCCCGAGACCGTGCTGAAGACCCTGAAGAAGGACAAACGCGGCAAAGTGAAAGTGACGATGCTCCCCAACGGAGGACTTGTAATCAAGTAAACTATAGTTCAAGTACAAAGTATTCTTCCGACCACAAACCTTCCTTTCTCCTACCGAGAAACCCTAGCTAGAGACCGAAAGGAATCTAGCTAGAGACTGGAAGGAAGGTCCGAATTGAAGGGAACTGAAAGGGGAACCAAAGTTAGAGAGTCCGAAGGAACCCTAGCTAGAGACCGGAAGGAAGGTCCGAACTGAAGGGAACTGAAAGGGGAACCAAGTTAAAGGGAGTCGGAAGGAGAATCTAGTTGGAACCGGAAGGAAAGTCCGAACTAAAGGAAACTGAAAGGGGAACCAAAGTTAGAGAGTCCGAAGGAACCCTAGCTGGAGACTGGAAGGAAGGTCCGAATTAAAGGGAACTGAAAGGGGAACCAAAGTTAGAGAGTCCGAAGGGACCCTAGCTGGAGACTGGAAGAAAGGTCCGAGCTAAAGGGAACTGAAAGGGGAACCAAGTTAAAGGGAGTCGGAAGGAGAATCTAGTTGG
>CAYZVH010000099.1:0-8562 GCA_964481755.1 uncultured Bacteroides sp. | reverse complement strand
GAAAGGGGAACCAAGTTAAAGGGAGTCGGAAGGAGAATCTAGTTGGAACCGGAAGAAGGACCTAGCTGAAAGAACGAAAACAGAGCGCCCTGAAGAGTGGCAGCGTCAATGTTCGCTGTAGCCTCTTCAGGGCGCAATGTTTATGTATGTATCTTATCCGCGGGGAACTAATCCACTATCTTGCCGTTGTCCATTGTGAAGCTGACGAGCTCCCTGCCTTCGACGGTCTTCAGACGGAATGTGTATTTTCCGGTGAATCCCTTCTCAACGATCTCTGTGCTGTAACCGGCGATGGCCTTCTTTATTCCGTCGAACACCACCTTAGCGCCGTTCTCCACTTCAGTGTTGTCGTGTCCGTAGTACGCGAACTCGTTGTTCCAGGTCTTGCTGTACTGATCCTTGAGCACGTTCTGCAGGTTGTTGTCCGAGCAGCTGACGATGAAGTTCTCGTAAGCACGGTTCGGCTGTGTCAGCTCGATGTAGTGAACCTGTGTGGGGTGCACTCTCAGCTCGAGGTCATACTTACTGATGTTCAAGTCGGTTATCTCCGTGAAGTCGGTGGCCTTCAGGTAGAACGGGAGGTTCTGTGACTTTGGATTAGCCACTCTCACAACCCATGTGAACTCTGTTTGCCAATCGGTTCTCTGGAACGTTGCGACCAAATCGTGCTCCATATAGAAGAACGGGAAGTCATATACGGTGTACGTTCTAGGCACGATACCCGATATGTTCCATTTGGTCACAGGACCTTCTTCCTTGTGCGTGATCATCATCGACGGATGCGAATGGCTGTTGCTCTCGGAGAAGCTTACGCCACCAGTGATACCGCCATTGAGTCCTGTAGAGTTGAAACCGAGGTTTCCTGAGAGTGAGCAGCTGAAGCCTGTGGAGTAGGTGGATGATCCGCTGACGTCGGTCTTTGGCGAAGCATCGTAGAGCTCTGCGTTGTTTGCGCTCACCTCTTTAGATTTGTCGACAATCTCACCGGTGAAGTTGAAAGCACTCATGTAAGTACCGTACCATGCGTCACGTTCTGAGCTGGACCAGTTACCAGACGTACTGCCGTCGTCGAAAACAACCTCTTTGTTGGCCTCGATCCAATCTCTATGTCCTCCGGGGCAACCCAGTGCTGAGCAGTGGAAGTTAGGCCGCAAGCGGATGAAGTAGAAGTCGGCATCCTTGTCGAAATCGTATGCACTGTAGATGGTGTAAACCAACTCATACCGAAGGGTTTTTCCCATTGCGCGGCTCGGACCCACTTGTTCCTGAATCACCACGCGGTTGCCCTGCATGTACTTCTCGATGGTGGCTTGAGCGTCGTCGACGCGGGTAGCAAGTCCCGCAGGCTCCATGTCGGCCTCTCCGTCTTCGTTCATCCATGTCACGAGCATGTCGGTAGCCTCACCACGGTCGTAGTCGGTGGCCGCATAGTCAGCCGCGATGCACGCATCCTCGATGTTCTCACCATCGACGTCAGCCTTAAACGTTGCGCTCTTGTTGGACATCTCAATCATATTGTCGAGGTCGCGAACCACATACAAGTCGTGTTTGCGGAAGGCGAGCACTGATGTGCCGTCGTACACATCCTGAATGTTGAGTTGCTTCAGCGATGACAGCTTGTCGAAGAAGCCGTAGGCCTGGCTCACGTTCTCGCCGTCGGCTATAAGACTCTTTATGGCTGTCACTGCCTTTGTCTGCAGTTGCTCGATGTCGCCGAGGTTAGGCTCGATGAGCACGAAGCAAGCGTCGTTCAAGTAAGCTTTCATCATCATCTTCATCTCCTCGTCGCTGAAATCCATGTGATAGTCGTTGGTGAACACGAAGGCTTGTGCGTCTTCGGAGATTGCTTTTGTCTGCTGCGTCATACGGTTGAGCACAGTAACGTTGAAATCTGAGCCGTCATTGCCGAGCACCACCGCTTTCTTGTCGAACTTCACGGTGCATTGGTCGGAAACCGGCAGGGCTGCAAGCTTTATCACATTCTCGTAGGTCGCGTCTGTGCCCTCACTGTTCGTGTCATCGTCTTGGCAGGCTGTAAATACAGTTGCAGTCATCATTAAACCCATAGCGATAGAAGCTGAGTATCTAACTCCCTTCATCATGTTTGTCTTGTTCGTCTTCATCTCATTCTCTTTTTTTGAGTTTGACAATTAGGTTTATTAGTAGCATTTAATCCGATGCTCATTCGGTGTTTGCCTCGAAAGGCGTTTCTTTGTTGTTAGTCTTTTATCCGTTATAACTTGTTTTTTGGTTATCTATCGACGGCAAAGGTAAGGACTATTTTCATACCACCAAAGAAAAATGGCGAAAAATTACAAATAAATTTCCAATAAGTGACAATCGTACACTCGAGCAAGGCCGTAAGGAGAGTCGGTCAAGACCATAAGAAGAGACGATAAAGTCCTGAAGAATAGACGTTTAAGGTCCAAAATAGGGGCATTTAAGCCCGAAAGGGCCATACCTTATATATATAGGCCTCTTCCACGAAGGATGAGGGTGCGGAATCGATAATCTATTCCAAAGGGCGAAAATCGTCGATGGTTCACCGGCAAACTGTAGAAGATTCTGCGGAAATGCCCTGAAAGGTCCTCGAAAAATGAGCCTAGGGTCTCGGGCACTTGAGCCTAGGGCCTCGGGCACTTGAGCCTAGGGTCTCTGAAAAGAGGTCTTGCGGTCTCTGAAAAGAGGATTTGTGGTCTCTCAGAAAATAGGGCTTACAGTCTCTGGAAAGAGGGTTTGCGGTCTCTCAAAATGAGCGTCGTAAGTAGGGAGAAGAAGCCCCTTGCCTACGACGCTTCGAATGTATCATCTGTCCGCCTCCATAGTCAGTGGGGGACTTCAGCGACCTCCCACTACCGTAGTCTGCGGTTCCATGTCAGCTTACGGCAAACTTATTTCTTCGGGCTGATAGGCTTTATCTGCTTGAAGAAGTCGTTGCCCTTGTTGTCCACCAGGATGAATGCGGGGAAGTTCTCCACCTCAATCTTCCAGATGGCCTCCATGCCGAGCTCGGGATACTCCACGCACTCGATGCTCTTGATGTTGTTCTGTGCCAGGATGGCTGCAGGTCCACCGATGGAGCCGAGGTAGAAGCCGCCGTGCTTCTTGCAAGCGTCGGTCACCTGTTGGCTACGGTTACCCTTGGCGAGCATAATCATGCTGCCGCCATGGCTTTGGAAGAGGTCCACATAGGGGTCCATACGTCCTGCCGTGGTCGGTCCCATGGAGCCGCAAGCCATTCCCTTCGGGGTCTTGGCAGGTCCGGCGTAGTAGATGGGGTGATCCTTGATGTACTGCGGCAGGTCCTCACCACGGTCGAGGCGCTCTTTCAGCTTAGCGTGAGCGATGTCGCGACCCACGATGATGGTGCCGTTCAGAGAGAGGCGTGTGGCAACAGGGTATTTGCCCAGCTCCTCCAGGATCTCTGCCATCGGACGGTTGAGGTCTATCTTCACGGCATTGCCTTCGCCTGTCTGACGCAGCTCTTCGGGAATCAGCTCGCCTGGGTTGTCATCGAGTTTCTCTATCCAGATGCCGTCCTTGTTAATCTTGCACTTGATGTTGCGGTCGGCTGAGCAGGATACGCCCAAACCTACAGGGCAGGATGCTCCGTGGCGTGGCAAGCGGATGATGCGCACGTCGTGAGCGTAGTATTTACCGCCGAACTGAGCGCCCAAGCCGATGCGGTGTGCCTCGTCGAGCACTTGCTTCTCCAGTTCCACGTCGCGGAAGGCACGTCCGCCCTCGCTGCCTGTGGTGGGGAGCTCGTCGTAGTAGTGGGTAGAAGCCAGCTTCACGGTGAGCAGGTTCTTCTCGGCCGATGTGCCGCCGATGACGAAGGCGATGTGGTAAGGCGGACAAGCTGCCGTGCCGAGGGTCTTCATCTTCTCCACGAGGAAGGGCACCAATGTAGCGGGATTGAGGATGGCCTTTGTCTCTTGGTAGAGGTAGGTCTTGTTGGCAGAGCCGCCGCCCTTGGTCACGCAGAGGAAGCGGTACTCCATGCCTTCGGTGGCTTCGATGTCAATCTGTGCGGGGAGGTTGCACTTGGTGTTCACCTCTTCGTACATGCTTAGGGGAGCGTTCTGCGAGTAGCGCAGGTTCTCCTCGGTATAGGTCTTGTAGACACCGAGCGAGAGGGCTTCCTCGTCGCAATAGCCTGTCCACACCTGTTGTCCCTTCTCACCATGGACGATGGCCGTGCCGGTGTCCTGGCAGAAGGGGAGCATACCCTTGCAGGCCACTTCGGCGTTGCGCAGGAAGGTGAGCGCCACATACTTGTCGTTGTCGCTGGCCTCGGGGTCGCTCAGTATCTTGGCCACCTGCAGGTTGTGCGAGCGGCGCAGCATGAACGACACATCGCGGAAGGCGGCGTTCGCCATAGCCGTGAGGCCTTCCTTGGCCACCTTCAGCACCGGAGTGCCTTCGAACTCGCTGACGGAGACGTAGTCCTTTGTCAGCAGATAATATTCTGTCTTGTCCTCTCCCAACTGGAAAGGTGCTTCGTACTTAAACGGAGGGGTTGTTGCCATAATCTGTTTATAGTTTTTATGTTTGTTAGTCAATCATGTTGCAAAAGTACAAATTCTATTTACACAGCGACTGCAATAGAGGTTGCAAAATCTTGTCCGTCTCCGCTATTTTTTCGTAGAAGTGTTCAAACAGGTTTGTCGCGGCGTGCACCAGCTCCTCGGGGTCCACGTCGGGGAAGGCGGCCTCCTTGCGCAGGTCTGCCATCACGTCGTCCCTCCACTCGGCCAGCGCCTGTGTATACTTGTCCATCAGCGCCAGCAGTTCCTTGTCAGAGATGCCGTCCGGTGAGCATTGCCACAGGCGGAACCAGTGGTCCACACGGTCCGTCGCCTCGCTTTGCATTCGGCGGTAGGTGTCGTAGAATTCCTCTTCATGAGCCTCACTCTCAGGGACCTCTCTCATGCAGTCGGCCATGCGCGTCAGCGCATCCACGGGCATGGGCAGTCCGCAGAGGTCGGTCCATCCCTTCGACAGGTCGGCCTCCATCTCGAGGTCGGCTGGCAGTTGACGCTCGCCTGTCAGATAGTGACGTCCCACCTGCATGAAGTATTCGCCCCACAGGAGGGTGAGCATGCGACGGTAGACTTTTATGCCTTTCGCCAAGGAGGTACGGCGGATGTAGACTTGGTCCATGGTCACCACATCGTCCGTAGTGGATGCGGAGAGGGACTCCAGCCGCCTCAGCCCCTTCTGCACCTGCGCTATGAGCACAGGGTTGAGCATTCCGTAGGTGTAGATGGTGTCCAGGCACATTCCCTTCCGTCTAAAGTCGCGCTCCTCCCACTTGTGCATGTCGCGGAAGGTGCCGTAGGTGAAGCAGTTGGCTCCGGGCACAAGCCACACCTTGTTGTCCTCGCCGAAGAGGTACGAGAAGGGGAAGTCCGACGTGTCCGGATGGCAGGCTACCTTGCCCATGACCATGGAGAAGGCACCTATGTGGGCAGGCCACACGATGTGCGCGCCCGAGGCAGTCTTGCATCCGCTCTCCAGGGTGCCGTGGTGCACAGGGCCCATTTTATAGAGGTGGTTGCTCATGTTGGTGCCGGAGCCCATGTTGGCAAAGGCCAGGCGACACCCTATGAGCAGGGTGTTCTTGTGATGGCTCACGCTGAAGGGTCCCGCAAACACAGAGCAGGCCTCGCCATTTTCCATGTGGCAGTTGGCGAAGAAGAGGCTGTTGGTGGCGCTGAATCCGAGGCCTATGTAGGAGTGTTGTCCCACGAAGCAGTCCTGCAGCCTGGCTCCGTCCACCACTATGGCTCCGGAGCAGACAATGGTGCGGCGCAGGATACTGTTGTTGGCCACCCGCACCGGGTCCTTCAGTGAGCTGTTAATGGTCACTTCGACCAGTTCGAGAGCGTTTGTCACCCTTGCCCATTCGCCCACGAAGGTGCTGGTGATCTCCCGTGTGCGCAATATCTGGCAGTGGCTCTCTATGCGTCCACGATAATATTTAGGGCTGAGGAAGGAGATGGCGGTTTGCCACCGATTGTGTATCTCCGGAAAGCTGAGCTGCATGAGCGCCTCCTGCACGGAGAGTGCCTGATGTATGGTCACCGTGTAGCGCTTTTCTGTCTCGCTCAGCACCGGCACTGCTAGGGCGTTGCCGAAACGGCTGGGGCCGAGCATTTGCACGACACCCACGTCGGAGAGGCAACACTCGTCGCCTATGTCGTAGTTGGCAATGTAGGTGCCTATGTGTTCTATGAGGCAGTTGTTGCCCACGCTGACATTGATGAGCGTAGCGTCGCGTATGCCCGATGGGCGCATCAATCTGGATTCGGTTTCTACGTCCTTGAGGAAGCAACCGAGCCGCACCGTCCCTTGGAAGGTGGTGCGCACCACAGCGTCGGGTTTGAAGTCGGGGTGAACGGTCACCTCCTGCCAATCCTCAGCCATGCAGCCTTGCTGGCAGAGTTGCTTTATCTCGGCTTTTGTGAGTGAGCGGTATGTCTGTTCCATATACATTATATATAATAGGTATAACGTTCGTTTCTATCTTATTCATCGTTTTCCGTTCATCCCCTCCCCCACTTGGTAAGTTCGTCCTACCATAGGAACGTTTCTTCGTCGGGAGGTCGGGAACTCTCCTTTCCTCCTTAAATCCTCCCGCTTCATAGGGAGGTAGGGAACGTGGGAGGGGACCGGAAATCTCGTCTACCCCTGTCAACTGAGTTCTTCCTCGTCGTAGGTTTGGTAGAGGAAGTCGTTGTAGGGATACTTCTGCACGTGCAGCTCGCGCACCTTCTGGTAGAGCAGGGTCTTCAGCTCGTCGATGTTCTGCTTGTCGCGGGCGGAGATGAAGATGCAGTTGTCGTTGAGCCTTGCCATCCAGGTACGCATGAGTTCCTCCAGCGACACGTTCTCGCGGGTGGGTGGTGTCAGGTCGTCGGGGTCTTTCTCCACGTAGGTGTAGGCGTCTATCTTGTTGAAGACGATCATGCAGGGTTTGTCGCTGCTGCCCAGGTCGGCGAGGGTCTTCTCCACCACCTTTATCTGTTCCTCGAAGTCGGGATGCGAGATATCCACCACGTGCACCAGCAGGTCGGCCTCGCGCACCTCGTCGAGGGTGGACTTGAAGGAGTCCACCAGGTCGGTTGGCAGCTTGCGGATGAATCCTACGGTGTCGGACAGCAGAAAGGGAAGGTTCTCTATGATGACCTTGCGCACCGTGGTGTCCAGCGTGGCGAAGAGTTTGTTCTCGGCGAACACATCGCTCTTGGCCAACAGGTTCATCAGGGTGGACTTGCCCACGTTGGTGTATCCCACCAGCGCCACACGGATGAGTCGTCCGCGGTTCTTGCGCTGGGTGGTCTTCTGCTTGTCGATTTCCACCAGCTGTTGCTTCAGCAGCGACATGCGGTTGAGGATGATGCGGCGGTCCATCTCCAGCTGCGTCTCACCAGGACCGCGCAGACCTACAGAGCCTCCCTTGCCGCTACCGGAGCCACCGCCTTGTCGTTCGAGGTGAGTCCAGAGTCGTTGCAGGCGTGGCAACATATATTTATATTGTGCCAGCTCCACCTGCGTCTTGGCGTTGGCGGTCTGTGCGCGCATGGCGAAGATGTCGAGTATGAGCGACGTGCGGTCCAGAATCTTCACCTTCAGTTCGCCTTCGATGTTGCGTATCTGTTTAGCGGAGAGCTCGTCGTCGAAGATGACCATGCCTATCTCCTCGTCGGGGTTCTCCTCGCGTTCGCTGATGTAGGCGCGAATCTCCTGCAGCTTACCTTTGCCCAGATAGGTGACGGAGTTGGCTTGGTCCATCTTCTGGGTGAAGCGTTTCACCACCTCAGCGCCTGCCGTCTCTGCCAGAAAGGCGAGTTCGTCCAGGTATTCATTGGTTTTGCGTTCGTCCTGTTGCTGGGTTATCAGACCCACGAGCACCGCCCGCTCGGTCTGTGCTTCCGATATGACAAATTCTTTCATGCGTTCTATTCTGTGCTTTATCTCCCCCACGGCAAGGCCTCACGCCCTGCGGGGTTCAATGTCAGTTATTTCATCGTTTATGATTGGAGGGACAAAGGTATGAAAGTTTTCGCACACTATCCGCCCCGCAGGTACGAAAAGTTCCGCAAAGCGATATTTCGGGGTTAGCGGGAAGAGCTATCGCAGTGTCTTCACTCACTCATATATAGGCACATACACGGCCACTAGAGACCTTCCTCCGCTAAGCCTCGGAAAATATTTATCTGCGTATATAGCTATTCTACAATGGTTTACACGTGATTTAGGGGGGGGGTGACAAATAAAAAGCAAGAAAAGTTGTTGGTCACGTCGACGGGAATGCCTATCTTCGTGGCCAATTGGCGCATAGGTTCGCTATGTGAAGCCGAGGATAGTTT
This sequence comes from uncultured Bacteroides sp., assembly GCA_964481755.1. GTDB lineage: Bacteria > Bacteroidota > Bacteroidia > Bacteroidales > Bacteroidaceae > Phocaeicola_A. The sequence goes on along the minus strand of CAYZVH010000099.1, from coordinate 184 downwards.
GCTCCGGCAGTGGGGGATAGCTTGGCAATAGACTGGTCCACCAAGGAGCGCAAGCAAAAGGAAATAACAGTTTAAAGAACTAACATATAATAATTGAGTATGAAAAAATCATGGATTTCCATGGCAGCTCTCGCCCTCATCGTGGCAGGCTGCTCGTCCAGCGAGGACAACCTCCCCGTGGACC
>CAYZVH010000098.1:0-11513 GCA_964481755.1 uncultured Bacteroides sp. | reverse complement strand
GACAATTATGCGGAAAAGTATTATCCGATGACTCCGTACCAGTACGGAGCGAATAGCCCTGTCAAGAATATTGATGTGGACGGTGAATGGCCTCGGGCGGTTGTTGGAGCTATAGTAAACGCTGGGATTGATTATGTGTCCCAGGCTACAATTAATCTATCTATGGGGTTTGATGCTAAAGATGCTTTCTTTGGAAAGATTAATTGGGGCTCTCTTATTGTATCTTCAGTAGAGGGCGCAATAAATCCTGTTGGAGCAGCTTCCAAAACTATAGCAAGGAATATAGTACGTTCCTCTACGGCAAAAGTGGCGGTTTCCCTTCTCAAGGAAGGAGGTAAAAGCGCAACCGGGCAAATGTTAGACAATCTGATTAAGGATGAAGATATTGATAATGACCTCGTATCTCAAACAATATCTGGTGCGATTTCCGGTAATTTAGTGTTTAAATTTAATTACAATAACTTAAGGGTATCAATAGATAAGATGAAAAAGAGAACTACATCGGACCCGAAAACAGGAAGAAAAGCGGGAACTCCAACAAAAAGACAAAAAAGAAGTTATGAGTCAGATTTGTCAGAATACAAACTTTATATAGGATTGGAAACAGGTTCGGATTTTGCGGCTCAGTCTGTCTCTAACTACATAAATGCAGATAAATCAAAAAGAAAAAATGATGAAGAAGATTAAAGTCGCTAAAAGCGTGTTTATTATTGGTTTCTTGGGATTCCTTCTGTTCTTTTGGGGTGGATATGTTCACTTTGAATGCTGGCAAGTGAGAACAAAAGGTCAATTGGTGAATGCTGAAATCGTAAAGAGAAAAAAGATGCATAAAAGATTGCAAATATATTACAGCGGTTTCATTATTATAAATGGCGAAGAATTTAGAGTAGTGGATATTGGTAAAACCAAAAAAAAAGGAGATTGCATTTTAGTTCGTTATTTACCCGGTAAAACAGAAATAATAAAGGAGTCGGAGAGTCCAGGGTTCTATATGTTTGTCACTCTGTTTTGCTCGTTTATGTGTATACTTGGAATCATTGTCATCATAGAATCCTTCAAGGGGAAAGAACTATGGGAATGGACTTGAATAGGTTAGAGAAACCAATGCTGCTGAGTTGGGCATCTCAACCTCTATAAGCAATCTAATAGAAACTAACAATGAAGATGAAAAAGAAAACGAAGGATGGAAATAAAACGAGTAAGGCTCAAAAGTTTGGGGGTTCATCTCACCCCTGAAACAATATCCGGCACGCAAACGTGACGGTTCCTTCACGGAAGCCGATGGTTATTTACTACCGTCCATCAAGGTCAAAGAAGGCAATAACCGGGTAAAGATCAGCATTCCACTTAGTCACTATTTCGACCGATTTGAAATCATCGGTGATATCGCCCGCATTTGTGAAAACCAAATAATATGGAAAGGCAGGACTTTCAAGAGGCAGCAGATGTGATAAATCAAACCAGTCATGATAACCATAGTCAGTATTATAATATTGTCCGTTATAGTGATTGCAATTGTAGTGTTATCAATTGCGACATTTCTCTTCGTGTCATTCAATAACGAAGAACGAAACTATATATAAAGTAATAAATTCAGCATCGAGTAGAGATTGTTATGTCGTAATAAGCAAAGACAGTACTTTGTCTTTACGGGGGAATCTGGACTTTATAAAATTCCGTAAGTCAAAAGAGATGTGTTTGGAACTGTATTTTGATTGTGCTGACCCTAGTATGGTTTATTATGACTCTAACCGAACCAAACATGTGGAAACGAATCAGGCTCTACTAAAATTCAAACGTTTCTCTGATGAGGATTCTTCTAAATACAAAGTTCTGTATGAGGACATTCATACTGCTGAGGGAGAATATGTGAGAAGCCGAGTGAAACCACGTTTCTTTCAAGTGGATATCGGCACAAGTGGATTGACTGCCATTTATACAGATTACATGCGTAGGGAAGGACCTATCATTGCCAGACCAAACAGTGGCATTAAGTCCGTTCGCATCAATAGTGAGCACAAGTGAAAAAGATTGATCAAACCAGCTTATACAAAGATGAGTTTGCCAGCAGACCTACGAGAAATCGCTTCCCAGCAAAATATTCTGGGGGAGCTTGGTGTACTGCTCTCGAATTGTAGTATCTTTGTCCCATTATTTAGCAAACAACATCTCCAATGAAGGAATTCTTCCAGCTGATGAGACGCTTTGTCTCTCCTTACAAAAAATACTTGGCGTGGTCCGTACTGCTGAACATCCTGTCGGCAGTGTTCAACATATTCTCGTTCACACTCCTGATTCCTATCCTCCAAATCCTCTTCAAGATGGACGACAAGGTCTACTACTTCATGGAATGGAACCTCGACAACCTGAAAGAGGTAGCGGTGAACAACTTCTACTACTACGTGAGCCAGATGATAGCCAACTACGGACCTTCCACCACCCTGCTCTTCCTCGGACTATTCCTGGCCTTCATGACGATGATAAAGACCTCGTGCTACTTCGCCTCGTCGGCCGTGATGATACCCTTGCGCACCGGTGTGGTGCGCGACATCCGCGTGATGGTCTACTCCAAGGTGATGCACCTGCCGCTGGGATTCTTCTCCGAGGAACGCAAAGGCGACATCATCGCCCGTATGAGCGGCGACGTGGGCGAGGTGGAGACCTCCATTACCAGCTCGCTGGACATGCTCATCAAGAACCCGATACTGATACTCTTCTACTTCGGTACCCTGCTGGTCACCAGCTGGCAGCTGACCCTGTTCACCATCATCGTGCTGCCGGGCATGGGATGGGTCATGGGTAAAGTGGGCAAGAAGTTGAAACGCAAGTCGCTGGAGGCCCAAAGCAAATGGAGTGACACCATGGCACAGCTGGAGGAGACACTCGGCGGACTGCGCATCATCAAGGCCTTCATCGCCGAGAACAAGATGATAGAGCGCTTCACCAAATGCAGCAACGAATACCGCGACGCCACCAACCGCGTGGCCACCCGCCAGGCATTGGCCCACCCGATGAGCGAGTTTCTGGGCACCCTGCTCATCGTCATCGTCCTCTGGTTTGGCGGCTCGCTGATACTGGGCAACCACTCCAGCATCGACGCACCGACCTTCATCTTCTACATGGTCATCCTCTACAGCGTCATCAACCCGCTGAAGGAATTCTCCAAAGCCGGATACAGTATCCCGAAAGGCCTTGCCTCCATGGAGCGTGTGGACAAGATACTGAAGGCCGAGAACCCCATCAAAGAGATAGAGCATCCGAAGCCACTCAACGGACTGCAGGACAATATCACCTTCAAGGACATCACCTTCAGCTACGACGGCAAGAAGCCGGTGCTTGAAGATATCAACCTAACCATCCCCAAGGGAAAGACAGTGGCATTGGTAGGACAGTCCGGCTCGGGCAAGTCCACGCTGGTGGACCTCCTGCCCCGCTACCACGACGTGCAGCAGGGAACCATCACCATCGACGGCATCAACATCAAAGATACCCGCATCGCCGACCTTCGCAGCTTGATCGGTAACGTGAACCAGGAGGCCATCCTCTTCAACGACACCTTCTTCAACAACATCGCCTTCGGCGTGGAAGGCGCCACGATGGAGCAGGTGGTGGAAGCCGCCAAGATAGCCAACGCCCACGACTTCATCATGGAAAAGGAAGAGGGCTACAACACCAACATCGGCGACCGCGGTAACAAACTCTCCGGCGGACAGCGTCAACGCATCAGCATCGCACGCGCCATATTGAAGAACCCGCCCATCCTCATCCTCGACGAGGCCACCTCCGCACTCGACACCGAGTCGGAGCGACTGGTGCAGGAGGCGCTGGAGCGGCTCATGAAGACACGCACCACCATCGCCATAGCACACCGTCTCTCCACCATCAAGAATGCCGACGAGATATGCGTGCTGCACGAAGGACGCATCGTAGAACGCGGCAAACACGAGGAACTGATAGCGCTCAACGGCTACTACAAACGGCTGCACGACATGCAGAGCCTATAGGGCAGAGAGCCCACGTCCCACTCCACACCCCGGTCTATACCTTATTATATATATATAGGTATAGCAGTCCGAATGTGCCCTTTCGGTGCGGAAGAGAGACTGTGCATACTTCCCTGTAACTCACTACATTTGAACTTATCTTCTCCTTTTAATGACTATTTAACACAAATTATTTTTCGAAAAGTGCTAGAATGAGTAATTTCGGACGATTTTTTATCAATTGAAAATATTTAGTCATTAACCTTATAATTTAAAGAAGTAATATGGACAATTTGGGAATTGGATTACTCCTGTTGGTGGTGGGTATGGTCTCCGTATTCATTATCCTACTCATCGTAATCTATCTGAGCAAACTCCTCATTACGTTGGTCAACAAGTTCGCCCCTGAAGAGGAACACAAGCAACCCTCGCAGCAGCGCGCCATTGCCGACAACAGTTCTGTTGCCGCCATCAAAGCCGCAGTGGACGTACTGACCCACGGTAAAGGTAAAGTGGTGAAGATAGAGAAACTCTAACTAACTAATCAAAACAAAAAAACAAAAGCACAAGGAATCAAAGAACGTAAGTATGAAAAGAGAAGTTAAATTCAGTCTAGTCTTTCGCGACATGTGGCAATCTGCCGGTAAGTACGTACCACGTGTCGATCAATTAGTGAAAGTAGCCCCGGCTATCATCGAGATGGGCTGCTTCGCCCGAGTAGAAACCAATGGCGGAGGTTTTGAGCAAGTGAACCTCCTCTTCGGAGAGAACCCTAACAAAGCCGTACGCGAATGGACAAAGCCATTCCACGAGGCAGGCATACAGACCCACATGCTGGACCGCGCACTGAACGGTCTGCGCATGAGCCCCGTACCCGCTGACGTGCGCAAGCTCTTCTACAAAGTGAAGAAGGCTCAAGGCACAGACATCGCCCGTACATTCTGCGGTCTGAACGACACACGCAACATCATTCCTTCCATCGAATATGCTCACGCAGCCGGCATGATCTCACAATGCTCGCTCTGCATCACCTTCTCACCGGTTCACACGGTAGAGTATTACGTGAACATGGCAGACGAACTCATCAAGGCTGGCGCCGACGAGATCTGCATCAAGGATATGGCCGGCATCGGCCGCCCCGTGACACTGGGCAAGATTGTAGCCGGCATCAAGGCCGCTCACCCCGACACACCTATCCAGTACCATAGCCACGCTACACCGGGCTTCAACATGACCTCCATCCTGGAAGTCTGCAAGGCTGGCTGCGACTACGTGGACGTAGGCATGGAGCCACTCTCATGGGGAACCGGACATGCCGATGTACTCAGCGTGCAGGCTATGCTGAAGGACGCTGGTTTCATCGTTCCCGAGGTGAACATGGAGGCTTACATGAAGACACGTACTTTGATTCAGAGCTTTATGGACGACTTCCTCGGCCTCTACATCAGCCCGAAGAACCGCATGATGAACTCCCTGCTCATCGGCCCGGGACTCCCTGGCGGTATGATGGGAAGCCTGATGGCCGATTTGGAGAGCAATCTGGAGTCCATCAACAAATACAAGGCAAAACACAACCAGCCGTTCATGACTCAGGACGAGCTGCTCATCAAGCTGTTCAACGAGGTGGCTTACGTATGGCCGCGCTTGGGCTATCCGTGCTTGGTGACACCGTTCAGCCAGTACGTGAAGAACGTGGCGCTGATGAACGTCATCGCCATGGAGAAGGGCAAAGAGCGCTGGGGCATGATTGCCGACGACATCTGGGACATGATCCTTGGCAAGGCCGGCAAGCTGCCGGGTGAGCTGGCTCCCGAAATCATCGAGAAGGCAGAGCGCGAGGGACGTAAGTTCTTCACCGGCAACCCGCAGGACAACTACCCCGACGCACTCGACAAGTATCGCGCGCTGATGAAGGAGAAGAAATGGGACACCGGCCAGGACGACGAAGAGCTGTTCGAGTACGCTATGCACCCGTCACAGTACGAGGCATACAAGAGCGGACAGGCCAAAGAGGCTTTCCTGGAGGATGTGAAGAAACGTCACGCCGAGAAGGACTTCAAGCCCGAAGAGCCGAAGCAGCCGAAGATACTGACCGTTTCCGTGAACGGACAGGCCTACAAGGTGACCGTGGCTTACGGCGAAGTGGACGCTGCCACACTGGCTCCTGCCAACGACAATGTGCAGAAAGCCATCACCGGCGAGGGCAAAGACGTAGCCGCACCGCTCGAGGGCAAGTTCTTCCTGGTGAAGAGCGCCGGAGAGACCCCGCTGAAGGTGGGCGACCAGGTGAAGGCTGGCGACGTGCTGTGCTATATTGAAGCAATGAAAACCTACAATGCCATCCGCTCAGAGTTCGACGGAACCATTACTGCCATCTGCGCTAATCCGGGAGACGCTATTGCTGAGGATGACGTTATAATGAAAATTGGATAATGGAAGATATACTTGCAAAACTGTATGATATGACGGCCTTCAGCAACATCATTGCTGACCCGTCGTTTCTGATAATGTACGCCATTGCGTTCGTGTTGCTCTACCTTGGTATCAAGAAGCACTACGAACCACTGTTGCTCATCCCTATCGCGTTCGGTGTGTTGCTGGCCAACTTCCCCGGAGGCGAGATGGGTGTGATACAGGCCGACGAGAACGGTATGGTCTGCGTCAACGGTGTGATGAAGAACATCTGGGAGATGCCGTTGCACGAGATTGCACACGACCTGGGCCTGATGAACTTCCTCTACTACATGTTGATAAAGACCGGCTTCCTGCCGCCTGTCATCTTCATGGGTGTGGGTGCCTTGACGGACTTCGGCCCGATGTTGCGCAACCTGCGACTCTCCATCTTCGGTGCTGCCGCCCAGCTGGGTATCTTCACCGTGTTGATAGTGGCCATCCTCATGGGATTCACTCCGAAAGAGGCTGCCGCACTGGGTATCATCGGTGGTGCTGACGGTCCTACCGCCATCTTTACCACCATCAAGCTGGCTCCGCACTTGCTCGGTCCTATCGCCATCGCGGCTTACTCCTACATGGCATTGGTGCCGGTCATCATCCCGTTGGTGGTGAGACTGCTCTGCACCAAGAAGGAGTTGCTCATCAACATGAAGGAGCAGGAGAAACTCTACCCGTCGACGACTGAGATTAAGAACCTGCGCGTGCTGAAGATTGTGTTCCCGATTGCGGTAACTACCATCGTGGCTCTGTTCGTGCCGACCGCCGTACCTTTGATTGGTATGTTGATGTTCGGTAACCTCGTCAAGGAGATTGGTACCGACACCGGCCGTCTGTTCGACGCTGCCGCCAACAGCATCATGAATGCCGCCACCATCTTCCTGGGCCTCTGCGTAGGTGCCACCATGACGGTCGACGCATTCCTCAACTGGACCACCATCGGCATCGTGATTGGCGGATTCCTCGCCTTCGCGCTCTCCATCTCTGGTGGTATCCTGTTCGTGAAGGTTGTGAACCTCTTCAGCAAGAAGAAGATCAACCCGCTGATTGGTGCTACCGGTCTGAGCGCCGTGCCTATGGCTAGCCGTGTCTGCAACGAGATCGCTACCAAGTACGACCCGAAGAACCACGTGCTCAACTACTGTATGTCCAGCAACATCTCCGGTGTGATTGGTTCCGCCGTTGCCGCCGGTGTGCTGATTGCCTTCCTTCAGTAATCGATAGAATACCTATATAAAAAGAGAGCGCATGCGATTGCCGTATGCGCTCTCTTTTTATATATGGGTATATGACGCTTAATCTTGGAAATAGACGCGCTTCACCCGACCCGAGATGCCGGTCAGTATCTCGTAAGGAATGGTGTCGAGCCACTGTGCCAACTGGCTCACCGACAGCTCCGGACCGAAGATGATGGCCTTATCGCCCTCCTTGCAGTCGATGCCCGTCACGTCTATCATGCAGACGTCCATGCAGATGTTGCCCACGTAGGGAGCCTTCTGTCCGTTCACCAGGCAGTAACCGTGTCCGTTGCCCAAGTGGCGGTTCAGTCCGTCGGCATAGCCGATAGGCAACGCGGCTATGCGGGAGTCACGCGTCAGGCGGCCCTTGCGGCTATAGCCCACCGTCTCATCCTTCGGCACGTCGTGAATCTGAAGGATGGTGGTCTTCAGCGTGCTCACCGGATGGATGAACTCGTTGTTGATGGGGTTCACACCATAGAGTCCCAGTCCCAGGCGTACCATGTCGAACTGTGCATCGGGGAAACGTGAGATGCCTGCCGTGTTGCAGATGTGGCGCAATATCTTATGCGGGAACGCCGCCTGCAGTTCGTCCGCCGAGGCCACGAAGCTCTCTATCTGTTTTCGGGTGAAGTTGTCGAAGTCCGCGCTGTCGCTTCCCACGAAATGGGAGAACACCGACTTGGGGATGACGGATGTCTGTTGTTTCAGCCGATGTATCAGGGCCGGAATCTCTTCGTGGCTGAATCCCAGCCGATGCATGCCCGTGTCGAGCTTGATGTGAATGGGGAAGTTGGTCACGCCCTCCTTCTCCGCAGCCTTGATGAGGGCATCCAGCAGGTGGAAGCTATACACTTCCGGCTCCAGCTTATAGTCGAACATCGTCTTGAAGGCGGTCAGCTCGGGGTCCATGATGATGATGTTGGAGGTGATGCCCGCCTTGCGCAGGTCGGACCCTTCGTCGGCCACGGCCACAGCCAGATAATCCACCCGATGGTCCTGCAGGGTCTTCGCCACCTCGTAGGAGCCGGCGCCATAGGCCGACGCTTTCACCATGCAGACCATCTTGGTCTCCGGTTTCAGCAGGCCCCGGTAGTAGTTGAGGTCGTCCACCATGGCATGGAGGTTAATCTCCAGTATCGTCTCGTGCACCTTCAGCTCGAGGTTCTCGGACAACTTCTCGAAACGGAAGTTGCGTGAGCCCTTTATCAGTATCACCTCATTGCGCAGGTCGGCAAACACCTGCGACTCCATCAGCGCCTCGGTGTTGGGGAAGAAGTACTTCTCCATGGGGAAGCGCGACGCGCACGAGGATATCTCTTTGCCCACGCCTATCATCTTCTCGATGCCGCGGCTCTCGGCCAACTGGGCCACCTTGCGATAGAGCAGCGTGGAGCTCTGCCCCGTCTCCAATATATCGGAGAGAATGAGCGTGCGCTTGCGGCCTTTGCAGTCGGGGCGGCGCGACATGAAGTCGAGGGCGATGTCCAGCGAGGCGAGGTCGGAGTTGTAGCTATCGTTGATGAGCGTGCAGCCGTTCTTTCCCTCCTTCACCTCCAGTCGCATGGCCACCGGTTCCAGGGCCGCCATCCGTCGGGCTATCTCGTTGGGCTCTATCATCAGGTAGAGGCAGACGGCCAGGCAGTTGAGCGAGTTCTCCACCGACGCGTCGTCGATGAACGGTATGGTGTATTGGTTCTTCATACCCAGGTAGCGATACTCCACCGTGGTCTCAGTCTCGCCTTTGTGTATGGACTGGATGAAGAGGGGACGCTCGTCATCCTTCATCGACCAGGCTATCTCGCGGGCGGAGAAGACCGTCTTCGAGACACAGTCGCTTATCAGTTCGTTGTCGCCGTTGTAGACTATCACGTCGCAATCCTTGAAGAGTGACACCTTCTCCATGCACTTGTCCTGCAGGGAGAGGAAGTTCTCCTGGTGTGCGCCACCGATGTTGGTGATAATGCCGATGGTAGGTTGGATGATGGTGCGCAGGGCATCCATCTCGCCCATCTCGGAGATGCCGGCCTCGAAGATGGCCAGCTGTGTATCCTCATTCATCAGCCACACCGAGAGGGGCACGCCTATCTGCGAGTTGTAGCTGCGCGGCGAGCGGGTGATGATCTTGTCCGGACTGATAAGTTGGTAGAGCCACTCCTTCACAATGGTCTTGCCGTTGCTGCCGGTGACACCTATCACGGGGATGTCGAACTCGCCCCGGTGGTGTTCCGCCAGCTTCTGCAGGGCCATCAGCGGGCTGGGGACCTTCAGGAAGTTGCAGTCCGTATAGTTCTCCATATCCGCAGGCAGCTTGCTCACCACAAAGTTGTGCACACCTTGCTCATGCAGCTCGGCGATATATTTGTGTCCGTCGTTACGTTTCGTCTCCAGGGCGAAGAACAAGGTCTCCTCGGGGAAACAGAGTGACCGACTATCGGTCAGTATCCAGTCGATGCGGGCCTCGGCGCGACCTACACGCACCGCCCCCATCAGTTGCACTATCTGTTCAATCGTGTATGACATAGTTCCAGTTCTTTATGAAAGTCCAGATAAGGACATTTCTTGGTAAGTATTTCAATTTTATCGATAATCTGTTGTGTGAAGGCACGGTATGCCTCGCTCTCGGGATGCAGCGGCCGATGGTTCACGTCGCGTGTCACCGCCATCACCTCCTCCGTCAGCTTACGGGTGGTGTCGGTAAAGAAGGTCTTCTCGATGCACTCCCACAGGTAAGCCACCGTCACCGGTGACGGATGGGCCATGTCGTCGGCATAGAAGCGGTAGTCGCGCAGCTCGTCCATCACTATCTCGTACGAAGGGAAGTAGAAGAGCCGGTCGGGATAGAGTTCCACCAACCGGTCGATGGCCAACAGCAAAGTGGCCTTGCTCAGTTGGTTGGCATGCAGCCCGTCGCGCAGGTGGCGGATAGGGCTAACCGTAAAGAGCACCTTCAGTTTACCATTGACGGCCAACAGCCGTTCCATCAAGGGTTGGTAAGCCGTCACGATGTCCTCCACCGTCAGTCGGCCACGCAGGAAGTCCCGCTCGGGGCACTGGTGGCAGTTGCTCACCACCTCGCCGGTGTTCTTCAGCCGGTAGACATAAGCCGTGCCGAAGGTCAGCATCAGCCAATCTGTCTCCGTCAACGCCTTGGCTGCTTGCAGCAATCGGCTGTTGATTTGGTTCAGAGCATTCTCCTTGTTGGTAGCGGAGAAGCTTCCGTGGTGCATATAGCTGTGCCACTGCTCGCGGTAGAAGAAGAGTTCCTCCGCTCCGTATGCCTTGCCATCGAGTATGCGAGTCAGCGCTTTGGCGATGGACAGCGGGTTATAGAGTATTCCAAAGGGATTGACGTCTACGCGGAATTTCCGCTCGGCAAACAGCGCCCCCATGTTCTCGGCAAAGCACGAGCCCATCATCAGCAGTCGCTGTTCCAAGTCTATGGACGGCAGTCCTGTAGGCAGTTCCACTTCTGTTCGGAATTTCATCATACCTCTTCTTCTGTTTTGGAAGACAAAAGTACAAACATTCCGTTATATGCCGAGGGTTTTAGAGGAGATAATTCATCAATGAATCTCTTCTTCAATCATCCAGTCGCTGATGTTGCGGCTTGCCATGTCGAAGTTGATGCCCACCTTCACGATAGGTTTGCCACAGAGGGCGAAGCGCTGGGCATAATTCTTCAGATTGATTTGCTGCAATGCAGTATGTGCGTCCTTTCCCAGCTTCAGTTCGATAAGGTAGAGTCGTGTGGTAGTGAGCATCACCAGGTCCACCCTACCCATTGGAGTGTGAACCTCCACATCCACCACATACGCCGTCAGTAGCGAGAAGATGATGA
>CAYZVH010000097.1:0-11646 GCA_964481755.1 uncultured Bacteroides sp. | reverse complement strand
GGGGGGGCCTTCTGCGGACAATTCAAGAGGCAAAAAGTGACGCAGGAAACGTTAATTTATCGAAGAAATAAATTTTCTTCTTCAATCGTGGTTCTATTTCTATTATTATATGTATCTTTGTCGGCCGAATCCAGTATGCAGGGATTTGAGCAAATAGTTTGCAAATGGGTAAGTTTGATAAATATAAAATTGACTTGAAGGGATTGACGAGCGACAAGGAATCCTTCTCTTATGACTTGGATAACTCGTTTTTCACCCTTATCGATGCGCCTGAAGTGCATAAAGGTAAGGTTCACGTCGATTTGACAGTGAAGAAAACTGCCGGAATATTTGTGTTGGATTTCCAGACGGACGGTGTGGTGCAGGTGCCCTGCGACCGTTGTTTGGATGATATGGATTTGAGCATCACCTCCGCCGATGAGCTGAAGGTGAAGTTCGGAACCGAATACACCGAAGAGGGTGACATTGTGGTAGTTCCCGAGGAAGAGGGTGCCATCAATGTCGCATGGTTCATTTATGAATTCATCGCCTTGGCCATACCGATGAAGCATGTGCACGCTCCCGGCAAATGCAACCGCATGATGTCGGAGAAACTGAGCAAACACATACGGGTGGAAGCCGGTGGTGATGATGACTGGGGCGTGGGCTCCGCAGCGGACGACTCGTTCGACGACACGGACGACGTGGACTCCCCGGCGATGACAGACCCTAGATGGGACGACTTAAAGAAAATATTAGATAATAATTAAAGTTTAGAAAAATGGCACATCCTAAAAGACGTCAGTCAAAGACTAGAACTGCAAAAAGAAGAACTCATGATAAGGCAGTTGCTCCGACATTGGCAATTTGCCCGAATTGCGGAGAATGGCATGTTTACCACACCGTATGTGGCGCATGCGGATACTACAGAGGTAAGTTAGCTATCGAGAAAGAAGCTGCTGTCTGATTGAGGTAGTATTGAATATAGCCAGAGAGCTCTGCTCTCCGGCTACTTTTGCTTATAAACAAGGAGATTCTGATTAATGGAAAAGATTAATGCAGTAATTACAGGAGTCGGTGGATACGTTCCCGAGTACGTGCTGACAAACGACGAGTTGTCGCGTATGGTGGACACCAACGACGAATGGATTATGACACGTATCGGTGTGAAAGAGAGAAGAATCCTGAACGACGAAGGTCTGGGAACTTCTTATCTGGCACGCAAGGCTGCCAAGCAGCTGATGCAGCGCACAAACTCCAACCCGGACGACATCGATGCGGTAATTGTCACTACTTCTACTCCGGACTATCACTTCCCGTCGACGGCTTCGATCCTCTGCGACAAGCTGGGACTGAAGAACGCCTTCGCTTTCGACCTGCAGGCCGCTTGTAGCGGTTTCCTCTTCGGACTGGAGGTGTGCGCAGGATTGATAGCTACCGGCCGTCATAAGAAAATCATCCTCGTAGGCGCGGACAAGATGTCGTCCATGGTCAACTATGCCGACCGTGCCACATGCCCTATCTTTGGCGATGGCGGCGCAGCGGTGATGATTGAGGCTACAACAGAGGATTACGGTGTGATGGACTGCCTGCTGGGTACCGATGGTAAAGGCTTGCCTTTCCTCCACATGAAAGCGGGTGGTTCGGTTTGTCCGCCGTCGTACTTCACCGTCAGCAACAAGATGCACTACCTCTACCAGGAGGGTCGTACCGTGTTCAAATACGCGGTGTCGAACATGTCGAGGGTGAGTGCCGAGCTGGCTGAGCGCAATGGCTTGACGAAGGACAACATCGACTGGGTGATTCCTCACCAGGCCAACCTGCGCATCATCGACGCTGTAGCCAACAGACTGGAGATCCCGATGGAGAAGGTGATGCTCAACATTCAGCGCTATGGTAACACCAGCGCCGGAACGTTGCCCCTCTGCCTGTGGGATTACGAGAAGAAGCTGAAGAAAGGCGATAACCTGATATTCACCGCATTCGGTGCCGGATTCACCTTCGGTGCCGTGTACATGAAGTGGGGTTACGACGGAGCAGACAGAAAGTGAGAATCATTCATTAAAATAATGACACAAGAAAACGCATCTCCAACCTGGTGCGTTTTTTTGGCTCCGAACAAAAGCTTTTATTGAGAATTATGCATAAAGCAGGATTTGTAAATATTGTCGGCAATCCCAATGTGGGAAAGTCCACCCTGATGAACCTCTTGGTGGGGGAGCGTGTCTCCATAGCCACCTTCAAGGCGCAGACCACACGCCACCGTATCATGGGAATTCTGAACACCGAGGAGATGCAGATCGTCTTCTCGGACACACCGGGAGTGCTGAAGCCCAACTACAAGCTTCAGCAGTCGATGCTCAACTTCTCCGAGTCGGCCCTGACGGACGCCGACGTGTTGCTCTACGTGACCGACGTGGTGGAGAAGGCGGACAAGAACGCCGACTTCGTGGAGAAGGTGCGGAAGATGGATGTCCCCGTTCTGCTGCTAATCAATAAGATAGACTTGAGCAACCAAGAGGCGCTGACCACCCTGGTGGAGACTTGGCACGAGCTGTTGCCCGCTGCCGAGATTATCCCCATCTCCGCCACCAACCGCTTCAATGTGGACGTGGTGCTGAAGCGCATCAAGGAGTTGCTGCCCGACTCGCCACCTTATTTCGACAAGGACCAGTGGACCGACAAACCGGTGCGCTTCTTTGTGACGGAGATTATACGCGAGAAGATTCTCCTCTACTACGACAAGGAGATTCCCTACTCGGTGGAAGTGGTGGTGGAACAGTACAAGGAAGAGGCCAAGAGCGTGCACATCAACGCCGTCATCTACGTGGAGCGTGACTCGCAGAAGGGCATCATCATTGGCAAGCAGGGCAAGGCACTGAAGAAAGTGGCCACCGAGGCAAGGAAATCCCTGGAACGGTTTCTCGACAAACGGGTGTTCCTGGAGACCTTCGTGAAGGTGGACAAAGACTGGAGAAGTTCGGACAAGGAACTGAAGAACTTCGGATATAATTTAGAGTAGTATTCACCCGGCGTGACAGCCGAAATAGAAGAAAGGAGACGTATGGGAAATTTAGTAGCGATTGTCGGACGTCCCAATGTGGGAAAGTCGACTCTGTTCAACCGCTTGACGCAGACACGCCAGGCGATAGTGAACGATGAAGCGGGTACTACGCGCGACCGCCAGTATGGCAAGATAGAGTGGGGCGGAAAGGAATTCTCCGTGGTGGACACCGGCGGATGGGTCGTCAACTCCGACGACGTGTTCGAGGGCGAGATACGCAAGCAGGTGATGATTGCCGTGGACGAGGCGGACGTCATCCTCTTCGTGGTCGACGTGAAGAACGGTGTGACCGACCTCGACATGGAGGTGGCTGCCATTCTGCGCCGCACCAAACTGCCCGTCATCTTGGTGGCAAACAAAACAGACAACAACGACCTGCAGTATGGCGCTGCGGAATTCTATAAACTGGGTCTGGGCGACCCCTATTGCGTCTCTGCCCTGAGCGGCAGCGGCACGGGCGACCTGCTCGACCTCGTGGTGGCCTCCTTCAAGAAAGACGCCGAGGAGCTGCTCGACGACGACATCCCCCGCTTTGCCGTGGTGGGACGCCCTAACGCCGGCAAGTCGTCCATCATCAACGCCTTCATAGGCGAGGACCGCAACATCGTGACCGAGATTGCCGGCACCACACGCGACTCCATCTACACCCGTTATGACAAGTTCGGCTTCGACTTCTACTTGGTGGACACGGCCGGAATACGCCGTAAGAACAAGGTGGTGGAGGACTTGGAGTATTACTCCGTGATGCGCTCCATCCGAGCCATCGAGAACTCCGACGTCTGCATCCTGATGCTGGACGCCACACGCGGCATCGAGAACCAGGACCTGAACATCGTCTCCCTCGTGCAGCGCAACCAGAAAGGCCTGGTGGTGGTGGTCAACAAGTGGGACCTGGTGGAGGACAAGAGCACCAAGGTGATGAAAACCTTCGAGGACGCCGTGCGCAACCGCCTGGCTCCGTTCGTGGATTTCCCCATCATCTTCGCTTCGGCCCTTACCAAACAGCGCATCTTCAAGGTGCTGGAGATGGCGAAGACGGTTTACCAAAACCGCAACACCCGCATCCCGACAGCCCGCTTGAACGAGGAGATGCTCTCGGTCATCGAGGCTTATCCACCTCCCTCGAACAAGGGTAAGTACATCAAGATAAAGTACTGCACGCAGTTGCCCAACACCAAAGTTCCCTCTTTCGTGTTCTTCGCCAACCTGCCGCAGTATGTGAAGGAGCCCTACCGCCGGTTCCTCGAGAACAAGATTCGTGAGCGGTGGCCTCTGACAGGTACGCCCATCAACGTGTTCATCCGCCAGAAGTAAGAGCGGGGAGTTGCCTATCTGAATAGTAATCCCCCCCCTCGGGGGTTAACATAAAGCGAGATGGTAGAGAGTCTATATGAGTTCTCCGCCATCTCGTTTTTCTGTTTTCTGTGCTGTCATTCACTAACTTACACGCGCAAATGACGAGCATATAATAAAGAAGTCCTGGAAAGAGTCCCTTGGAGTGCTCCGTTGGAGGATGGTTTATCCCTCGATATTCTGCACCTCCACCTCTTTGACTTTCTGGAACAGGTCCGAGGCGAAGACGAAATCGTTGAGCAGCTTGTCGCTCGAGGTGAAGATGTCCGACTTGTTGCCCTGCCACTCCTTGCGGCCCTGGCAGATGAAGATGATGTTGTCGCCGATGCCCATCACGGAGTTCATGTCGTGGGTGTTGATGATGGTGGTCATCTTATACTCCAGCGTGATGTCGTGCACCAGGTTGTCTATCACCAGCGACGTCTTCGGGTCGAGTCCGGAGTTCGGCTCGTCGCAGAACAGGTACTGCGGGTTGAGCGCTATGGCTCGGGCAATGGCCACACGCTTCTGCATGCCGCCGCTGATCTCGCCCGGATACTTCTGTTGCGCGTCGATGAGGTTCACACGGTCGAGGCAGAACCTGGCACGCTTCAGACGGTCGCGGTAGGTGTCCGACGAGAACATGTCCAGCGGGAACATCACGTTCTCCAGCACGGTGAGCGAGTCGAACAGGGCAGCGCTTTGGAAAATCATTCCCATCTCGCGCCGCAGGGCTATCTTCTCCTTCTTGCTCATCTCCAGGAAGTTGCGTCCGTCGTACAGAATCTGTCCCCGCTCGGGGGTGAGCAGGCCCACGATGCATTTCATCAGCACCGTCTTTCCCGAACCGCTCTGTCCGATAATCAGGTTGGTCTGTCCGTTGTGGAACACCGTGTTGATGTCCATCAACACATCCTTGTCTTCAAAAGTCTTATAGAGAGATTTCAGTTCGATCATTTGGTAAGAAGCTGCGTTAAGAATAAATCGGAAAACAGAATCAGCACGCTGCTGCAGACCACGGCGTTGGTGCTGGCCTTGCCCACCTCGATGGAGCCGCCCTCCACGGAGTATCCGAAGAAGGACGACACGCTGGCGATGATGAAGGCGAAGAAGAACGACTTGATGATGCCGCACCAGACGAACCACTCCGTGAAGCTGTATTGCAAACCGTAGGTGAGGTCCTCCTGGTTGATGATGTGTCCGAACCATGCCGTGGCGTAGGCGCCTATGATGCCGGAGAAGATGCTGAAAGTCACCAAGGCCGGAATCACCGTCAGCATGGCCGCTATCTTGGGCAGTATCAGGTAGTTGGCGGAGTTCACTCCCATGATCTCCAACGCGTCAATCTGCTGCGTCACCCGCATGGTGCCCAGCTCCGAGGCGATGTTGGAACCCACCTTGCCGGCGAGAATCAGACACATGATGGACGATGAGAACTCCAGCAACATAATCTCGCGCGTGGTGTATCCCGTCACGAACCGTGGCATCCACGGACTCTGGATGTTCAGCTTTATCTGGATGCAGATGACCGCTCCGATGAAGAACGAAATCAGAAGGACAATGCCGATGGAGTTCACTCCCAGCTGCGACAGGTCCTTCACGTACTGTTTGAGGAACATACGCATCCGCTCCGGTCGGGCGAAGGTCTTGCCCATGAGCTGGATGTATCTTCCCAAGGTATCGAGTGCTTTGAACATGCTTCTTATCCTTAATTTGATGCAAAAGTAATTGTTTTATGTTGAAAAGCTGACCCCTCAGGAATAGTTTCCGTCGGATGATAACCTTTTTTAAGTGCAAAAGTTGTATTTTTGCCCCCGTTTTAAGTGATTATACCAGCGGAGAAAATATGGATAACCAAGATGGAAAGATGGTTCTGCGGACAGAGAACCTTGTAAAGAAGTATGGAAAACGTACTGTTGTCAGCCATGTTTCGTTCGATGTGAAACAGGGCGAGATAGTGGGATTGCTGGGACCGAACGGCGCCGGCAAGACGACTTCGTTCTACATGACCACGGGACTGATAGTCCCCAACGAAGGACACATCTACATCAACGACCTGGACATCACCAAGTACCCCGTGTACAAACGGGCGCAGAACGGCATCGGATATCTGGCCCAGGAGGCTTCGGTGTTCCGCAAGATGAGCGTGGAGGACAACATCGCCTCCGTGCTGGAGCTGACACCCACCACCAAGGAGTATCAGAAGGAGAAGCTCGAGAGCCTGATTGCGGAGTTCCGCCTGCAGAAGGTGCGCAAGAACCTGGGCGACCAACTCTCCGGCGGTGAGCGCCGCCGTACAGAGATTGCCCGCTGCCTGGCTATCGACCCGAAGTTCATCATGCTCGACGAGCCTTTCGCCGGTGTGGACCCTATCGCTGTGGAGGACATCCAACACATCGTGTGGAAACTGAAGGACCGCAACATAGGCATCCTCATCACCGACCACAACGCCCTGGAGACCCTGCGCTTGACCGACCGCGCCTACCTGCTGTTCGAGGGTAAGATACTCTTCCAAGGAACCCCCGAAGAGCTGGCCGAAAACCCCGTGGTGCGTGCCAAATACCTGGGCAACAACTTCGTGTTGCGCCGCAAGGACTTCCAGGAAGAGGAGAAACAGCAGGAGGCTTGACGCTCGGGTGGCGCTGAAGTTTCCTGTACATGAAACAGAAAAGGCCGCATCCGTCGGATGCGACCCTTCCCAAAAATCTTACTCCCACAGGCCCTAAGGCCGTGCGGTGCGTCATGCTTTCTTCGGCAACGCTTCTTTGATGATGATTTTACGTCCTGCAAAATCCGCGCCGTTGAACTCCTTAATCGCCTTGGCGGCCTCCTCGTCGTCGGGCATCTCGGCAAAGCCGAAGCCTTTGGAGCGATTCGTCTCGCGGTCCTTGATGATTCTCACTGAGGCAACGGTTCCGTACTGTTCCAGCGCTTGTTGCAACTCTTGTTCTTTCACACGATAGCTTAAATTTCCAATGTAAAGATTCATAATTGGGAAATAATAAAAATAATTAATGAATAAAACACTCTCTGAATGGTAACAGATAAGAAATGAGATGAAAGCGACAGAGAGTTTACCGAAGCGTTGTTGAGACGGAGGTAGTAAAAACTAAGTACTCGATCCACGTAACCATTGTATTACCATTACGCGGCAAAGGAACGCATAATATTTGGATTGGCAACCAAAACAAAACTTTATTTTTTCCGCCCGCAGGAATGTTTTTTCTATTGGTGCTTTGAAGATTGGAAGAATAACGCTAATTTTGCGGACTCTTTGAGTATTGTCAGAAAATAGTAATAATTAAAATAATAATTGTCAGAATGAACGTTTCATTACAGAACATTGACAAGGTAAGCGCACTGCTTACTGTGAAGATTGAAAAGCCTGATTATCAGGAGAAAGTGGAGAAATCACTGAAGCATATTCGCCAGAATGCAACTGTGCCGGGCTTCCGTCGAGGCATGGTGCCCATGAGCTTGATCAAGAAACAAGCAGGCAAGGCTGTGCTGGTGGAGGAAATCGATAAGATACTTCAGGAGGGAATCAATAACTACATCCAGGAGAATAAGGTGAAAGTCCTCGGCGAGCCGCTGGTGAACGAAGAGCAGAAGGAGAACAACTTCGACGCTCAGGAGGATTTCGAGTTCAGCTTCAAGATCGCTTTGGCTCCGGAGTTCAACGCCTCGCTGGACAACAACGACACCATCGACTACTATAATATAGATGTAACCGACGAGATGGTCGACAACCAGGTGAAGATGTACAGACAGCGCTCGGGCAGCTACCAGAAGGTGGACGAGTATGCCGATGGCGACATGCTGAAAGGTCTGCTCGCTGAGCTCGACGAGGCCGGCAACACCAAGGAAGATGGTGTGAAGGTGGAAGGCGCTGTGCTGATGCCTAAATACATGAAGGAAGATGGCGAGAAAGCCAAATTCAACACTGCCAAGGTGAACGACGTGATCACCTTCAACCCCAACAAGGCTTACGAAGGTAGCGAGGCCGAGATCGCTTCGCTGCTGAAGATCGACAAGGAGAAAGTTGCCGACATGAAGTCCGACTTCAGCTTCCAGGTGGAAGAGGTGACTCGCTTCGTGGAGGGTGAAATCAACCAGGAGCTCTTCGACTCAGTGTTCGGCAAGGACCAGGTGAAGGACGAGGCTGATTTCCGCGCAAGAGTGAAAGAGGCTATCGCACACCAGTATGTGGGCGACTCCGACTACAAGTTCCTGTTGGACGTTCGCAAATACCTGATGGACAAAGTCGGCAAGCTGGAGTATGCTGACGACCTGCTCAAGAAGATGATGTTGCAGAACAACAAGGAGAAAGGCGAGGAGTTCGTCAACGAGAACTACGACAAGAGCATCGAGGAACTCACATGGCACCTCATCAAGGAGCAGCTCGTGGAGGCTAACGGTGTGAAAGTGGAGAAGGACGACGTGACAGCCGCTGCCAAGGAAGCCACCCGCGCACAGTTCGCACAGTACGGCATGATGAGCGTGCCCGACGACGTGGTCGAAAACTACGCCAAGGAGATGATGAAGAAGAAAGAGACAGTGGACGCTTTGATAAACCGCGTCATCGAGGTCAAGCTGACCATGGCGTTGAAGTCGAAGGTGACACTGAATCAGAAAAACATCTCTGTAGAAGACTTCGGCAAGATGTTCCAATAATGCGTCGGTCCGGCGGATGCCTCCCGTGGACGGTCGTAAAGCTCGATGCCACCCACGGAAGCGTCCCGAAGGACAGAGCATGTTGAAGCTTCGCATGAACAATCCTCTGATAAATAAGGAACGATAGTCGATAGTACTAAAATTCCTAAAAGGAGGGCTTTTGGTTGGGAAAAATTGTATTTTTGTTCCTCAAGAATACAAAGGCCAATAGCCTTCCTTTTTTATGTACATTATTTAATAAGGTAAAACATGAAAGACGAATTTAGAAAATATGCCGTCAAACACCTGGGCATGAGTGGCTTGATGGTGGACGACGTGCTGAAAAGCGAGTATATGAATCCCTACATCCTGGAGGAGCGCCAACTCAACGTCACCCAGATGGACGTGTTCTCGCGCCTGATGATGGACCGCATCATCTTCCTCGGAACGCAGGTGGACGACGCGACAGCCAACATCCTGCAGGCGCAGTTGCTCTTCCTCGACTCCAACGATCCCGGCAAGGACATCTCCATCTACATCAACTCCCCTGGTGGCTCCGTGTCAGCCGGACTGGGCATCTATGACACCATGCAGTTCATCGGCAGCGACGTGTCCACCATCTGCACCGGCATGGCCGCCTCTATGGCTGCCGTCCTCCTGGTGGCAGGAGCCGAAGGCAAACGTTTCGCTTTGCCCCACTCGCGCGTGATGATTCACCAACCGATGGGCGGTGCGCAGGGTCAGGTTTCCGACATGGAGATTACCCTGAACGAGATTCAGAAACTGAAGAAGGAGCTCTACACCATCATCTCCGACCATGCCCATGTGGCTTACGAGAAGGTGTGGGCCGACTCTGAGCGCGATTACTGGATGACCGCCGAAGAGGCTAAGGCCTACGGCATGATTGACGAAGTGATGACCCGCAAGAAACAGTAGGCGGCCAGCGCTTCGGTACCATACAGAACAGCTTTATACATTATATATAATAATAGAATACTGCTTTGGAAAGAAAATCGAAATTGAGAAAGTGCAGCTTCTGCGGACGCTCGGAGGACGAAGTCCCATTGCTGATAAACGGACTGAACGGCTGCATCTGCAACAGCTGCTCCGAACAGGCCTATCAGATTATGCAGTCGGCCTTAGGCGTTACCCCGAAGCCTGGTACGGCTGAGCTCGACTTGAAGAAACTGCCTAAACCAAAAGAAATCAAAGAATTCCTCGACCAATACGTCATCGGTCAGGACGAGGCCAAACGTCACCTCTCCGTCTCGGTGTACAACCACTACAAACGGTTGATGCAGAAGGACAACGGCGACGATGTGGAGATAGAAAAGTCCAACATCATCATGGTGGGCAGCACCGGAACGGGCAAGACTCTGTTAGCCCGCACCATAGCCAAACTGCTGAAAGTGCCCTTCACCATCGTGGACGCCACCGTGTTGACCGAAGCCGGATATGTGGGCGAGGACATCGAGAGCATACTCACCCGCCTGCTGCAGGTGTCCGACTATAACGTGGCCGAGGCAGAGCGTGGCATCGTCTTCATCGACGAGATAGACAAGATAGCCCGTAAGAGCGACAACCCCTCCATCACCCGCGACGTGAGCGGCGAGGGTGTGCAACAGGGTCTGCTCAAACTGCTCGAAGGCTCCATGGTGAACGTGCCCCCACAGGGCGGACGCAAACACCCCGACCAGAAGATGATTGCGGTGAACACCAAGAACATCCTCTTCATCTGCGGCGGCGCTTTCGACGGCATCGAGAAGAAGATAGCCCAGCGGCTCAACACCCGCGTCATCGGTTTCAACGCCGTGCAGAACACGATGCAGATTGACCGCAACGACATGATGCAGTACATCGCTCCGCAGGACCTGAAGGCGTTCGGCCTCATTCCGGAGATCATCGGCCGTCTGCCGGTGCTCACCTACCTGAAGCCCCTCGACCGCGAAGCGCTGCGCAACATCCTCACCGAACCCAAGAACTCCATCATCAAACAGTACGAGAAGCTCTTCGAGATGGACGGCATCAAGCTGACCTTCCAACCCGAGACACTCGACTTCATCGTGGACAAGGCGATGGAGTACAAGTTGGGTGCGCGCGGACTGCGCTCTATCGTGGAGGCCATCATGATGGACGTCATGTTCGACAGCCCCTCGCGGAGGATAAAATCCTACGAGGTGACCTTGGAATACGCTCAGAAACAGATGGCTAAGGCCAATCTGGCACGTCTGCAGACGGCCTGAACAGAGCCTCTGCCCACGTAAAGAGGATACCCGGCCCACATTTTTTTTGAAAAAATAGTGGGCCAAATGTTTGTACAGTGTGAAGTAGTTTATAATTTTGTTTGCTGTCAGCGATGCGAGTCGCTGCGACCAAAGTGTAAAACATTCTAATATGGCAGAACAGATTAATTTAACAGAGCAACTGAAGAAATATTTCGGTTTCGACACATTCAAGGGAGACCAGGAAGCTATAGTACGTAACTTGCTGAACGGCAATGACACGTTCGTGCTGATGCCTACCGGTGGAGGAAAATCCCTGTGCTATCAGTTGCCGTCGTTGCTGATGGAGGGAACTGCCATTGTCATTTCTCCTTTGATAGCCCTGATGAAGAATCA
>CAYZVH010000096.1:0-11744 GCA_964481755.1 uncultured Bacteroides sp. | reverse complement strand
GCGAGACAGCGGCCCAGGGCTACGCCGGCAGCGCGGCAGGCAGCGCGGCGAATGCGGAGGCTTGCAAGGCCGCTGCAGCGGATTCCCAGGAAGCGGCGGCGAAGAGCGCCGCGACTTCAGAAAGCTGGGCGGTGGGCGGCACCGGCACCCGCGAGGGTGAGGACACCGACAACGCCAAATACTGGGCCAAGCAGGCGGAGGCCGCCGCCGGAGGGGACTTCGCCACCAAGCTGGAGGCCCAGGGATATGTGAATACCCACAACGAGAGCAGCGACGCCCACGCGGATCTGCGCGAGGCCATCGCCGGGAAGGAGACTGCCGGAGCGGCGGCAGCGGTGCAGAGCAACCTGGACAGCCACGAAGCGGACACGGGCAACCCCCACGGCGTGACCAAGGCCCAGGTGGGACTGGGAAACGCAGAGAACACCCGCGACGCCGACAAGCCGGTATCCACGGCGCAGCAGGCGGCGCTGGACCAGAAGCAGGACAAGCTGACGGGCAGCAGCGGGCAGTTCGTGGGCTTTGACGAAGACGGCAAGGCCGTGGCGGTGGACGCCCCCGTCAGCCTATATCTGGACAGCATCTCCATCACCACGCCGCCGACCAAGACGGACTACAAGGCCGGCGAGGTATTCAACACGGCGGGCATGGTGGTGAAGGCCCAGTACACCAACGGCACGGTGATCATCGCCAAGGACATCGTGGTGACGGGGTGGAACGTGAGCCCCAGCGGGGCGCTGGAGGCCGGGCGCACCAGCGTAACGGTACAGTACACAGAAAACGGCGTGACGAAGACGGCCAGCCAGGCGGTGACGGTAACAAAGACGGCGCTGACCGTGCCCAGCCAGAGCGGGAGCCTGACCTACACCGGCAGCGCACAAAGCCCGGCGTGGAGCAATTACAACAGCAGCCTGGAGGCCCTGGGCGGCACCTACCAAGGCACCGGCGCCGGGACGTACAGCGCGAGCTTCACCCTCCGGGACACGGCGCTGTACTGCTGGAGCGACGGCACCACGGCGGCCAAGAGCGTGAGCTGGACGATCGGCAAGGCGGCGGGCACGCTGAGCCTCTCCAAGACCAGCATGACGCTGCAGCCGGGGACGACCAGCGGCAGCTTCACCATTACCACCAACAGCACCGGGACCCTCAGCGTGAGCAACAGCAACACGGCCATCGCCGCGGCCAGCCGGAGCGGCAGCACGGTGACGGTGAGCAGCGTGGGGGCCAAGAGCGGCACCGCCGTGATCACGGTGAGTGCGGCGGGAGACAGCAACCACACGGCCCCGGCCAGCCAGACCTGCACGGTGACGTGCGCCTTCGTCTCCATTTACGGCGTGCAGTGGGACGGGACTTCCACCACGCTGTGGAGCCGGACGGACGACGCGGCGGGCTTCGTGAATCCCTCTCCGGCGATCAGCAACGGGGACGGATCATCTCCCTTCGACAGCAAGCTGCCGTGGAGCGGCATGGTGATCGAGGAGGACGCCACGGCAGGCAAGCTGGTGAAGATCCCCAAGTACTGGTACAAATGGACGCGGAGCGGCAGCACGATGAAGCTGCAGATCGCAGACGCGGCCACGGACGGGTACTCCGTCTCCCCTGCCCACGCGGACCGCGGGGACGGCAGCGGAGAGCGGGACTACGTCTACGTGGGCCGGTACCACTGCAACAGCAGCTACAAGAGCGCGTCGGGCAGCACGCCCAAGGCCAGCATCACCCGGAGCAGCGCCCGAAGCAGTATCCACAACCTGGGAAGCACTTACTGGCAGTACGACTTTGCCATGTACTGGACGATCATGATGCTTTACCTGGTGGAGTACGCCGACTGGAACAGCCAGAAGGTGATCGGCTACGGGTGCAGCTCCGGCGGCAGCAAATTCAACACGGGCGCCACGGACGCCATGACCTACCACACGGGCACCAGCGCCAGCAGCCGCACAAGCTACGGCAGCGTGCAGTACCGGCACATTGAAGGACTGTGGGACAACGTGTACGACTGGTGCGACGGGATCTACTTCTCGGGCTCGAGCGTGTACTGCATCAAAAACCCGGCCAGCTTCAGCGACAGCTCCGGCGGCACGAAGGTGGGGACGCGGGCCACCGGCAGCGGCTATATCTCCGCGTGGACCACGCCCACGGCCAGCGGCTTTGAATACGCCCTGTACCCCAACGCGGTAAGCGGCAGCGAGAGCAGCTACGTCTGCGACTTCTGCAGCTGCAGCTCCTCTGGGGTGGTGCTCTACGTCGGCGGCTACTACAACCAGAGCCAGGACCGCGGCGCTTTCTTCCTCGTCGGCGACTGCGCCGCGTCGGGCGCGGTCTCGTACATCGGCTGCCGTCTCCAAAAGCTCCCCTAAGGGGGAGCGCGAGGGGGGCCGCAGCCCCTCTCGCAAAGCTCAAACCAAACTCAGACCCAGCTCAAACTTTGGGGCTATCTCACCAGCAGCCCGGTGTTTTCTTCGGTTTCCGGTTCTCATGGCGACTACTGCAACTACAACTCCTCTGGGGTGGTGCTCTACGTCGGCGGCAACTACAACCAGAACCAGAACCACGGCGCTTTCTACCTCAACGGCAACTACACCGCGTCGGACACGAACTCGAACATCGGCTGCCGTCTCCTCTCCAATGGGCCCAGGCTGGCCCGCACACTTCGCCGTAAGGCCCTCCCAGGCTTTACATAGATGGGTGAGATAGCCGCACACCTCTTGGTGAAGATTCTGCCGAAGGGACACGACTTAGTACCCTCCCGCAAGGGAGCGAGGGAAACGCCGTGAGGCAACAAGGAGAAATTGATCCCATGAAACGAACCGGAAACATCTATCCCATTCTCATCAGCGACGAAAATCTACGGCTGGCGCTGGAGGAAGTGAACCGCACTCACCGCTGGAACCCGCGGCACAGGCCCAACCGGGTGGTGGCCTGGGTGGAGAGCGACGTGCCCGCCCGGATCCGGGAGCTGCGGGCCATCATCGAAGAGGGCTTTGCCCCCTCCCCCGCCGCGCTGAAACGGCGCTGGGACAAAAGCGCCGGGAAGCGGCGGGACATTCACGAACCGAAGCTGTGGCCGGACCAGTATATCCACCATGCGCTGATCCAGGCGATTCAGCCCGCCCTCATGCGGGGCATGGACCCCTTCTGCTGCGGAAGTATCCGGGGCCGGGGGATCCACTACGGCATGAAGGCCCTGAAGAAGTGGAACCGGAACGACCGGAAGGGCACGAAATGGTGCGCGGAGCTGGACATTCACCACTTCTACGACAGCCTGTCCCCCGCCGTGGTACTGGCGCGCATGAGGGCGCTGATCAAGGACCGGCGGGTGCTGGATCTCATTGAGCGGATCACCCGGGAGGGAATCCAGATCGGGGCGTATTGCAGCCAGTGGTTTGCCAACACGGTGCTGCAGCCGCTGGACCACGCACTGCGGGAGAGCGGCCTCGGGGTGAGCCACTACCTGCGGTACATGGACAACTTCACGCTGTTTGCCCGGAGCAAGCGGGCCCTGAGCCGGGCGATCCGGCTGGTGGACGAGTGGCTGAAACGCCACGGCCTTGCGCTGAAAGGCAGCTGGCAGAAGTTCCCCACGGCTGACCGGCTGCCCACTGCCCTGGGCTATCGCTACGGGCACGGGTACACCCTGCTGCGGAAGCGGAATCTTCTGCGGCTGGCGCGGCAGCTGCGGAGCTGCTACCGGAAATGGCAGCGCGGGGCGGCAATTCCCCTGAGCCTGGCGGTGGGCCTGCTGTCCCGGCTGGGGCAGCTGCGGCACTGCCGGAGCACGGCGCTGTACGCGAGAATGGTAAAGCCTAGGACCCAGCGGCGGCTGAAGGCCGTCGTGCGGGCCTGGTGGAGAAAGGAGAGGGCCAGATGGACTACATCTTTGGAAGCACAACCCGGGACGGCGTGACGGCAGAGACCCTGCTGACCGTGGGCGAGGCCCACAGCGCCCTGACGGGAGAGACGGAGACCCGCCGGACCTTCCCGGAGGGGGACCTGGTGGACCACTTCCGCATTGCGGAGCACTGCCGGAGCGACGAAGACAGCGAGGGGCGGTGCTACGACTGGTACACCATTGAGGGGCACTACCGCTACGTGGACAAGACGGCAGCGGTGGAGGCCCTGCAGGAGGAAAACAAGCTGCTCAAGAGCCAGGTAACGGCTCTGACCGATCAGCAGAGCTTCTACGAAGACTGCATCGCTGAAATGGCGGCGGTGGTCTATGCGTGAGTTTATCGCCGGGCTGGCGTTAAACGTATATTTCAGACTTGAGAAAGGAAGTACAGACATGATGGCTATGTTATTTGCACAGAGAGTGATTCTCGGGAAGACGGAGTTCGACCAGGTTCCGGCCAAGCTGAAAAGCCAGGTGGCAGACATTCTGATCAACGAGTGCGGGCTGCCGGAGCTGGTGCCCACCGAATACGGCGGCACGGCCGGGGCAGAGGAATGAGCGGCCCGGAACTGACACAGTGGCTGGTGCAGCAGCTGCGGGAGGCTCTGACCATTCTGGAAGAGCAGGCGGCGCTGCTGGCCCAGCACGGCATCGAAGAGTACGAGGGGGACGGGTGTTCCCCCTCCCTCTCCCGGCGGCGGGAAGCGGCCTTGCAAGGCGGCACAGCAGCCCTGGCGGAGGCAGAGAAAGGAGCGTGAGCGCCCATGACAGTGCGGGAGGCTATGAAGCGGGCAGACGCCCTGCGCATGAACACGGTGAGCGACGAGCAGAAGGCAGCGTGGGTCTATGACCTGGACGGGCAGCTGGCAGAGATGTTCGGCGAGGAGCCGACGGTAAACAGTTGGCCGGAGATCGACACGGAGCTTTTGATGGGCGCACCCCATGAGGAGATCTACCAGCTGTATCTCATCTGCAAGATCGACTACTACAACCAGGAGATGAGCCTGTACGCCAACGACCTGGCGGTGTACGACGCGGCGCTGCAGGAGGCTCAGGCCTGGTACCGGCGGGGGCACCGGCCCAAGATCCGGTGGAAGTGGCAGGTGATGTGAGATGCGGCTGCCGGAAATTCAGTACAGCATCGGCAAGAGCAAAAGCGAGATCGTGGCCATGCGGGGCATCAACTGGTCGGATCAGCTGCAGGACGGGGACCTGCGGGACAGCATGAACCTGTCCGCACGGCGGTATCCCTATCTGACCACCCGGCACGGGCGGGCCAGGCAGAAGAAAAACGACACGGACTACTACGCCGGAGGCACGGCCCTGACGGCGTGGGGCAAGCTGGTGGTGGTGGAGGGCACGGACCTGCTGTACGACGGGGACGTGGTGGGCACCGTCACCGCAGGGGTGAAGCAGTTCGCCGTGGTGAACACGAAGATGGTGATCTGGCCGGACAAGGTGTATCTGGACATGAAGACCCGGACGGTGAAGCCGCTGGCGGCCACGGTGACGGGGAGCAAGGCCGTATTTACCACCAGCACCATGAAGGTGACGGGCTGGGGCGACCTGACGGAATCCCTCGCTGCCGGAGACGCCATCACTCTGTCAGGCTGCACCACGGAGACGGCCAACAACAAGGACATCGTCATCAAGAGCCTGACGGCGGACACCATCACCGTACAGGACAAGGTATTTACCGCCGCCACGGAGGAGAGCACGGCCATCAAGCTGGAGCGGAAGGTGCCGGACATGGACTACATCTGCGAGAGCGAGAACCGGCTGTGGGGGTGCAGCAACGATGCCCAGACCATCTACGCCAGCAGTCTGGGCGACCCCACCAATTTCAACGTGTTTGAGGGCCTTTCCACGGACAGCTACGCCCTGGCGGTGGGCACGGAGGGAAACTTCACCGGGTGCTGCAAGCTGACCAGCAGCGTTCTTTTCTGGAAGGAGACGAAGCTGCACAAGATCCTGGGAGGCTATCCCTCGGAGTACAGCCTGTACACCTACGACATCGAGGGGCTGCAGGCGGGGTGCCACAAGAGCCTGCAGGTCATCAACGAGGTGCTGTTCTACATGGGGCTGCACGGGGTGTACGCCTACTCCGGCGGGACGCCCTCTCTGATCTCGGCCAACTTCGGGCAGCGGCACTTCACGGAGGCGGTGAGCGGCAGCGACGGCGACAGCTACTACCTGTGCGTGAAGGAGGGAAGCTCCTACCACTTCCTGATCTACGAGACCCGGGCGGGGATCTGGGTGAAGGAGGACGCCACCCAGGCGGTGGACTTCGCCCGGATCGGCAAGGACCTTTATTTCATGGACGGCAGCGGCAGCGTGTGGCTGGCAGACAGCGGCGAGGACGAGGCGGGGCTGGAGTGGCTGGCCCAGTTCACGCCCTTTTATGAAACGATCCAGGGGCGCAAGACCTACTCCCGGCTGCTGCTGCGGGTGGAATTGCCCCGCGGCAGCTATCTGACGGCGGAGGTACGGTGCGACGGGCAGCCCTGGCGAAGCTGCGGCAAGGTGGTAGGCCGGGAGAACGATGTGGTCCCCCTGCGGATCGCCCTGAACCGCTGCGACAAATTCGAGATCCGGCTGCAGGGAAAGGGGCCGTGCACGATCCTCTCCCTGCTGCGGGAGTTCAGCGTGGGGAGTGATGTGTAATGGCAGCAGTTTTACCGGAGAGCATGGACAAGCTGAACGTGCAGGACCCCGGCGGCAGCCTTTCCATTGTGGAGAACTATATCCGCTACATGGGCGAGCGCATCGAGTTCGCCATGCGGAACATGACCAAGACCGTATCCGCGGCGGGCGTATCCAGCGCGGAGATCTACGTGCTGGTGACGGCCATGAGCAACAGCCTCTCGGCCCTGCAGAGCACGGTGAACGGCCTGAGCGGAAATGTAACGACCCTGCAGGGGCAGGTAAACAGCCTGCTGGACAGCGTGGGAACCTTAGACACCCGGCTGGACAGCCTGGAGGCCCGGGTGACGGCCCTGGAGCAGAAGAACGGAGGTTAAGCAATGGCAGTATCCAAATACGACAAGGAGTATCTATCCAGCGAGCAGCAGAGCTCCATCGACAAGCTGACCAAGGCCGCCCAGAGCGGCAGCATGAGCTGGGCAGACGCCCACAGCGCGGCGGAGAAGATCCGGGCCAGCGCCGGTTACTCCGGCGGGCAGTACGGCGACGAGTACAAGACCGGCTCCGGCAGCGGGAGCAGCGGATCCGGCGGGAGCAAGAGCGGCAACAGCGTGTACGACCAGCTGTATTTCAGCGCGGACGAGCTGCAGCAGGCCGACGCGATCCGAAACGCGGCCCGGAGCGGGCAGACCAGCTGGGACGCGGCCCACAACTACGTGGAGAACCTGCGCAAGAACTACGGCTACTCCGGCGGCCAGTACGGCAACGAGTACAACCCGATCGCGCAGGACGCATACGCCCAGCGGCTGGAGGAGCTGCAGGCCCAACTGGAGGCGCTGGCCAGCGAGAAGCCCTCCTACTCCGGCGACCCCTACGACACCAGCGGGGTAATCGACCAGCTGACCAACATGGACTACGCCGACTGGACGCAGAGCGACCAGTACAAGGCCCTGGCAGACCGCTACGGCATCCAGGGGCAGATGAGCATGCAGGACGTGCTGGGCCAGATCAGCAGCCGCACGGGCGGCCTTGCAAGCTCCTACGCCACCACTGCTGCCCAGCAGCAGTACAACGAGTACATGAGCCAGCTGGAGGAAGTGGCCCGGCAGATGTACTCCAGCGACCGGAGCGACCTGGCGGAGAATCTGAGTGTCCTAAACAGCGCCAACGACACGGCCTACAACCGCTATCTCGACGAGCTGGGGCAGTACAACACGGACTACAGCAACGCCTACGGGGCCTACCGGGACGCGGTGGGCGACGTGAAGTACAACCAGGAGTACACCGACAGCCGCAGCGACTACGCCGACAGCCAGGCGGCCACCAGCAAGGCGGACGCGCAGAACCGGATCAACGCGTATCTTGCCGCCTACGGCGCGGTGAAGGATCTGGACGCGGATCTGGTGTCGGCCTCCGGCTACACCCAGAGCGAGCTGAACACCCTGGAGAAATATTACGCCGACCAGAAGGCCCAGGAGCAGGCGGCGGCGCTGAAGAGCAGCAGCTCCGGTTCCGGCTCCAAGAGCAGCAGCAAGAGCAGCGGCTCCGGCTCCGGCTCTGGCAGCAGCAAGCCCACCCTGACGGCGGCTCAGACCCTGAATGCCCTGGAAAACGGCATTGTGAACGACACCACCCGGGCGGCCTACGAGTACTACTACGGCCAGCCCTACGACGACGGCGGCACAGAGGACAGCGGGAGCGTGCCAAGCTTCAGCAATTACAGCGAGGCCGTGGCCTACATGAAGGAGAACGGCGTGCCCAACGGCAACGCCTCCGGCGCGATGACGCAATCCGAGTGGGCGCGGCACAAAAACAGCTACCAGCAGTCCGGCCAGGGCGGGACGGAAGTCACGGAGTACGACAGCTACGCAGACTACCTGACGGCCTATGTTCAGTATTGCATCGAGAGCTACGGCGAAAAGTAAGGAGGACGGACCATGAGTTTTTCCAGCTGGACCCAAAAGCGCAAGCAGGAACAGCAGCAGAACACGGCGGCGGCGGGCAAGGCACAGTCCGCCGCCAGCGGCGCGACCGCGGAAGCGACAGCGACCACGGCCGCCTCAAATTCCTCAAATTCCGCAAATTCCGCTGCGAAGAACATCGCAAGGGACGACAAGCCCAGCTCCTTCTCCGAGTGGACGCGCAAGAACAAGGGCGTGACCGCGTGGCGAGACGAGGAAGTGGGTTTCAACTCCTGGCTGGAGCAGATGAACCGCTTCTCCGGCAATGCCGGCAGCGAGTACCAGAGCCGGACGGGCGACACCTACCAAAGCAATGAGGATATCACCAAGTACCGGGACGACACCTACCGCTCGCTGGACGCCCTCTCCAAGCAAGGGAAGGACTACAAGAACTACTTCACGGCGTACAAGTCCATGTATGACGAGATGTACGGCGAGGAGGCCACGCAGCAGATCCTCACCGCACTCAACGAGGGAGACGACTATCTGGAGGGGCTGCGGGGCGGCGTGGACAGCGCGTACAACTACTGGACGCAGTTCAAGGACGAGGATGACTACAACACCTACCAGAAGCTGCAGCGCTGGCAGGCAGCACCCCAGGCGGAGGACTTCAACGAGAAGAGCCAGTACAAGAGCACGAAGACCGGCGAGGCGAAGTACAACGCCTGGACGGGCACTTACACGGACACCGGGTATGGCGACATTCTCTACGACTACATCAACGGAGACGAGGACGCCCAGAGCATACAGGGGCTGAACGACCTGGGCGGCTCCAATACCCTGTACGCCACCACCCACGACTACTGGAAGGATCTGCCGGAGGATACGGTGAAGACCTTCAACTACGTCTACGCCACGGAGGGCAAGGACGCAGCCTACGAATACCTGAACACGGCGACGGACAAGAGCTACACCGGCATCGAGGCGCTGGCTCTGGGCGCGCTGAACGGCACGGGGCTTTCCTCCGTATCCGCCGCGCTGGGGGCCGGCATCTCCAAGATAACGGGAAACGAGGAGATGTCCGAGCGGAACCGGGAAGTGTACACCGACCTGCTGCAGGAGAGCCAGGCGGCCCAGGAGGAGCACCCCTACGCCTACGGCGCGGGCGCTGTGGGCGGCAATCTGGCCCTGGCCTACGGCATCGGCAGCGGCATCGGCGCTGCGGCGAATGCCGGAACCGCCGCCCTGCGTGGCGGCATCACCATCGGCGGCAGCCAGATCGCGCTGAACGTGAGCCCCCTGGTGACGAGGATCGCCACCAACGCCCTGACTTTTGCAGCCACGGACGCGGTACAGAACGCAGGCAGTGCGGCCACGGGGCTGGTGAGCGGCGGAGACTACGCCAAGAGCATCGGCATCAGCGGCGCAGCGGGCCTTGCGGGCGGCCTTGCGGAGGGCCTGACCAGCACAGGCATTGCCACGCTGCTGCGCAACAAGGGCCTGATGACCCCCTTCGGGGAATTTGTGCGGGCGACGACCAGCTCCACCGCCTCGGCGTGGGCCAACATCGGGACGGAGTACGCCCTGAGCGAGAACAAGCCCAGCCGGGAGGAGATGGCCACCCAGCTGGCGACGGCCTTCGCCCTGTCCCTGCTGCAGTCCGGCATTTCCACCTATCAGACCTCCACGGCCAACAAGGCCAAGATGGAAGCCGCTGTGGCCACGCTGCAGGAGCGGTACGCCTATCTTGCCCAGAACTGGAACAACATGACCCCTGCAGAGCGGGCAGAGCTGGCCGACTTCATCATCGGCTTCACCCAGGAGACCCGCACCAGCCTGAACCGCTACTACATAGCCGGACAGCAGAGCACGGTAAACAATCTGAACGGAGCCCTGGACACCATCGAGGCGGCCATGCAGCAGTACGCCACGGGCTTTGCCAACGCCAAGGCGGCGACCACGGCCCCGGGGAATCTGCTGCCCGGGACCGGAGCAGCGGCGGCAGGCGGCCAGAGCGTACAGGCAGCGGCGGACGAGGAGCTCAAGCAGCTGATGAGCGCCGCCGTGGAGCAGGGACTTTCCACCGCCGGAAGCACGAGCCCCACCGGGCCCACCGCCCCGACGGACACCCCGGCAGTACCCGGAGGCATCGCACCGGCGGCAGGAGCTGCCGGGACCGTGACGGATCAGCTGATCGCCGCAGGCGCCACAGAGCAGCAGGCGGCCACGCTGGCCCCCGCCGTGGAGGCGATTCTGCAGGGCGAGGAGATCACCGGCAACGACGCCGGGCGGCTGGCCCGGAGCGAAGCAGCGGTATCCATTCTGGAAACCGCTACGGGGCAGCACATCAACACGGACGCGCCCCTGGCCCAGGTGAAGGCCGAGATCCGGAGCCTTGCGGCACGGCAGCAGGAAGCAAGCGCCGAAGTGAGCACCGAGGAAGCGGCGGCAGTTCCTGCAGCCACCACCGCCGAGAGCGCGGACCCGTATGAAAACGTATCAACGGAGGACCTCATCGGCGCGTTTTACGGCGAGGGCCCGCTCGATGTGATCAACCAGCAGGCAGTGAATGAGGCCGTTGAAAGCGGCGCGCTGCCGACGCTGCTTGAAGGGTACGACGTTGACAAGGACGGCAATCTTACGGAAAAGCCCGCAGCTGCGGCCGCTGAAAAGCCTGCAGCGGCAGAGCCGACCTATCATCCGGGCGGGCAGGTGGAAGAGTTTGCGAAGACGGTTGAAAAGGCAGGTGCAAAGGCGCTGACGGAGATGTACAGCAACGGGCAGGACCCGGCAAAGTACATCGCCGAGATGATGAAGGCATACAGCACCGGCAAAAGCGGCGGCGACCTTACGGCAGTATCGGGAGGCTTCACCACCGTCAGCGAGCCGCAGGCAAAGGCGGCGTATCTCGCCGGGCAGGCGGATTCCGCGACGGCCCGGGAGAGCGCAGACCTTGCCCTTTCCGAGGAAAGCGGCTATACTGGAGAAAACCAGAGCGGCTACGACTATCTCGCCGGGCGGCTGGGCACGTACAACCTGGCAGAGGCAGACGGGATCCGCTACTCCATCACCCGGACGGCGGACGGCTACCGGGTGAGCATCGACCGGGCCAAGGGCAGCAGCGGCATTGTGACGGACGCCCGGGCCAACGCCTACAAGGGCGGACCCTTCGCCACCCGGGAGGAGGCCGTGAACGACCTTCTGAGCGTGGCCCGGAACAACTTCTATCCTGAAAAGGGGGACATGGGCAATGGCACAGAAAGCGTGGAAGCAGTATCTGACGGACGAGGAGTACTGGAGCCTGGGCGCGG
>CAYZVH010000095.1:0-11838 GCA_964481755.1 uncultured Bacteroides sp. | reverse complement strand
AGGGTAACCATGACTTTTTCATGCTTTTGGTTTTATTGATGTTAGTTTGTACTATAATTAAATTCTATTGTTGTCCCTCCTTCGGTGCGCCGCCGTGAGGCGTGCGTGGCTACGGCACGACAGCAGCAGCAACTTGCGGCACCGGGTCGGTTCAGCGTGCCAAGTTACATAGTTTCAGCGACATAACCAAAGGTTACTATCAATTATTTTCGCTTCTACCCCCCCCCGAATGGTAAATTATCTTGTCGGTACGTGAAGGTAACGGTGTGTAATGCAACGCATTATGCGGTGCGATGGATTGAGGTTAAAAAACGCTTCGGGCAAGGTTCTGTATGCGAAAACATTACCACCCATAGCAACACAGGCGGCCTCCCCCACGCGTCGGAGTGAGTGGGGAAGGTCGCCTGTGGCTATGTGTGTGAGCTGCGGGAGCGCCTACACGAGGTGTTTGATGAGCTCCTCGCGGTCGCCGTAGAGCATGTCGATGACGGGAATCTCAATCATCGTGTAGCAACCGGGCTGCTGCTTCATGGTGGCGCGGGCCACGTTCACCAGCACCTGGCCGGTGAGGGCGGGGTTGTTAATCCGCATGTTGAACTCCAGCAACTGGTTCTGCGTCTTGCCGGAGACACCCTTGCGGGTGAGGTTCACGCCATGGCCCATGTCCTTGAGGTCGTCCACGCAGGGAACCTGCATGACGTGCGTCTCGTCGTTGGCAAAGTAGGCGTCGGCCTTGATGGCTGCGGCCACGTCCTCGAATCGGTATCCGTCCTCCACCTCGATGTAGACCATGCGGCGGTGGATGCCTGTGCCTACGGGGATGGTCATGGAGAGCGCGGCCTTCACGCCCTTGATGGCTTTCACGGCCACGGTGTGGCCCAT
Organism: uncultured Bacteroides sp.; assembly: GCA_964481755.1. Lineage (GTDB taxonomy): Bacteria > Bacteroidota > Bacteroidia > Bacteroidales > Bacteroidaceae > Phocaeicola_A. The sequence goes on along the minus strand of CAYZVH010000095.1, from coordinate 10,956 downwards.
GCTCATGCCGGGGCCGAAGTTGGTGTAGCTGACGCCCTTGGGAGCGAGGCTCTGCATGAGTGTGCGCACGATGGAGTCACTTCCCGGGTCCCATCCGGCGGAGATGATGGAGACGGCGCCATGCTCCTTGGCCAGGGGGCCGAGGGTGCGGCGCAGGTCGGCTATCTGAGTGTGGATGTCGAAACTATCGACGGTGTTGATGCCCAGTGCGAGGCACTCCTTGGCGTGCTCCTCCACACTGCGTGTGGGGGTGGCGAGGATGGCCACGTCCACGTCGTGCAGTTCCTTGATGCTCTTCACCACGGGATAGTCCGCCAGCTCAGCGGGGCGGTTCTCAGCGCCACAGCGGCGCACAATGCCAGCCACCTCGAAGTCGGGAGCGACCTGAAGGGCTTCCAAAGCATACTTGCCTATGTTGCCATATCCAACGATGGCAGCTCTAATCTTGTTCATACGTTTATGGATGCTTTAAGTTGTTCATTACTTAGACGGCGCAAAAGTAATCATTATTCCACTAGCGGCCAACATTTGCAGGAGAAAGGGAAGAAACGGGAGCCAAAGATTTATAATCTGAAAGCATTCCGTCCCTATTCGTTAGACGTTTGCAAAAGAGACACTCTTCATAAAGTAGATATAAAGGGAGAGCGGCACCAACCCATCGACACGTCAACCTCCGAACGACTGAAATTGAAATAACCCGACGGTGAACGTACAACGTCCCATACTTTTATGTAAGTTTGCAGCGATAAAAAGTTTGCAGCAAAAAGCAAGAAAGGAGAAATACACATTATGTCTACAGTGATTTATCCATCGCCCATATTCGGGCCTGTGCACAGCCGCCGACTGGGCGTGTCGCTGGGCATCAACCTGATGCCGGGGGACGGCAAGGTCTGCACCTTCGACTGTGTCTATTGCGAATGCGGATTCAACGCCGACTTCCGCCCCACCCTGCGGCGCCCCACGCGCGAGGAGGTGCACGAGGCGCTGGAGGCCCGCCTACGGGACATGCAGGCCCACGGCCCACGGCCCGACGTGCTGACCTTCGCCGGCAACGGCGAGCCCACGGCACACCCCCACTTCGCCGAAATCATAGACGACACGCTGGCCTTGCGCGACGCTTACTTTCCACAGGCGAAGGTGAGCGTGCTGAGCAACAGCACCTTCATCCAACGGCCAGAGGTGTTCGCCGCACTGAACCGGGTGGACAACAACATCCTGAAGCTGGACACCGTGGACGCGGACTACATCCGCCTGGTGAACCAACCCACGGGGGCGTACGACGTGAGGCGCGTCATCGAGGGCCTGGAGGCCTTCCACGGCAACCTCATCATACAGACCATGTTCATGAAGGGCCGCTACGAGGGACGGGACGTGGACAACACCACCGACCGCTACGTGTTGCCTTGGCTGGAGGCGGTGAAGCGCATCGCCCCGCGCCAGGTGATGATCTACACCATAGACCGCGAGACGCCCGACCACGACCTGCTGAAGGCCACCCACGAGGAGCTGGACCGCATAGCCGCGCTGATAACCGAGGCAGGCCTGAAGGTGAGCGTATCGTACTAGAATTATTTCCCTAACCGGGAAAAAAGTTTTTCCTGACCGAGGAGATAAATTTCCCTAACTAGAAGCCGAAAGAGACGTTCCCAGGCGAGGGCCACACGAACGAAGGACGACGAACGAACGGTCGACCTAACGAAGACCATACGAACGAGGAAAACGAACGGACGACCCGACGAGGGACGACGAACTAGGAAAACAAACGAGGAGCACCTTAATAACGAAGGCCCACCAAATAACGAAATCCCGCATACTCCACTAGAAAGGGAGTACGCGGGATTTCAGTTTCAATATCTCAGTTCAGAGCTTAGATGCTCTTCTCTATGTTCCACACGAAGGCGCGCAGACCGAGCTGCTCGCTCTCTAGGTCTATCTTGTGGAGGGCGTCGAGCAACGAGTCCACCCGCTCGTCGGGCACCATCGTGAAGATGGCGCTGCACATGGAAGGCCAGGCGTGGCTGCCGTAGTGGGGCTCGCCGGTCTTGGAGCCACGGCCCTGCACCTGCTCCACGAAGGTGAAGCCACGGCAGTTCAGACGGTCGAGTATGGCCAACACACTCTCGTAGAAAGACTGGTCGAAGGTGATGAATACTGATTTCATATCCTTATTATAGTATTTAATTGTCCAACTTATTTTTAATCATCTCGCTCTTGTGGGCCTGGAAGTACTCGTTGAGCTCGCGTTGCTTTCGCATCTTACGACGACGGCGCTTGATGCCCACACCACCGAACACACTGAAGAGGGTCGGCACCAGTATCAGCGTCAGGATGGTGGAGACGGTGAGACCGCCGATGACGGAGACACCCAGCGGACGCCACATCTCCGAGCCCTCGCCCGAGCTGACAGCCATAGGCACCATACCGAGGATGGTGGTGAGCGTGGTCATCAGCACAGGACGCAGACGGCTACGGCCGGCGGTGACAACGGCCAGCAGCACCGACTGTCCGCGCTCGCGGCACAGTGTGGTGTAGTCGATGAGCACAATACCGTTCTTCACCACGATACCGATCAGCATGATGGCTCCCAGGAGGCTCATCACGTTGAGCGTGGTGCCGGTGATGAACAGCGCCAACAGCACACCGCAGAAGGCGAAGGGGATGGAGAACATGATGATGAACGGATAGGTGAGCGACTCGAACTGCGCGGCCATCACGATGAACACCAATATAATAATAAGTATACCCAGCACCATGAGGTCGGAGAAGGAGTCCTGCTGGTCCTCATACGATCCGGAGATCTGTATGTTGATGCCGCTGGGGATTTCCATCTTGTCGATGACGGCGTTGCCGGCGGCCACCACGTCGCCCAACGGGGCGCCGGAGATGACGGCGGAGACGGTGACAATACGCTCGCGGTCCTTACGCTCGATGGTAGGAGGCGCCGAACGCTCGACCACGGTACCCACCTCGCGCAGGCGCACCGACTTGCCGGCGCTGTTGTAGAGGAGGATATTCTCGAGATCCTCGATGCTGGTACGGAACTCGGGTGCGTAGCGCACCTTGATGTCGTACTCGTCGCCATCCTCACGATAGTAGGAACTGAGGCTACCGTTCACACGGTTGCGCAGGCAGGTGGAGGCGGCGGAGAGGGTCATTCCGTGCAGAGCGAGCTTCTCGCGGTCGAAGTCCACCTGATACTCGGGCTGATAGTCCTGGCGGCTGATGTTCACCTCGGAGACGCCCTTGATCTTGAGCAACTCCTGCTTCAGCTCCTTGGAGATGCGGTCGGTCTCGGTGAAGTCGTAGCCATAGACCTCGAAGTCGGCCGTGGACTGACCGCCCATGCTGCTGTTGCTACCTCCCATGATGACCTGTGCCTTGGCCAGCTCGGGCAGTTTGGCAAGGTCGGCACGCATCTCATCGCAGACGGCGGACAGGGTAATGTCGCGGTCCGAGGGGTCGGCCATACGGATGTTGAAGGAGATGATGTGCGAACCGTTGTCCTGCATGGAGGCGAAGGTGTTGTCGGAGTCGGCCTGGCCCACGGTGTAGTTGCAGCAGAGCATCTTCTCGCCGTAGCGGCTCATCCACAGCTCGGTGAGCTGTTGCGAGATGGCCTGCGCGCGCTCCACGCGGCTACCGATGGGCAGCTGCAGTTTCACGGAGATGCGGCTGTTGTCCTGCGAGGGGAAGAACTCCGAGCCGATGCCTTTGGCGCAGAACAGCGTGACGACGAGCAGCACGAAGCAACCGATGATCACCCGCGAGCGGTGGCGTACGGCCCAGTTCAGGCGGGCGGCGTACCAAGCGTCCAGCGCGTTGAGGGCGCGCTCGATGGGCTTATAGAAGGTGAGGAACGCCTTGGTTTGCTTCTTCTGCAGACGCAGCAACTGCGAGCAGAGCATCGGGGTGAGCGTGAGGGCGCAGATGACGGAGATGGTCATGATGACGCACATCATCCAGCCCAACTGCTGGAACAGCACACCGGTCATACCGGAGACCATAGTCAGCGGGAAGAACACGGCAATCATGGTCAGCGTGGAGGCGATGACGGAGACACCCACCTCGTTGGTACCGTGGATGGCGGCCTGCTTCGGGTCGGAGCCACGCTCGATGTGGGTGGTGACGTTCTCGAGCACCACGATGGCGTCGTCCACCACACTACCGATGGCTATGGACAGACACGAGAGGGAGACGATGTTGAGCGAGCCGCCGTCGGTGATGGCCAGGTAGATGAACGAGGCGATCAGCGAGAGCGGGATGGTGATGCAGATGATGACCGTGGCTCGCCAGCGGCCCAGGAAGGCGAACACCACCAGCACCACGAACAGCAGGGCGTAGAGGATGGTCTCCTCCAAGCTGCCGATGGTATTCAGAATGTTGTCGGAGGTGTTGACGATGATGCCGAGCTTCACGTCGCTGGGGAGCGACTTCTGCAGGCGTGGCAGTTCCTCGAGCACCTTCTTGGAGATGCTCACCGAGTTGCCACCGGACTGCTTCTGCACGATGATCATGGCACCTTGGCGGCCGTTGTTGTAGGTCTGCTGGGTGCGCTCCTCGAGGGAGTCCACCACGTTGGCCACGTCGTGGAGGTAGACGGCCGAGCCGTTGTGGGTGCCCACGATGATGTTGCGCATCTCCTGCGGGTCGTCGAACTCACCCTCCACACGCAGCGAGTAGGTGTTGTTGCCGATGTCGAACGTTCCGCCCGGGGTGTTCTTGTTCTCGGTGCTGATGGCTGAGCTGATGCTCTCCACGGTGAGTCCGTAGGCCTCCAGCTTGTTGGGGTCGCAGTAGACGTTGATCTCGCGCTGCGGCGCGCCGGCGATGGAGACGGTACCCACGCCGGGGATACGCGCCAGGGCGTTCACCACATTGTCGTCCAATATCTTGTAGAGGGCCGAGCGGCTCTCCTCAGCCTGCACCGAGAGCATGAGGATAGGAATCATGTCGGTGCTGAACTTGAAGATGATAGGTGTGTTGGCCTCATCGGGGAGCGACGAGGAGACCATGTCGAGCTTGTCGCGCACGTCGTTGGTGAGCACGTCGATGTCGTAGCCATACTCAAACTCCAGGGTGATGACGGAGATGTTCTCGCTGGAGCGTGAGGTGATGTGCTTCAGGTTGCTCACGGAGTTGAGCGTGTTCTCCAAGGGACGTGTCACGTTGTTCTCGATATCGGTGGCGCTGGCTCCCTGGTACGAGGTGAACACCATGATGGTGTTGGTCTCGATGTCCGGGTAGAGGTCCACCGGCAGTTTGCTTAGCGAGAACAGACCAAATATCGCCACCGCCAGGAAGCAGAGCGAGGTCATAATCGGTTTCTTTACCGAGCCTTCGTATAAACTCATAGCAATTGTTCTTTACGGGGGTTATTGTTCAACTTCCACTTCCACGCCATTGGCCAAGCGGCTCTGTCCGGCAATCACCACCTGTGAGTTGTCGGGCACACCGGAGAGCAGCTCGTACTCGGTGTCCATGCGTCGGCCCAGCTCCACCTTGTTGTAGCTCACCTTGCCGTCGCTGTAGACGTAGACGTAGCGGTCGCCGGCACCTGCCTGCTTCACGATGGCCATGTCGGGCACCACGATGTGGTTCTTCGTGCCGAGGTTCAGTGTGACGCGGCCGAACATGCCCGGACGCACACGGCGGTTGGCGTTGGCCAGCTGCACCTCCACGGGGAAGGTGTGTGTGGTGGCGTCGATGGTGGGATAGATGAGGGAGATCTTGCCCTCGAACTGCTCGTCGCCATAGACGTCGAGCTGCACCTTGGCGGCAGCGCCCTGCTTAATGAGGGGGAAGTAGCTCTCGGACACGTTGATGAGGAGCTTCACGGGCGAGATGCGCTCCACGGTCAGCACGGGGTTGCCGTTGCTGTACATGTCGCCGTTGTCGTAGTTGCGGGCGGTGATGACTCCGTCGATGGGGCTCAGCAGCTGGGTGTTCTCCAGCAGGTTGTTGTAGGCTGTCTGGCGCACGTCGAGGTTCATCTTGGCGGCGTCCCACTCCGACTTGGAGGCTCCGCCCACCTTATAGAGTTCGTCGGTACGTTTGAACTCCACTTCCTGGTTGTCGAGCTGCAGCTTTGCCTGGCGCAGGTTGGAGGCGTCCATCTGCACCAGCTTCTGGCCTTTGCGCACATAGTCGCCCACCTCCACGAAGATCTTCTCGATGCGCACGGCGGTGGATGGTGCGATGTTGTTCTTGATGTCGGCCTCCACCGTGGCGGTGTACTCCACAATCTGTTCCACGGCTTGTGCCTTCACGGTGGCCAGTTTCACTTTGGGTTTCGCCTCTTGCTTGTCGGCGGTCTGTTTACTGTCGGAGCCACTGCATGCACCCAGCAGCAGGGCCATACCGAAGAGAATGGTAGTGTAAGTATTCTTTTTCATTGTGTCTGTGTTATTTCTGAGTTTCGTTATTCTGGTTATCGTTGTAGAGATAGTCCTCGCGGCCGAGCACCTTGTCGAGGTCGGCCTTGGCGGTGAGGTAGTCGTAGATGGACTGGTTGTAGGTGAGCTGCGCCTGTGTGAGAGCCACCTCGGAGCTGTTGAGCTCCAGTATGGTGCCCTTGCCCACATCGTAGCGGCGCTGGGCAATCATGCGTCCCTTCTCGGCCTGCACCACCGCCTCGCGGTTGCTGATGACCTGCTCGGTGCTGGCGGCCATATTGTCGCGGTAGGTGGTCACCTGCATGTTGAGCTGGCGCTCGGTGTTGACGCGGTTCTCGCTAAGCTGGCTCATCTGTATGCGTGCCTGCTTCAGCTTGGTGAAGTTGCTGCCCTTGAACAGGGGGATGCTCAGGCTCAGTCCGATGGTGGAATAGGGGTTCCACTTATACTCGCTGAACTTGAAGTCGTTGGTCAGCGTGGTGTACATATACTGGAACGAGAAGCTGAGCGTAGGCATGAAGTTGGTGTACTGCAACTTCAGATTCTGCTTCAGCAGCTTCTCGTTGAGGTCGAACTGCTTCATCTCGCTGTTGTTCTGCAGCCCCAGGGGCGACGCGTCGCCTATCTGACGCTGGAACATCTCCATCTCATGGTCCTGCAGTTTGTCGTCCACGCTGATGTCGAGGTCGGCCGTCATTCCCATGAGCACCTTCAGCTGCAGCTTGGCCAGGTTCACGCCGTTGCGGGCCGACACCACGTTGGGTTTGATGCTGCGCATCTGCACGTCGGCGCTTATCTTGTCGTACTCGCTGACGGTGCCTTGCTCATACTTGGCGCTCACCACGCGGAAGTTCTCCTCGCTCTGGGCGTAGCTCTTCTGCAGCACCTCGTAGCTGTCCTGCGAGAGCAGCAGCTGATAGAAGGCTTTCGTCACCTGGTTGATGAGGTCCAGCTTCGACGAGCGCGCCTTCTCCACAGCCAGCTCCACATCCGTGCGGGTTATCTGAATGCTCTTGTAGAGCGCCGGGGCAAACACGGGCAGGCTCACCGAGAGGCCACCACTGTAGCTGTTGGTGGTACCTACCTTCACCTGCTGGTCGCCCATGGCGAAGGTTTGCTTCTCGATGGTGCGGGTGTAGGAGCCCACCAGGCTGGCTTCGGGCAGCAGACCCCAGAGGGCCTCCTTCTTGCTCGACTCTTTCAATTGCACATCTTCATCGGCCACTTTGATCGTCGGATTGTCGCTCAAGGCTATGGAGATGGCCTTGTCCAACGTCAACACCAATGTCTCCTGTGCGCACACAGGAACCGCGGACAGCAGCAACAGGGCTGCAAACAGTTTTTTTCTCTTTGGGTGTTTCATATTTATAAATTGGTTTGTTCGTGTTTCTTCTTATCGTGCCGCTCTATCAGCTCCTCGAGCAACCGCAGGCCCTTGTCGGTGGAAATGCCGCGGATGAAGATGAGCACCACCGAGCGGAACAGCTGCTCCATGGGATAGACGCGCCCCAGGTCGTTGCGCGTCACCTGCTCGTTGAGCAGCTGCATCAGCTGGATGACCAAGGCCATGTCCAGGTCGGGCCGGAAGAGCCCCTGCTCCACGCCTCGCTCGAAGAAGAGGATGGTCTCCTTCAGATTGTCCTGACGCTTCTGTCGCAGATACTCCATCACGCGGGGGTACTTCTTCAGGTCCTCCACGAAGACGTAGTTCACCCGCCGCAAGTTCTCCATGTGGCAGAGGTAAAACTCAAGTATAATCTCCAACACATTTTCCGTGCGGCCGCACACCTCGTCCATGAACGCCCGCATCTGCTGCAGGTGACGGCTCATACACTCGAACAGCAACGCCTCCTTGTCCTCGAAAGTCTCGTAGAGCGTGCGTTTGGATATGGAGAGTCGCGCGGCGATGTCGTCCATCTTCACCGCCCGGATGCCCTCCTGCGCGAAGGCCTCGGAGGCCGTGCGCACTATCCGTTCATACAGTTCTGTTCTGGCTGGGGATTCCTTCAACGTTCTTTCCATGTACCTTTTCGATAGAAATAGGGTACAAAAGTGCCAAAAAACTCAATCGTCTCAAAAAGTTTTCTACCTACGGCCACGTAAGTTATACTCTTTTCACATTATACTAGAAACGTTGGCAGAAGAGGCGAAAAAGCCATGCGCAAGAGCTGTCGAGGGGATGCGCAAGGCCTGTCGAGAGGAGGCGCAAGGGCGCTGAAGCACGAAAATAGAGGTACGTTTGTATGATTTATAGAAAATTATAGCGTGAATGTTTATAAAATCATTACTTTTGCCGCACGATAATTTACAAAAGGACATATAAAACTTACAATTATGGTGAAGATAACGAAAGAGGCAGCTTTGCTTTATCACTCACAAGGGAAACCGGGCAAGATAGAGGTGGTGCCGACCAAGCCCTACAGTACACAAACGGACTTGTCACTGGCCTACTCACCCGGCGTGGCCGAGCCTTGCCTGGAGATTGAGAAAGACCCCCAGACGGCTTACGACTACACAGCCAAAGGCAACCTGGTGGCAGTGATTTCCAACGGAACGGCCGTGCTCGGTCTGGGCGACATAGGCGCCCTCAGCGGCAAGCCCGTGATGGAAGGCAAGGGACTGCTCTTCAAGATTTACGCAGGCATCGATGTGTTCGACATCGAGATAAACGAGAAAGACCCCGACAAGTTCATCGAGGCAGTGAAGGCCATAGCCCCCACCTTCGGAGGCATCAACTTGGAGGACATCAAGGCCCCCGAGTGCTTCGAGATAGAGCGCCGACTGAAGGAAGAGCTGGACATCCCCGTGATGCACGACGACCAGCACGGAACGGCCATCATCTCGTCCGCCGGACTGCTGAACGCCCTGGAGGTCGCCGGCAAGAAGATTGACGAGGTGAAGATTGTGGTGAACGGCGCAGGCGCATCCGCCACCTCGTGCACCAAACTCTACATGGCCCTGGGTGCCCGCAAGGAGAACATCCTGATGCTCGACAGCAAGGGAGTGATCACCTCCGACCGCCCCAACCTGACGGAGAACAAACGATTCTTCGCCACCGACCGCCGCGACGTGCACACCCTGGCGGAAGCTATCAAGGGAGCCGACGTGTTCCTCGGCCTCTCCAAGGGCAACGTGCTGACGCAGGACATGATCCGCAGCATGGCCGCCAACCCGATAGTGTTCGCCCTGGCCAACCCCGTGCCGGAGATCTCGTACGAGGACGCCATGGCCTCACGCCCCGACGTGCTGATGTCGACAGGCCGCTCCGACTATCCGAACCAGATAAACAACGTCATCGGATTCCCCTACATCTTCCGTGGCGCATTGGACACCCGCGCCAGCGCCATCAACGAGGAGATGAAGCTGGCAGCCGTGAAGGCCATCGCCGCACTGGCCAAGCAACCGGTGCCCGACGTGGTGAATGAGGTGTACCATGTGAACAACTTCACCTTCGGACCGAAGTACTTCATCCCCAAACCCGTAGACCCGCGCTTGATTACAGAGGTGTCCATGGCCGTGGCCAAAGCCGCCATGGAGTCGGGCGTGGCACGCAAGCAAATCACCGACTGGGACGAGTATAAGAACCGCCTGCGCGAGCTGATGGGCCAGGAGAACAAGCTCACCCGCCAGCTCTACGAGACCGCCCGCCGCGACCCGCAGCGCGTGGTGTTCGCCGAAGGCATTCACCCCAACATGCTGAAGGCCGCCGTGGAGGCAAAGGCAGAGGGCATCTGCAAGCCTATCCTGCTGGGCAACGAGGAGCGCATCGCCAAGCTGGCGAAGGAACTCGACCTCAGTCTGGACGGCATAGAGATCATCAACCTGCGCCACGACCGCGAGGCTGAACGCCGCGAGCGCTACGCACGCATCCTCACCGAGAAGCGTGCCCGCGAGGGATTCACCTACCAGGAGGCCAACGACAAGATGTTCGAGCGCAACTACTTCGGTATGATGATGGTGGAGACCGGCGAGGCCGACGCCTTCATCACCGGCATCTACACGCGCTACTCCAACACCATCAAGGTGGCCAAGGAGGTGATTGGCATCCGCGAGGGCTACAACCACTTCGGCACGATGCACATCCTCAACTCGAAGAAGGGAACCTACTTCGTGGCCGACACGCTCATCAACCGTCACCCGGACACGAACACGCTGATAGACATCGCCCGCCTGTCGTACCACACGGTGCGCTTCTTCAACCACGAGCCGGTGATGGCCATGCTCTCCTACTCCAACTTCGGAGCGGACAACGTGGGCAGCCCCGCCACCGTGCACCAGGCTGTGGACTACATGCAACGCGAGTACCCCGACCTGCCCATCGACGGCGAGATGCAGGTGAACTTCGCCATGAACAAGGCCCTGCGCGACGACAAGTATCCGTTCACCCGCCTGAAAGGACTCGACGTGAACACGTTGATATTCCCCAACCTGAGCTCTGCCAACTCCGCCTACAAACTCATCCAAGCCATGAGCGAGACAGAGGTCATCGGCCCGATACAGATGGGACTGAACAAGCCTATCCACTTCACCGACTTCGAGAGCTCTGTGCGCGACATTGTCAACA
>CAYZVH010000094.1:0-12187 GCA_964481755.1 uncultured Bacteroides sp. | reverse complement strand
GTGGCCAACACGGTAGCGTCCTTGCCAGGTTTCATCACCTCGCCCCAAGTGTTCCACAGATAGCTCTTACCGTCCATGGCAACTTTGCCGGGCAACTCCGGCAACAGCAGGTCGAAGAAACTCATCTCGCAACCAGTCAGTTCGTTGAGCATGCCTCCGTAGGGCAACTCGGGCAAGATGCCCATGCGGTCCTTCTGTGCCGTGCGGCAGGTGATAATCAGATTTCCGCCCTGCTCAGCGTAGGCTTTCCAGCGATTTACCAAAGCTGGGTCAGCTTGCTGATAGGCTGGAACAATCATGACGGGGTATGCGTTGAAGTCCTTGCTCTCGTCTATCACGTCCACCGGGGCCCCGAAACTCTTCAGCGCCTTGTAGTAGCGGCGTATGTGGTTGCCGGTGTTCCAACTGCTGTTCTGCTTCTGTCGTTCGATGTTCCAACTGTTCTCGTGGTTGAAGAGTATGGCTGTGCGGCGTGCCGTGTAGTCGGCCGGCACCACATCCTTCTTGTCGGCTGCCTTGCGCAGCATCTTCATCTCCTTGATGAACTGTGCATATTCCGCTCCGCCGGGTGTCACCGTCACACCGTCCGGACCCACAATGCCATAGTGGTATTGCTCGGTACCGAACAGCGGTTGACGATAGCGATAGGTGCAGACGAAGTCGCTGCCTCCGGCGAACACGCTCCATAGCCACAGACGTACGGCTCCGGGCAGAGGTTGGAAGTTGCACGAGCCCCAGTTGACCTGTCCAGGCTGCAGTTCCATCACACCATAGGTGCCGGCAATGGGGCGGAAGAAGTCGTTGGCATAGGCGATGCGCAGCGGATTGCCCACGCGGAATCCTCGACGGCCGATGCCCTCGTTGTCGCCATAGACCATGTAGCGTGTGTAGGTCACGAAGTCCAACGCTTGGCTGCCGCCGATGTGTCCTTCGTCGTAGTTGGGGATATAATTGGTTGTCACCCACTGGTTCTTGGCGTACTGCTTGATGATGCGGCACTGCCCGTCCAGGAAGTCGCAGGTCTCCTTAGCGGCGAACCGTCTGTAGTCCAGCACGAAGTGGTGGTTCAGATAGGTGTAGCTCAGCATGGGGATGTTTATCTGGCTGAAGTCGCTATAGCTCTGGCTCCAGAATGCCGTGCCCCAGGCTTTGTTAAGTTCTTGGATGTTGTTGTGGTATTTCTCGCGCAGGAATGCCCGGAACTCCTCCTGTGCCTTCGGACTGTAGTCGCGTTGCACACCCGGCTCATTGTCTACCTGCCATCCGATGATGCGGTTGTCGTTGCCGTAGTGCTCAGCCAGTTTGGCTATCATCTTGTAGGCCAGCTCGCGATACTTGGGCGAGGAGAACGATGCATGCTGACGCGAGCCGTGGTCGGTGTGTGTGCCGTTCTCGTGCTGTATCAGTATCTCGGGGTATTTCCGAGTCAGCCACACGGGCGGTGTGGCGGTGGAGGTACACATCACCACCTTCAGATCGTACTTGGCTGCCAAGGCTACGGCCTTGTCCAGCCAGCTGAAGTCGAACCGTCCCTCTTCGGGCTCTATCTCCGCCCAGGCGAACTCGGCGAAGTGCGTGAACTCGAAGCCCATGTCGTGCATGTTCTTCATGTCCCGTTCCCACTGGCTCTCGTCCCAATGTTCGGGGTAATAGTAAGCGCCCGTCAGGGTCAACTCCTTCTCGTCGAACCACGCCTGTTGTTGCGCGGTCAGTCCGCCTGCCATCATCAGTGCGCAGAGTGCGGTCATCATTTTCTTTTTCATACAGGGTATTAGTTTTTGTGTTGATATTATAGAATAAGTCTCTTTTCATTTCTCACGTTGGGGGACAATCCGCAGCAGTTGCTCGGCAAACTCGAAGTCCTCGGGCCAGTCGATGTCCAGCTCCTCGGTCTTGCTCACCTGCGCCAGATAGGGGTGTTGCCCGATGCGTTGCCGGTGCACCGTCCACACCTCGCGGCGGAAGATGAAGAAGGCGCTGGTCTCCACGATCACGGGCTTCAGTGTCTCCGTGTGGGGGATGTGCTTCAGGTCGTAGTTGAGCGGCTTGCCGTCGTACCAGGCGAAGGTCTGTATCTTCCGGTAGCTGAAGGCTGAGTCGTAGTCCTCGTCGAGCACCTTGTTGAGGGCGTTCTCTATGGTCGCTTCTTGGATGAAGGGCGACGTGGTGTGTACCAACAGGTAGACGTCGGCATCTACCTCGCGGGTGAACGCCTCGTAGATCTCGCTGCCCGTGGTCTCGTCGCTGTCCAGCGTGGCGGATCGCTTCAGAAACTTCACTCCATTGGGCAGATATTGCCGCACGATGTCCTGACTGCAGTACACGTATATCTCGTCGATGCGGGGCACCTTCACCAACGTTTCCAGCACGTAGCACATCAGTGGTCGGTCGCCAAGGGGGCGCAAGTTCTTGCCTGCTACGCGTCTGCTGTTGAGGCGGATGGGGACAAAAGCTACTGTTTTCATGCCGTAGGAACCTTTCTTGGATTATAAACAACTGAAAGCATCGATGAGTCCCGTGAACTTCCCTTCGTCGTTCACCACCACTAGTGAGTGTATATTGTAGCGTCGCATCAGCTTCTCTGCCTGCGACAGCTTGTCGTTCTCGCGTATCGTCTTGGGGTTGTGGCTCATGATGTCCTTCACGGTGAGCGAGAAGAAGTCCTCTTGACGGCTCTGCATGGCGCGGCGCACATCGCCGTCGGTCACCACACCGATAATCTTCTCGTCCTCTATCACCACGGCGATGCCTTGCTTCGTCTTGCTGATCTGTATGATGGTGTCGCTCACCAGGTCGTGTGTGGTCACCACGGGCAGATTGTCCGATACCATGTAGCTCTTCACTCGGCTCAGCAGTCGTTTGCCCAGACTGCCGCCCGGATGGAACTGGGCGAAGTCCGAAGCCTTGAACTTACGCAGATGCACCAGCGCACAGGCTATGGCGTCGCCCATGGCCATGGTGGTGGTCGTCGACGAGGTGGGGGCCAGGTTCAGCGGGTCCGCCTCGCGCTCCACCCGTATGTTGAGCACGCACGAGGCATATTGTCCCAGCAGCGATTGTGGGTTGCCCGACACTCCGATGATGGGGATGTTGCGCTCTATCAACAGCGGTATGAAGCGCAGCAACTCGTCCGTGTTGCCACTGTAGCTGATGGCCATCACCACGTCGCCTTGGGCCACCATGCCCAAGTCGCCATGGTAGGCGTCCAGCGGATTGAGGAAGAACGAGGGGGTGCCCAGCGAAGCCAGTGTGGCGGCTATCTTCTCGCCCACGTGTCCGCTCTTGCCCACACCTGTCACTATTACCTTGCCGGTGCTGTTGTAAATGAGGTCCACCGCTTTCGAGAAGTTCTCGTCGAGCATGGGGATGAGGTTGAGTATTGCCTGTGCCTCGTCCTGGAAGCACTTTATGGCGTATGGAGTAGCGTCTTTCATCTTCTTATTGTAGTAGGTTGGCTATTACGTTTTCCAAGTCTCTCAGGTAGAGCATGTTCGGTCCGTCGCTCAGCGCCTCGTCGGGGAAGGGGTGTACCTCGAAGAAGTATCCGTTGGCCCCGAAAGCCTTGGCTGCCATGGCCATTGCCGGCACGTACTCGCGGTTGCCGCCGGTCTTCCCACCATTGCCTCCTGGCCGTTGAACGCTATGGGTGCAGTCCATAATCACCGTGTCGGTGTACACCTTCATGTCCGGTATGTTGCGGAAGTCCACTATCAGGTTGTTGTATCCGAACATATTGCCACGCTCGGTGAGCCACACGTTGTCGTTGCCCGCCTCGCGCACCTTTTGTACGGGATATTCCATGTCCTTGCCCGAGAGGAACTGTGCCTTTTTGATGTTCACCGTCTTGCCTGTCTTGGCGGCTGCCACCAGCAGGTCTGTCTGCCGGCAGAGGAAGGCGGGAATCTGCAGCACGTCCACCACCTCGCCCACGGGCGCTGCCTGATAGCTCTCGTGGATGTCGGTCAGCAACTTCAGTCCGTAGCGGCTCCGTATGTCGGCGAGCATCTGCAGTCCCTTCTCCATGCCTGGTCCGCGGAACGAGTGTATGGAGGTGCGGTTCGCCTTGTCGAACGAAGCCTTGAAGATGATGTCTATGTCGTATTTCTTGTTTAGCCGTACCAGTTCCTCCGCCACCTCGTTCATTATCTCCATCGATTCGATGACGCAGGGTCCGGCTATAAAGCGTGGTTTCATACTCTTACAATTCTTATATGTCCGGCAAAGTTAGTGAATCCATCGGGAAATCCTCTCATATATAGGTAGGAATATAAAAAGAGGAGAAAAGATAGCCAACAAATGGTGATGCAACGTGCTGTTGTGGAATCATACTTCCATCGAATAATGCCCGATACGCTTGTGCCCTATGCCTGAGTGCGCTGTGAAAACTGCCTCTCTAATACATGAGTCATCGATTGTTTGTAACGGAACTGCATAGACTGGGCTATGTCTGTCCTTTTTTGCTGCCACTATCTTTTCTCCAAATAGTCTTAAGTCTCTAAAAGATCAGTCTACCAAGTCCACTGTCCAGTTCTGACTCTGAATCTTCAGGTCGAGCTCACGGTACTGCTTGGCGTAGGCGTCAGCCTCTTTGCGAAGCGCGTTCACATCCACCGTACGGACGTATTTCAGTTCGTTCCTGCCGAAGCGGGTGTCGTTGGTGGAGGCGTGTCTGACTATCTCCTGCAGGGCTTTCACCCGTATGGACAGTACGTCGCGCTTGGCTATCAACCGGGTCAGCGACACTCCGTCCTGTATGGTCTGCACGTTGGTAAGGTTGATGCGGTAAATCAGGTCCTCCAGCTGCGTGAGCACTTGGTCCAGTTGCTTGCGCAGTTCCTCCACGTCGTCACACGGCTCATCACCCTCCTGCACCTTGGCGCTGTCCTTGATGCGTTCCTTCAACAGAGTCACTTTCTTCTGCAAGTCGGCTCTGAGGCTCAATGCTTCTGCTAACTTCATAATCTTCTATGTATTTAATGTGTTTGTATTCCCTGACTTTGTGATTACAATGGCAAAGGTAGGAATATAATGTGACAAATTCTAACATAGGGTAGAGATTTTATTGCAAGAATCGTTCCGCTCCCGTGTTGATCATCCTGACGTGTGCTCTTCCGCTAGGTACTCTTGCGGTACTAAGAGTCGGGTCATAGGAAGATGTAAAGAAAAATGCCCGGTTAGGAAAATATATTTTCCTGGTTAGAGAAAAATATTTTTGTGCCTTACGGATACAGGGAAGGTAAAATGTTGTACCTTCGCACTCGGAAAGATGCCAGAGTGACCGAATGGGCCGGACTCGAAATCCGGTGAACGGCTTGTCCGTTCCGTGGGTTTGAATCCCACTCTTTCCGCCACGTAAGAAAGTCCGCAAGGCCCAGCTCTAGAGCAAGCCTTGCGGACTTCTTGTTTTCTATCCGTCCTCTTTGGATTGCGGCCAAGGTGACTTAGCAAACTTCCACCCAGTCAATCAACCCCTTGCTGAGGTCGTCCAATTCCCCTGCCAGGGCGATGACCTTGCGTCTTACCATTATTCACCAGTTACGACAACTCCAGGTCGAAGCGCTCTTTCAACTTCTGCAGGGAGGGGTTCTCCTCCACCATCAGTTGGAACTGCTCCACGCGGCTGTAGGCGCGCTTCTGCTCCTGTTGTTGGGGAACACGGAACTGCAGGACGATGTCGTTGTTGTGCAGCGCCGTGCGCAGGTACTGCTCTATGCGGGGGCCGATGGCGCGCATGGTGCCCTCCACCCACTCATTGTCCACCTGCACTTCCACGGCGGTGTCGGATAGCTTGGTTATCTTCATCGACTTCATACGCTGGGCGGTGGACTTGTCTTCCGTGGGCAACTCGTTGGCGAAGCGCAGCCAGTGGTGCTTCAGTGTCTCCTCGTCGAAGGATTGTCCCGCTGTAGCCTCTTTTGTAGGCTCTTGTGGGCTGAAGAGGTCCGGCTGTCTGGCTTTCGTCGTCGTGCCTTTGTTCTCCAGGTCTTGTTGTGTCCGCTTGATGGAGAATCCCATTTGACTGACATTCATCGTGGGAATCTTGCGGGCGGTGCTCTCCTGTGGCAACGGTCCGCCTGGCTTGTTGGCAGCGGTAGGGGAGGAGCCTACGTCCGGGTTCCCTATGCCCGGTGCACCCGCTTGCTGAGGAGCGACAGCCGGTCTGCCCGTCTGCGGATTCACACGATTAGTATTGCCGACAGCAGCTGTTGCATTGCCGGCGGCATTAGAAACACTGCCTGCGGTAGCACCGGTGGAAGCGCTAGCCTGAGGCTGAGCCTGGGCTAGGGCGTTGAAGATGGGTTTTAATCGCTTCGTAGGGCGACGCCCGCAAGGGTCACCATCGTCGTCGGCCTGTGTGAGTTCTATGAGGGTGAGTTCCACCAGGAAGCGCTTGCTCTTGCTCTCTTTGTAGGCCATGCCGCAGTCGTTGCAGAGCTTCATGGCCCGGTAGAGGAAGGTAGGCTTGCACTGCTGTGCCTGTTGCTGGTAGCGCGACTTCACCGACTCGCTCACCTCCAACAGACAGGTGGTGGAGGCGTCGCGGCTGACGAGCAGGTTGCGGAAGTGCGCCGCCAGTCCGTTGATGAAGATGTTGCCTTCGAACCCCTTATTGAGGATGTCGTTGAAGAGCAACATCGCCTCGGGCACCTTCTTGGCCAACAGGATGTCCGTCATGCGGAAGAAGTATTCATAGTCGAGTACATTCAGGTTCTCCACCACGCTCTTGTAGGTGATGTGTCCACCCGAGAAACTCACCATTTGGTCGAAGATGGAGAGCGCGTCGCGCATACCACCGTCGGCTTTCTGGGCGATGACGTTCAGTGCCTCCGGCTCGGCCTCGATGCCCTCCTTCTGGGCCACATACTTCAGGTGCTCCACCGTGTCGTTCACCGTGATGCGGTTGAAGTCGTAGATTTGGCAGCGGGAGAGTATCGTGGGGATAATCTTGTGCTTCTCGGTAGTGGCGAGGATGAAGATGGCGTGCAAGGGCGGCTCTTCCAGCGTCTTGAGGAAAGCGTTGAAGGCAGCTGTCGACAGCATGTGCACCTCGTCGATGATGTAGACCTTGTACCTGCCTATCTGGGGCGGGATGCGCACCTGCTCGATGAGGGAGCGGATGTCCTCCACCGAGTTGTTCGACGCGGCATCCAGCTCGTGGATGTTGTACGAACGCTGTTCGTTGAATGCCTTGCACGATTCACACTCGTTGCACGCCTCGCCGTTAGGGGCTGGATGCAGGCAGTTGATGGTCTTGGCGAAGATGCGGGCGCAGGTGGTCTTACCCACACCGCGCGGGCCGCAGAACAGATAGGCACTTGCCAGTTTGTGAGTGGCGATGGCGCTCTTCAGCGTCATGGTCAACGCTCGCTGTCCGATCACCGTGTCGAAGGTGGCAGGACGGTATTTACGGGCCGATACTATATAATTGTCCATATTGGAAATGCGGATTTTTAGAACTTATGTTGCAAATGTACGCAAATAATCGGTTTTCAGTGCGAGAGAAGCCGAAAATATTTCTACCTTTGCCCTTGTTAATCCAAAACACGTAAGGCCATGAGCAGATTATACTCCGTCTTTATCACTCTCTACCATGTGGTGGGCAAAAACAAATACCTCCTAGCGGTGTCGGTGTTTCTGCTCATCTTTGTCTTCCTCGACGAGAACAGCCTGATTCGCCGCTTCCAACACAAGCAGGAGATTCGCACGCTCAACGAGGAGATAGAGAAGTACCGCGGCATCTATGTACGCGACACGGAACGGCTCAACCAGCTGGAGACCAATCCGGAGGTGATAGAGAAGATTGCACGCGAGAAGTATTTGATGAAGACGGCCGACGAGGACATTTATATAATAGAGGATAAATAATGAGTATGAAGAATAAACTTGCGTGGATGTATTATCCCGGCGGCATCTTACTGCTGGTGGGGTGCTGTTCGTACATCACCGGTTGGTGGGCTTCGCCCTATGTGTATGGCGTCGGTTCGGCGCTGTTTGCCATTCCCCAGTTGCTCGATCGCTACGAAGGGGGTAACTTCGTCATCCGCCGCTTGCGCCGTCAGCAGATTTTGGCCGCCCTGTTGCTGATGATGACCACTTTCTTCATGTTCTTCTTCGAGCACAACGAGTGGATACTCTGCCTCACCATAGCCGCGGTGCTGGAACTCTATACCTCGTTCCGCATCTCGGCCGAGGAAAAGAAGGAACAGCAGAACGGGGAGCGACGCTAATCACCCTTCTTTCGCTCCCGGGTTCCACCGCTCCATTTTTGTAGGTATTGGTCCCGATTTTGTGAGTATATACCTCAAGTGCCAGCGAGTATATAGCTCAATGGGCAACGAGTATAATACTCAAGTGCGAACTATATACTCATTTCTTGATGACCTATACGCTTAAAATCCGACAAGCGTACACTGAAAACGCAACCTTCCTAGATGAAAATCCTCAGTATGCAATAGATGACGGCAGCCACCACGGCGCTGACGGGAATCGTCAGTACCCACGCGGTCATCAACTCCTTGGTGATGCCCCACCGCACGGCAGACAGTCGCTTGGTGGCACCTACACCGATGATGGCACCCGATATGGTGTGCGTGGTGCTGACGGGGATTTTCAGTATTTCAGTTAGGTAAAGTGTAAAAGCGCCGGAGGTCTCGGCTATCACGCCCTCGAGCGGGGTCACCTTGGTGATGCGTGTACCCATGGTCTTCACAATCTTCCAACCGCCGGACATGGTACCCAGTGAGATGGCGGTGAAGCAGGAGAACGCTACCCAGGCCGGCAGGTCGCTCGTACTCTGGATGCCTAGGCCTATTCCCTCGGAATGGGAAGCTATCAGGGCGGCTGCGATGATGCCCATCACCTTCTGCGAGTCGTTCAGTCCGTGTCCGATACTGAAGAGGGCTGACGAGACCAGCTGCAGATGTTTGAACCAAACCTCCGCTGTATGCGGCTTCACGCGTCGGCAGGCGTAGAGCACCAACAGGGTGAAACCGAAGGCGATGACCATGCCGATGAAGGGTGCCAGGAAGATGAAGGCGGCAATCTTCAGGATGATGCTCAGTTGGATAGCTTGGAAGCCGTGCGCCATCACCGCCGCTCCGGCGAAACCGCCAATCAGCGTGTGCGACGAGG
The DNA here is from genome assembly GCA_964481755.1 of uncultured Bacteroides sp. Taxonomy (GTDB): domain Bacteria; phylum Bacteroidota; class Bacteroidia; order Bacteroidales; family Bacteroidaceae; genus Phocaeicola_A. The sequence continues at coordinate 3,055 of CAYZVH010000094.1, read as the reverse complement.
ACGAGGGGATTCCCTTCCACCACGTGAACAGGTTCCATGCGATGGCGGCTATCACACCCGCCAGGATGATGGGCAGTGTGATGAAAGGTTCTGCCACGGTTTTCGATACGGTGTTGGCTATTCCGAAGTCGCCGATGATGTACTTGGCGATGAAGAATGCCACGAAATTGAACGCTGCCGCCCAGATGACCGCCTGGAAAGGTGTCAATACCTTGGTGGAGACGATGGTGGCAATGGAGTTTGCAGCGTCGTGGAATCCGTTAATGAAGTCAAAGAGCAGCGAGAGCGCAATGATTAGAATGAGTAATTCCATGTGTCGTCGTTAGGCGTATTTTACAATCAGTCCGCTGAAAAGCTTGCCTACGCGCTCCGCGGCGTCGGTGGTGCGTTCCAGCTCGTAGATTATCTCCTTCTTCTTTATCAGTTCGATGCAGTCCTTCTCTTCCTCAAAGAGTTTCTTGGTGTACATCTCGTAGATGTCGTCGGCCTCGCTCTCGATGTCGTGCAAGCGGGTGCACAGTTGGCGCAGTATCGACGGGTCTTGCTTGAACTTGCCTAGCTCCTTCGTGCCTTGCAGGATGCAGTCAGCGTCCTCTTTTATCAGTTTGGCCAGGTCGTTGCAAGCGTCGGGTATGCTCTGCGGGGTGTAGATGGTGATGCGCTTGGCGCTACTGTTGATGCCGTCAATCACATCGTCCACCGCGTCGGCGATGCTGTGGATGTCTTCCCGGTCGAACGGGGTGATGAAGGTCTTGCTCAGCTCGTCCTGGATGACGTTGGTGAGCTTGTCGCCCTCGTGCTCTATCTCTTTTATCTTTTTGTAAGAGGCGGCCTGCTCCGAGGGCATATAGTAGCCCATGTTTTCCGCCAGGGCTTCCGCGGCGCGTGTGAGGATGAATGCTTGGTGCTCTAACAAGGGGAAGAACTTAGTCTCTTTCGGTGCGAACCGACTGAAGAATGAATTATTCATAATTCGTTTAAGTTTTAGTTTTTGGGTAATTGTAGTCTGTCTTCGTGCCGTACACGTTTGGCAACTCGTGCCGCGTTGTCCGGTAGATAAATCAATGTCACGCAAGGTGTTGCCTGCGTATACGCAAAAATATAGAATGGGGAGGACCTCTAAATGAGGATACGCCTCAGTACGAAGACGTAGGATGTGGCGCCGGATGGTGTCTTTGATATTTCTAGTCTGTCTGTAGTCTGTATGCGCTTGGCCACGCGGGCGAGGTGCGCTTCTTTGTTCTTGAAGAGGTATGTGCTGATTCCGCAACGCAAGGTCTTGACCGGATTTGCTATGCGGACACTGTGGATGGGTATGTGTGCGAAACTCTGGGGCGGCAACAGGTGGCTGTTATCTCGGTCTGTTTGTGCATCGGCACGCACCTTACCGTCGAGCTGGCTGATTTCGTTCGGACTATGGGACGTTAACTCCTCCGCCACCTGTGTGAGGATGTCGGAACAACGGCTTATCATCTGCGCTTCATTATCTGTAAACTGACTGAAGCACCAGAGGCAAACAGCCATATAGCCCAGTATGTGGAGTCTCTTCAGCATATCGTACGCAAAGGTGAGAAAAAGTGTTGAAACTACAAACGTTTAGTAGAAAAAATTTTGTTCGCTAGTATGTTTTATGCCGGACGTTACAAATTTGTTACAACTCAGCCGACGTTTGGCAGGTATGGAACTTATCACTACCTTTGCGCCTTGATTATAATAATAGGTATTAAACGGAACGAAGATGAAGAAGGAGAACGCGCGCGGAACGGTGCGTATGGACATGCTCCATGGCGGTTTGTTGGGCAAGATGCTCATGTTTGCCCTGCCGCTGGCGGCCAGCAGCATCCTGCAACAGTTGTTCAACTCGGTGGATGTGGCCGTGGTGGGCCGCTTCGCCAGCAGTCAGGCCCTGGCGGCTGTGGGCAGCAACGGGTCGCTCATCAGTCTGCTCATCAACCTCTTTGTGGGAGTGTCGGTGGGCGCCAATGTGGTGATAGGTAACTACATCGGTCAAAAGGACGATGCCGGTGTCTACCGGTCGGTGCAGACGGTGGGGGTGATAGCCATCGTCAGCGGACTGTTGCTCATGGTGGTGGGTCTCGTGGCGGCTCGTCCTATACTCGAACTGATGGACACGCCTCACGACGTCATCGACCTGGCCAGCCTCTACCTGCGCATCTACTTCCTGGGAATGCCCTTCATCATGATATTCAACTTCGGTGCTGCCGTGCTGCGTAGCATGGGCGACACTAAGCGGCCGCTCTACAGTCTCGTGGTGGCGGGCATCATCAATACCGCGCTCAACCTCATCCTCGTCATCGTCTTCCACATGAGCGTGGCGGGTGTGGCCATCGCCACCACTGTATCCAATGCGGTGAACGCCGCCATCATTGTCTACATCCTCAAACACGAGTCTTATCCCTTCCGCATCCATGTGAAGGAGTTCAAGATATCCAAGCCCGAGCTGCAGAAGATGCTACGCATCGGTGTGCCGGCGGGCTTGCAAGGCATGGTGTTCTCCTTCGCCAACGTATTCATACAGTCCGCTATCAACGGATTCGGTTCCGCCGCGGTGGCCGGTTCGGCGGTGGAGCTCAACTACGAGTACTATTGCTACTTTGTGGTGAGTGCTTTCGTGCAGGCCACGGTCACCTTCACCAGCCAGAACTATGGAGCCGGTGAGATAGACCGTTGCCGCCGCATCTTCCGCATCGGCATGGTGCTCAGTGTGGTCTGCTGCGGTGCGCTCAACATCTTCATCACTTGGCAGAACCCCTTCTTCATCAGCCTCTTCACGGACAACCCCGAAGTGGCCGGCTACGCTGCCGTGCGCATGTTCTACGTGCTCTGCTTCCAGTTCATAGCCAGCTCTTACGAGATAAGCGGTGCCGCTATGCGCGGACTGGGCCACTCCATGACGCCCACCGTGCTCACCGTCTTCGGCACCTGCGTGCTGCGCCTGGTGTGGGTCTACACCGTAGCCCGCCAATACCCCACCTACGAAGTCCTCATGGCTGTCTATCCCATCTCGTGGATCGTCACCGGCTCGGCAGTCTGG
>CAYZVH010000093.1:0-12482 GCA_964481755.1 uncultured Bacteroides sp. | reverse complement strand
TCGTATTTTATGTCCGTCAGCTCTTTGCGCAGACGGTCTATCTCTATCATCTCCTGTTGGTACGAGTAGCGGTTGCTGATGTACAGAATAGCCAGGAATACCAACAACACGAGCAGCTTTACCTGGCGGCGGAAGAAGTTGCTTGTCAGGAACTCGCCTCCGATAATCTTGTTGAAGGTGATATCTCTGCCCGAGCTCTTCTTGTCTTTCCCTTTGGTGCCGTCCCCATTGGTTGAGCTGTCTTCGTTGGCGCCGTTGTCGGCCGATTTGCCCTTGCTTCCCGGTTTACGGGCGGGCAGTTCGGAGTCGTTAACGTTCGCAGGCTCGTCGTCGGTCGACGCCGAGTTGTCCGGCTCCGTGGGGTCCTGCAATAAGTCTTCGTTCTCCCACTTGTTGAGCTGTTCCCATATCTCTCTTTCTGTCTCGTCCATATCCCGTAGTCTATTTCTTTTCCGCTATACGTAACTTAGCACTGCGCGACCGTGGGTTGCGTGCTATCTCCTCCTCGCTGGGCACCGTCACCTTGTTGTTGACCTGTGCAAGGGGTGCATGCACGTTGCCGAAGAAGTCGCTCTCCGCCTTGCCCTCGGCGTTGCCGGTCTTCATGAAGTTCTTCACGATGCGGTCCTCCAGCGAGTGGTAGGTGATGACCACCAGTCGACCACCCGGTCTGAGTACCTTCACGGCCGCTGCCAGCATCTCCTTCAGCGCCTCCATCTCCTGGTTCACCTCTATGCGCAATGCCTGGAACACCTTGGCGTACTCCTTCTTCTCCCGCTCGGCACCGAACAGTGGTTTGATGACCGCCAGAAACTCTTCCGTCGTCTCTATCGGCTTCTGTGTCCTTGCCTTCACAATGGCGGAGGCCAGTTTGCGGCCGTTCTTCAACTCTCCGTAGAGGTAAAACAGGGTGGCTAGCGCCTCCTCGTCGTAGTTGTTCACTACATCGGCCGCCGTCACGCTGGCCCGCTTGTTCATCCGCATGTCCAACTTGCCGTCGAAGCGGAACGAGAATCCTCGCTCCGTGTCGTCGAAGTGGTGCGACGATACGCCCAGGTCGGCCAGTATGGCATCCACCTGCTCCACGCCATAGTAGCGCATGAAGTTGCGCAGGTAGCGGAAGTTGCTCCGTACGAAGGTGAACCGCGGGTCGTTCACGATGTTGCGTTCCGCGTCCTCGTCCTGGTCGAAGCTATAGAGGTGGCCTCCTTCGCCCAGCTCTTTCAGGATGCGCTTCGAGTGTCCGCCACCGCCAAAGGTGACGTCCACATAGGTCCCGTCGGGCCGGATGTCCATCCCTTGGATGCTCTCTTCCAGCAATACCGGTATGTGATAAACAGTCTCTTCCATTTCACTTAGTCTTTATCCTCGGCAGGCGCGTGTCCCATGATGGCTTCCAGCTCGCTGCTGAACTGGGCGGCATCCATGAAGGGTTGCTCCGTATCCTCTTGGGCCCACACCTCGATGGTGTTGTCCATGCCGATGAATCGGAGCCCTTGGCGCAAGCCTATGGCTTTCTGAAATCGTTTGGGTATGAGCAGTCGTCCGTTGTTGTCCAGCGTGATGATCTCCACGTCGGAAACGAACTGGCGGAACAGCATCTGGTGCGATGCGTTCCAGTGGTTGAGCCGGCTGCGCAGCTCGTCCAGCTGCCGGTTCCACACATGCTCGGGGTAGAGCACGAGGCAGTTTTGGAACACATCCTTGCGCATGATGAGCCTTTCCTCCTCCTTCGCCTGCAGTTCCTTGCGGAATGTGGCGGGGAAGAAAGCCCTTCCTTTCGCGTCCATCTTTGCCTCTATGTTCCCTAAAAATCGCATGTTTTTGTTTACTCCATATTCAAGCCCCAAAATTACACATTTCTCCCCACAATTCTCCACTATTTTCTCCCTAAAATGAAAACATTAACATTATTAATATTGGGCAGTCTTTGCAAATGCTTGATATATAGCCATTTGTGATATTTACCCAAAGGTGGGGGATTGCAGACGGTATTCGTTGGCCATTTCGTACCGATGTGGCGACTCATCTGGCTAGAAGAGTCCGTTCTGTCTACTCCGCGCGCTTCTCTTGACTTGCGCATCAAGTTTCCTATGTCATCACACGAAATACTTCTAACGATCACTCGCGAATACTCTTGAGTTGAAAACAGACTTTCTGTTCAGAGTCTTTGAACGTGTGTTTAAAGACTCTGAACACATGTTCAATGACTTTGTACGTGTGTTCAAAGACTTTGAACAGAGATATTGGCTGCTCTCGATGATAATTTCGTTAGACCTCGTTGATGAATCAGTGCAGTCTCTATGACTGTGGTGATAAGTGGCAAATCAAAATATCTGCGGATGGAAATTTGCATCTTCCGATAGAACACATTATTTTTGTCACATCAAAACAGGAGGAACAGAAGATGGAGGGAGAACTGGTGTTACGGTTGCTTTTGGCAGGAGTTCTAGGCGCACTCATTGGTCTGGAACGTGAATATCGTGCCAAGGAGGCGGGCTATCGTACTCATTTCCTGGTTTCATTGGGCAGTGCGCTCATCATGATTGTTTCACAATACGGCTTCCTCGACCTCTACAAGGCAGAGGGTGTGCACTACGACTCGGCTCGCTTGGCGGCACAGGTCGTCACGGGCATCGGCTTCATCGGCGCCGGCACCATCATCCTGCAAAAGCAGGTGGTGCGCGGACTTACCACTGCTGCCGGCGTGTGGGCCACGTCGGGCATCGGTCTGGCCATCGGTGCGGGCATGTACCTCTTGGGCATATCCTCGGCCATCCTCACCTTGGTAGGTTTGGAGGTGTTGGGTGTCATCTTCAAGAGCGTGGGCATGAAGAGCCTGCTGATAGAGTTCTCCACCACCAATAAGCAGGTGCTCAACGAAGTGCGCAACTGCCTCGATTCCAAGAACTTTATTGTGTCGTCCTATCAGATGGAACAGAGCAGCCACGAACACGTCATCACCTATCAGGTGAGCATGGTGGTGAAGGTGCGCAAGAACAGCGACCGCGACCTCCTGGCGCAACTGCGTGCCTTCCAGGACGATATGGTGATTTATCGAATAGAGTGAGCGTATGGCTGTTGACACGGATAATGAGATACTTCATCGGTTGCAGTCCGGTGACGAGTCGGCGCTGAGGCTACTCTTCGACCGCTACTATATGCCGCTCTGCATCCATTCCATGCAGCTGACCGATTCGTTGGATGTGTCGGAGGATTTGGTGCAGGATTTGTTCGTCTCCTTTTGGGAGAAGAAGATTTATCTGACCATAGAAATAAATTTACGCACCTATCTGTTCAATGCCGTGCGTAATCTCTCCATAAACTACATGCGTAAGGAGCGACCCTATGCCCTCTGTGAGTTGGAGGAGTCCCTTCACCTAATCGATGAAGAGGCAGAGTTTACGGAACTGGAGCTGCGCGAACGCCATCACCGTCTCCACGAAGCCTTGAAGGAACTCTCCCCGCAGGAGTATCGTGTGCTCCATGCCGTAGTGTTTGAGAATAAAAAGTACAAAGAAGCCGCCGAAGAGCTCGGTCTCTCCGTCAACACCGTGAAGACTTATCTGGCCCGTGCCTTTCGTCTGCTCCGCTCCAAAACCCTCCTCACCCTGCTGGCTCACTCGCTGACGGTGTAAAAATACTTAAGTATTGTTGTCACCCATTTACGGACCTTTTACGTCATAAGGATAAAGGTCTGAAAGATGGAAGACGAACGGATACTCTTATTATTGCGTAAGTATAGGGCAAATGAGTTGACGGCTAGCGAGTTCGCGGAGCTGAAGGCTTGGGTGGACCAGTGCGCGGAGCACCGGCTCTTCGTGGAGAACTTCATGAAGATGTATAAACTCGAGGAGCAGAAGAAGGCCCTCCATCGCATCGATTCGCAGCGGGCTTGGAACAAACTGCAAGGTCGGCTCCACTCACGGCGCTCATACTGGATACGCTATGCCGCCGCGGCTGCCTGCCTGGTAGGAGCAATCTTCTTGACTACATATTATATTATAAAGGATGACGCGACGGAGCAACAACCCGTGCAGACGGCAGATTTGCTACAAAACCACGGTCAGCGCAAGGCCACACTGAAGCTCACCAATGGCGAGACCATCGAGGTGGCCGACAGTGCCATGACCGTCGACGAAGAACTGCTTGCGGCAGCGGAGAACCTCGCCGACCCATCCTCTTCGCAGAGCGATGCCGAGAAGCTGAACGAGGTGAGCGTGCCCCGTGGCGGCGAGTTCTCGCTCACGCTGCCCGACGGTACAAAGGTATGGATCAACTCCGAGTCCGTGCTGCGGTTCCCCACCACCTTCTCCGGCACACGCAAAGTCTCGCTGCAAGGCGAGGCCTACTTCGACGTGGCCAAGACGGGCGCACCGTTCGAGGTGACCACTTCCACCATGACCATCCGTGTGCTGGGCACACAGTTCAACGTCTCTGCTTACCGAGCCGAGTCCGCACTGACCACCTTGGTGCAAGGCAGCGTGGAGGTGGAGAACGCCAACGGCAAGGCTCGCCTCACTCCGGGGCAACAGGCCGTCATACATTCCGACGAATCCGACATAGAAGTACGCACCGTCAACGTGAGCATGTACACGGCATGGGTGACGGGCGTGTTCGACTTCAACGATACACCACTGGAGGACATCACCCAACAGCTGGCACGCTGGTACGATGTGGAGGTGGACTACGCGCAACCCGCCTTGCGGCAGATACGCTTCTCGGGCACTATCCTGCGTAAGGAGTCCCTCGGCTATGCCCTGGAGCTCATTCAGAAAGTGTCTGACGTGAAGTTTGTCGTGGACGACAAGCGCGTGAAGGTGGAGATGAAATAAGAATGATTCATGCTCCCCGTGACTGGGAGCTATTGTTTAATTATATATACTATTAAGTGTTATGAAAAGACAACGAGAGAGACGTCTTTCTTGGGCCAACAGCCCAACGACTAGGAGTCTGATATTCCTAGTAATGCTCTTCTTTATCTCAGCCGCTCAGGCTGTCGCCTTGAACTTGGACGGAGGCAAGCATGTCTCCATCCAGAAGAATGGCATCAGCGTGAAGGAGGCTTTGGAACAGGTGAAAGAGCAAAGTGGTATCTATTTGTTATACCAAGAGAACATAATAGACAAGAGCGTTCGCTTGGATTTGAATCTGAAGAACGCTTCGTTCCGTGAGGCTATGGATGCCATCTGTCCGGCTGCGGGACTGAACTACGAGGTGTCCAACGACCATGTGCTCATCACACAGGCCAAGCAGCCTGCTGCCGCACAGCCAGCACCGAAACCCCAGCTCACAATCACTGGTACGGTGGTCGACGAGAACGGCAACCCCCTGCCCGGAGCCAGCGTGCGGGTGAACGGAACCACCCTCGGTACGGTGGCTGACATCAATGGTAACTTCAGCCTGAAGGTGCCCGACACCGCCACCAGCCTCCAGGTGTCGTTCGTCGGCATGACGACCCAGACCGTGAAGATAGGCAAGGGCAAGACTTCGGTGAAGGTCATCCTCTCAGAGAACAAGACCCAGATGGACGAACTGATAGTAACCGGTTATCAGACCATCTCCAAGGAGCGTGCCACTGGTGCCTACTCCATCATCAAGTCCGACGAGTTGGCTCAGAAGCCGACATCCAACATCTCATCCGTGCTCAACGGACTGGTGCCGGGCTTGGCCGTGCAGAGCTCACCCGTGGAAGGAACCACCCGCTTCGTCATCCGTGGTAAGGGAACCCTGCAGAGCTCGCAGACCGATGTGGACCCGCTGATTGTGGTGGACGGATTCGCCATCAGCTCCTACTCATCGGAGAACGACCCCTTCGCCACCATCAACCCCAACGATGTGGAGAGCATCACGGTGCTGAAGGATGCCGCCGCCACCTCCATCTATGGTGCGCGTGCCGCCAATGGTGTCATCGTCATCACCACCAAGAAGGGTAAAGAGGGCAACAAGCTGGAGATTTCCGCCGATGCCTACTGGTCCGTCAGCAACCGTATGGATCTGGACAACCTCTTCAATATGGCCTCTGCCGAGAACCAGTTCCGCTTCGTGGAGCTGATGCACGGCTACAGCCCCATCAACCTCGGCTACAGAGACCCCTATTCGTCTGCTTATTACCGCCGACAGTACATGTCCGAGCCTTACCGTCTGCTCTACGAGCGCGACAACCGCACCAGCATCACTGCCGCACAGTATCAGACGGAGAAGAGCCGCCTGTTGGAGTTGGCCAACCAGGGAGCTTGGAAGAACGACCTCAACGACTACGTGCTGCAGAACTCCCTCCGCAACCAATACAACGTGTCGCTGCGGGGCAACACCGAACGTATGAACTACGCCTTCTCAGCTTCGTATGACAAGGAAGACGGCTACTCTAAGGGCAACGACACCCAGCGCATCGTGCTCAACATGATGACCAGCACCAAGCTGACGAAGGACTTGACCTTCGACCTCGGTTTGAACTCATCCTTCGCCACCCAACACAACAACGGCGTTTCGCTCACTTCCATCATGGGATACATCAGTCCGTGGACACGCTTGGTAGACGACGATGGTAACTACGTGCACGTGCCTACCTCCAACACCGTCTACCAGCCCATCCTCGAGTCGGAGTATGACGGCAAGACCCCCGTCGATTGGCACTACAATCCCGTGGAGGATCGTCAGTACACCAACGACGTGGCCAAGACCTTCAACTACCGCGTGCAGGGAGGACTCTCCTACAAGACACACTTCGGACTCAACCTGAGTGCTAAGGGACAGTATGAGCGCCGCCACTACACCACACGCAACGAGAGCGAGACAGGTTCGTACTATGTGCGCAACTACTACAATACCTACTCCACCCTCAACTCTACCACCGGCATGTACGAGTCGTACTTCCCCTCCGGAGGCATCTACACCGAGGGCGGACACGACTACGAGGCATACAACCTGCGGGCACAGGCCGACTACAACCTCAACATCGACAAGCATGCTATCGTCCTGCTGGCCGGTTCGGAAGTCCTCTCGGCTACTACCGAGGCCATTCCTACCATGACCCGCTACGGATACAACAAGACCACAAACTCTGTGCTCACACAGCCAGACTATGTGACCTACTACACCGACATCTTCGGCAGCCGCACCAAGATGCCTTACCGCGACATGGGTAGCCTCTCCACCATCGAGGACCGCTACTTCTCTGTCTACGCCAACGCCGGATACACCTACGACGAGAAATACTCGCTCACCGCAAGCTTCCGTACGGATGCCTCCAACTTCCAGTCGAAGAGCCAGCGCGACAAGTTCTCCCCGTTCTGGTCGGTCGGTGGCGGATGGCTCATCTCTAAGGAGAAGTTCATGCAAGATGCCTCTTGGGTGGATATGTTGAAGCTGCGCGCTTCCATCGGTATCGCCGGTGTGGCAGCCGGCAAGAGTGGCACGTCCAACGTGACGACCGTGCAGACCCACTCGGGCAACATCATCTACACCAACAACGAGGCCTACAACACCATCTCCGCCCGTGGCAACGAGACCCTGACTTGGGAGAAGAGCCGCACCTTCAACCTCGGTGTCGACTTCTCGCTGTTCGGCAACAAACTCTCCGGAACGGTGGACTTCTACAACAAGTTCTCCTACGACGTGCTGTCGCAGGCAACCGTGCCGGTCATCCTGCAGGGTGTCACCTCCTCTAAGTTCAACAATGCCGAGGTGCTGAACCGAGGTGTGGAGTTCTCCCTCAACTCCAACCTCCGCATCGTGGACGACTTGCGTTGGAACGGAACGTTGAACTTCGCCTACAACCACAACGAGGTGAAGAAGTACAACCTCAACACCTCATGGAAGGCTTTCTATCCTGAGTTCGTGGAGGGCTATCCCACTGACCTCATCACTGTGATGAACCCTGTGGGCTACACCCCCGAGGGATACATCATCCTCGAAGGCAAGGACGGCACGCAAGAGACTATCCTCAGCTATGCCACCTCGCACATCAACGAGCAGATTGACCGCCCCAACGGCGAGACCCTCGACTCCAACAACTGGGCCTATTACCTGGGTACCTCCACGCCAAAGGCCAACATGAGCTTCACCAACCGCTTCACCTGGAAGGGCCTGACGCTCTCCATCATGCTCACCGGACGCTTCGGCTACTACACCTATAAGCAGAACGAGCTAGTGGCTGTCGACAGCTCCAACCACTCCTACTACTCGAAGAGCCTCGACGATGCCTTCCGTGTGTACGACGAGGGATACGCCAACCAGACCAGCTACTCGGCCTTCCCGCTCTACAACGACGACAACTACGCCACCTACACGAGCACCAAGAGCTATACTTACGCTTACACCGCCAGCAAGTTCTTCCGCAACATGTACATGAAGGGCGACCACATCCGTCTGAACGAGATCTTCCTGGGCTACGACCTTCCGAACAAGCTCCTGGCCAAGCAGAACGTGTTCAAGCGAGTGAACGTCTATGCGCAGGCTAGCAACCTCGGCATCATCTGGAGTGCCGACGACGAGATGGACCCCGACTATCCGACCGGAACCATCAAACCGATGCCGACCTTCACGTTTGGCTTGAAAGTGGGCTTTTAATGACAGAACGATTAAATGAATAGAATTATGAAAAAGAAATTACATATCATCGCTTCCTTGGTTGCCGCCTGCCTCACGTTTGGCGCATGCAGCGACTACTTGGACGAAACCCCGAACAAGTCGGGCAGCTCATACATCTATCACATGGACCAGTTGTATGGACTGATGGGAAGCCTCGACCTCTACACCTTCTCCGACCCCGATTATTACCTCTGGAACTTCGTGGGCAGCTACATGTCGGAAGTGGAAATGCTGTCCGACGCCATGGAGTACGACCCCAAGTTCTATGCCTATGGTCTGAAGGGACTGCGCCCAACCTTGTACAGTGTCTATAAGTGGGAGGGCGAAGAGTTCCTTGACGACGACGCCATGTCCACCACGTGGACACCGAGCTACGAGCGCATCTTCCGCTTCAACACCGTGCTCGAGAACCTCGACAAGGTGGAACAGACCACCGTGGCCATCCACGACCAAGTGAAGGGCGAAGCCTTGTTCGGCCGTGCCTACTACCACTTCATCTTGTTGCAGATGTATTGCCTCTGGGACGAGGACGCTCCGGGCATCGGCTATCGCACCAGCTCGCTCTCTACCGTAGTGCCGAATCGTGAGACGGTGAAGTACACGCTCGACTGCATCAACCAGGATTTGGACGATGCCGAGGCTGCCCTGACGAAGGCCGGTCGCACTGAGTTCGACGCCGACCGCAACTACCGTCCTACCGTGCCCACCGTGCAGGCTTTGCGTGCACGCATCGCCCTCTATCGCGGCGACTACACCACTGCGCTCGACAATGCCCAGAAGGCTTTGGCGGCTCATAGCGACCTGAAGACCTTCAAGGACGATCCTTATTATCGGTTGTTCAATGGCTACACGTTCTACCTGCTCGACCAGGACGGCGGTGCGTCCAGCACTATCACTTGTAAGTACTCTGCCATGTTGTGGTCCTTGGGCGCACAGGCTGTTGCCGACTACGAGGAGTTTTTCCTCCCGAGCATGTCCACGGGTAGCTACGGTCAGCCAATCTCCGACTGGTACTACAACCTGTGGGACAGAGACAACGATGCCCGCTGGATATACTTCTACAACTATAACCTCCCGTTGCTGAATGCTTCTGGCATCCGCACCGCGGCTGTGATCGACGGCGTTTCGCAACGTTATTGCCTCACGTACGACGTGCAACAATGGTTGAAACCGTCGAGCTGCCATTCTTACGTCCGCTTCAGTACCAACGGTCCTGGCATCCTCTTGGGTATGACCACTGCCGAGATGTATTTGATAGAAGCTGAATGTCTGGCCCGCAGTGGCAAGACCGATGAGGCTGCCGAGGTATTGAAGACCCTGCGCCGTACCCGCTTCATGAACGATGAGGCTGCCGACGAGATTGGCGGCTCCGTACAGGAAGTCCTTGACGAGCGTAGCCGCGAGATGGGAACCTTCTGGCGCTTCTGCGACATCAAACGTCTGAATGGAGCCGAGAACGCCGGCATCTACATTCGTCGTCAGGTGATGTCCGACCCGTTGGATCCCTCTACGGCCACCGAGCTTGTCATCGCTCCGGACGACCCGCGCTGGGCCATCCCCTTCAGCTCCAACGAGGCTAAACGCATGGGCTGGGAGCAGAACCCCGGCTGGGAATAGACCCTTAACTCACTTATAAATATGTATGTCGCCATCGTTTCCGCCACTCACAGTCGGCGGAAATGGTGGCGATTCCTTTTGTTCCCTTCGAGGTGAATCCCCGTAGGGTGATAGTTAAAGCACCCAGTTCTATCGCAGTTATCTGTGGAACTCCACGGATCTCTGCTATAAAACGGGACGCTTTGTGTCCGTTATCATCGTCTGTCGATAGTAACCCGGGCTAAGGTGTGCAGTGGAACGGGGCGCTTCGTGTCCTCTACCACCCGAACTTGATGAGCTTGCCCCCGTCGGAGGCGGCATATTTGCGGAGTAGTTCCTGCAGGTGGGCGGCGCTCTCGAGCAGTCCTTGCTCGCCGCTGTAGCCGTTAATGATGGCCAGCAGGTGGGTGGTGCCTAGGGAGAGTTTGGTGCGCTCGTTGTCGCTCGTGGGAGTGCCTATGCCGCCGATGGCATCGCGATAGACGGGCATACCCTCGATGTTGAGCGGGCCGCGACCGATGCCTTCGTAGGGTTCGTCCTTACGGCCGATTCCCAGCGTGAGGGTGTCACCCTCTATCTTGTCCGCGTCGAACCCGCCGATGGAGTAGCCGCTGGCTATCGACTCTAGGTTGATGAGGTCCACCACCGTGTCTATCTGATAGAGCTCCATCCCCTTGAGAATGCGGCGACAGAGGGCCTCGCCCGACGGCCGGTAGCGGCTCGGGTCTTTGCCGCAGCGCTTGTATGCCTCGCGTGTGGCTTCTATGGTGGCCATCTGTTTGATGGACTCGGTGGTGTACTTGGCGCGGTACTCCGTCATAAAGTGGCCAATCTCTGCCCACAGCTCGGCACTGTAGGGGCTATTGTTGACCGTCGCGTCCACGGCCACGCCCCGGAACGACGGACAGGCTTTGCGTATCTCGTCGGATACTGTGATATGAAATTCCATACTCTTTCTGCTTTTACGATGCAAAGATAGACGTTCCTCGCGAATAATGAATAACCGGAAGCGCGCATACGTTCGAGGGTAGGTCATAGGTGCCCAATGGAGACTCTGCCTAGGGTTGTCATTGTGGTAATGTGTATGCGATAACGGGGCTATTTAGTCCATCGGAAGAGGTCCTATGAAGATAAAAACGGGTGTTTCGCTGCTTTTTTTGTGCAATATAGGCAAAGAATCAAAAAACTCCACTATTTTTGCATCCAATTATCGATAAGTGCGCAATGACTGACGACCAAATCTTTCTGTTGGACGTGGAGCAGATAATCCGCTCGAAGGCGGGGGACAAGATGAAGTATGTACCCCGCTTTGTGGTGTCCTATCTCAAGAAAATACTCCATGAGGAGGAGCTGAACGAGTTTCTGAAGCGAGAGAAAAGCCGCGCGGGCGTGGACTTCCTGGCGGACTGCATGGAGTTCCTCGATGCGAAGCTGGAGGTGGTGGGCCAGGAGAACCTGCCCGCCGACGGACGTTGTACCTTCGTGAGCAACCACCCGCTGGGTGGACAAGACGGCATCTCGCTGGGCTATCTGCTGGGCACACACTACGATGGGAAGATAAAGTATCTAGTCAACGATATGCTGATGAACATACATGGACTGGCACCCCTTTGTGTGCCGGTGAACAAGACGGGCGGACAAAGCCGCGGACTGTCCCATTTGGTGGATGAGGCATTCCAGTCGGACAACCACATCATCATGTTCCCCGCCGGACTCTGTTCGCGTCGCCGTGGCGGTGTCATCCGCGACCTGGAGTGGAAGAAAACCTTTGTGCTGAAGAGCATACAGACGCAGCGCACCGTTGTCCCCATCCATTTCGAGGGACGCAACTCCGACTTCTTCTACCGCCTGGCCAACATCAGCAAGGCGCTGGGCATCAAGTTCAACATCGCCATGATATATCTGGCGGACGAGATGTTCAAGAATCGTCACAAGACATTTAAAGTAACCATAGGCAAACCCATACCCTGGCAGACCTTCGACAAGTCGAAGTCGCCGCTGCAGTGGGCGGACTATGTGAAAGAAATAGTATACAAGCTCTAGAGAAACATGATAGAAGAGATTATTGCACCGGTTAGCAGGGAGGTCCTGAAGTCGGAACTGACGGACGACAAACGCCTGCGGCTCACCAATAAGAGTCACAACGAAATTTATATAGTTACCTATCAAGACTCGCCCAACGTGGTGCGGGAGATTGGTCGTCTGAGGGAAATCGCTTTTCGTGCCGCCGGTGGCGGAACGGGCATGTCGCTCGACCTCGACGAGTACGACACGATGGAGAACCCCTACAAGCA
>CAYZVH010000092.1:0-12628 GCA_964481755.1 uncultured Bacteroides sp. | reverse complement strand
TAACTCATTTTTTTGACGCGGAAATCCACAATGTACTTTGTCTTATCTATGTACAAGTATTTCCCCTCTCGAATCTTCTGGAAGGTCTGTATCCCCACGGGATAGAAGTTCACTATCGTCGTCATTGTTTTTCTCCTTTATGGTTTCACGCCGCTAAGGTACGAATTATTTTCAGAAAACATAGAAACAAACAATATCCGTGGTCACTCTCAAGCGAAAGCGGCCACGGATATCTGTCGGGAAAGTACCAAAATCCTGGTCAATGCCTGTTTATTCCACCATGGAGCGGATGACGGACTGATTGGTCTTGCTGACCTGCGCCTCGTTGATCTTCACTTCCTTACGGTCGTAGGTCATCAGGCCGTTGACCTCTATCTCCACGTCGGTGGTCTGCGTGTAGACGGCAGCGGAGAAGCCCTGCTTGATGAGGGATTTCAGCTGCTCGGCATATTTCACATACTCGGCGGTCACCTCGTCGCTGTTCTTGAACTGGATGTATCCCCAGTTCTTCTTGTCGAGCCACAGATGGCCTTGCAAGGGCAGTCCGATGCCACCGTATTCGCCTAGGACGTTCACGCGCTGCGGGTCGTAGAGGTACATCTCGGGATTGGGATAGTGGTGCAGGTCGAGCATGCTGCCGCACGGGCGATGGTTGCCACCGCTGGCAGGATTCACCAAGCGCGAGGGGTCGTAGGCCTCAGTCCATGCCACCACCTTCTCGGTGTCGAACTGTCCCCACGCTTCGTTGAAGGGCACCCAGACGACCACTGAAGGGTTGGAGTAACAGAGGTCCACAATCTCCTTCCACTCTTGATAGAAGTTGGTGATGGACTCAGCGGTGCGGGCTTTGTCGGTGCCACCATTGTACTTATGGTCCTCCCAAGCGTTGCCCATGTCGCCGCTCGGCATGTCCTGCCAAACCAAGATACCTTCGCGGTCGCAATGGTAGTACCAGCGGGCAGGCTCCACCTTCACGTGCTTGCGGATCATGTTGAAACCCCAGGCCTTGGTCTTCTGGATGTCGTAGAGCAAAGCCTCGTCCGTAGGAGCGGTGTAGAGACCATCGGGCCACCATCCTTGGTCCAAGGGACCGTAGTGGAAGAGGGGCTTGTTGTTCAGACACATGCGCATGATGCCGTTCCCATCGCGGGCGGTGGATATCTTGCGGAAGGCCGTGTAGGACTGCACCTTGTCCACCACCTTTCCGCCTTGGGTGAGGGTGACGCGCAGGTCATAGAGGAAGGGGCTGTCGGGGCTCCACAACGTGGGGTTGCTCACGCTTAGGCGGAGGGCCTGACCCTGCACGCCTTTTGCCGTGGCAACGACAGTTCCTTCGCTGAGCAACTGCACCTCGAGGACCGACGAAGGACAAGCATTGGAGGTGGCGACCGTCACACGCAGCACGCCCTTGTCGATGTCCGAGACTGACTTCACAGAGGTGATGTGGTTGTTGGCCACCGGCTCCAGCCAAACGGTTTGCCAGATGCCTGTCACCGGAGTGTACCAGATGCCTTCGGGGGTGGAGGTCTGTTTGCCGCGCGGTTGGAAGCCTTTGTCGCTCGGGTCCCACACACGGACTACCAGCTTCTGCGCGCCGGAGCTCTTCAGATAAGGGGTGATGTTGAACGAGAAGGGAGTGTAACCGCCCTTGTGAGAGCCTATCAGCACGTCGTTCACGAAGACCTCAGCCTTCCAGTCCACGGCACCGAAGTTGAGCACGACATCCTTGCCCTTCCATTTGGAGGGAACGGAGAAGGTGCGTCGGTACCAAAGCTCATTGTCGGCGCCCACCACCTTTTGCACTCCTGAGAGGGAGGATTCGATGGCGAAGGGCACCAATATCTTTCCGTCGAAAGCAGAGGGCTCGGCCTCACCGACGGCCTTGACGGCATAGTCCCAAAGGCCGTTCAAGTTGAGCCACTCGGTGCGCTCCAATTGCGGCCGCGGATACTCCGGGAGCACCGCTTCGGGGTTCACCTGCTCTGCCCACGGTGTCTTAATCCTCTCGCCCACAGGTTTCCACTGGGCTTGCAGACAAGCCGGGGCGAACAGCATACATAGTAAATAAAGTATCTTCTTCATGGTTATAGATTTTTCGTTAAGGGTTATGATAAGGGTGAAATATCCGTGGTCGCTTCCAAGCGAAAGTGGCCACGGATAAACTACATATTGGGTTGTCTTTGTGTCGTAGGGTGCGCGCTACTCGACCATCGTGGTGCGAGGTCCCAGATAGCTGCGCTTCATGCCGCCGAAGTCGATGATGGCCTTCTGGACCACCACGCCAGGGTCGTTGCACACAATCTTCAGCGTGTGCTTGCCAGGTTTGGCCACGTTCAGCGTCACCATGCCGATGGCGTTGTTGCGTATGACGTTCTGTCGCCATGCGCCGGAATACTCCTTGGCGGAAGAGGTCACCCACTTCACCACCTCGTTGTCTATCATCACGCCGTAGCGAGTGTCGCGCTGGGAGTTGACAGGGAACAACGGCAGGGCGTAGGTGTAGACCGTGACGGTGCCTGCGCTGAAGGTGTAGAAGTCATACTCCACCCGTGGCCGCTCGCTGAAGCGTCCGCCTTGCGAGGGACTGGTGGCGTCGCCCAGCTGCACGCATTCGTTCTCGTAGCCGAGGCCTTCGATGGAGCGGATGGTCACTTGCGGGTTCTCAATCTTGCGATGGTAGCGTCCGGCGTTGATGGAGACGCAGCCGTTGTCCTCCACGTAGAGGCCACGCAGCTCGCCGACGCTGGGCGATGCGGGATTGAAGACAGGCAGGTAGACCGTCTCTGTCCGCTGTCCGGAGGTGATGACGATTTCGCCTGTCAGATTGTCGCCGTGGGGACATTTGCTCCAGTCCACCGACAAGGCGATGCGGTCCTGCAGCAAGGTCTCGCCAGAGGTTTTGTCCAGGCGAATCCAAGGCTGCTTGGCCGTGGCCTTCCACTGGAACGCCTTGTCGCCCTTATTGTAGAGCTCGATGAAGGAGCTTTGGTTGGTGTACGGATTGAGGCAAGGCAACACGTTGAGAGAGGAGACGCCTCGGTCGACATCCTTTCCGGGGATGAAGATGTGCATGTCGGCACCCGAGGGCACAGTGATGGTGTCCAGTGGCGGCAGGTTCTGATAGGTGGCCACCCAGCCCGGAGCCAATGCCATCATGTGGTTCCATTTGCCACCAAGCATCTGGTTGAAGCGGGCGGTGTAGATGTCGATGCTGTCCTGATAGCTCTTTGCCTTGGCGGCATAGGCTGCCGTGGCGGCACGTCCCTGCAGGGCGTACCAGCGGTTCTGCTGGGCGGTGAGCATCTTCTTGTTCATCAGCGAGGCTCCCTTCACGGGATAGAACACCAGCTCGTAGAAGGCTGGCTTGTATGCCTCGGGCAGTTCATTGTAGATGGCCTCGCACTTGTCGGCTATGCGGTCATACTCCGCCATGCGGCTCTCGGCCTCGCGGTAGTTGACGAAGGAGAAGTCGGTGTTGACCACCTTCTCGTTGGCGAACGAGGCGTTCCACTCGTGACCCCAGCCCATGGCCTCAGGCTTGCGTTGAAAACCGAGTTGATAGTAGGTGTACATCACGTCCTGCAGGTCGGCCTTGTACTTCTCGCCGAAGAGGGAGGAGAGGAACCGCGGGGTGAACTGCGAGACGTTGTCGTAGTTGTAGGAGTCGATGTCCCAAGCCAGCTCGAGGAAGAACTTCATGCCTAGCTCGCCGGGCTTGATGTCGCCCACGTTGAGCAGCCAATAGCGGTTGGCGCCTGTGTCGTAGGCCTTCTTCATCTCCTCGTAGATGAGGGCCGGCGGTGTGGTGTTTATCCACAGATAGTCGTGGGGCTCGCCCAGATAGGAGATGTGGTAGTAGACGCCGGAGGCTCCGCTGCGCTTCTGTTCTTTCTCATCGCTCAGTTTCTTGATGTAGCCATAGTTGTCGTCGGGCCATACGATGGTCACATCGTCGGGCAGTTTCATGCCTTTCTCGTAGATTTCGAGCACCTCTTTGTAGGGGCAGAAGGCCTGCGGAATCTCGTTGGCGGCCTTGCCGGTGTGTTTGCTGAGGATGTCGCGCTCGTCGTTCAAGGCGTTCTCGGTCACCTCGGCTTTGCGGTCCTCGGGCACACCGATGAGTCCGCCGTCGTGGATGCCGCGCATGGCCAGCACGTAGACGTTCTCATAGGGGGCGGTCTGTGCGGTGCGGTCGTCGAGCACCTTCAGGATGCCGTCCTTGTTGGTCAGGTAGTTCCACTCGCCATTCACGCTCTTGTCCCACTCGGTGGTGTTGTTGTAGAGCAGCGGCTCGCAGTGGGAGGAGGTCATGACGATGCCGTACTTGTCGGCCACCTCGCGGTTGCCCTCTACCCTATTGAAGGCTATCGTCTTGGGGTGCATGGCAGGTGCCAGCATGTTTCCCTTCAGACGAAGAATGAGCTCACAGATTTTGGCGTAGGTCTTGGGTCCCATGTTGCCCACCTCGCGGTCGAAGGTGTTGGTAGCCCACGGCTGCATGCCCCAGCCCTCGTCGTTGATGAAGATGCCGCGGTACTTCACACTGGGGGCTTTGGAGACGTAGCGCGCGGTGGAGACGAAGACTTGGTTCCGGTGCTCCACAGGCACGTCGGTCCACCAATAGAGGGGGCTGACGCCCATGGCTTCGGAGAGCGAGAACACACCGTAGGCGGTGCCTCGGCGGTCGCATCCGGCTATCACAAGGGCCTTCTTCACCTTCGGGCTCGGGTTGTCCACGGTCTGTACGATGAACTGTTCCCAACCGCCACGGATGGCGGTCACGTCCAGCCGACCATCGCTGATGAGTTGGTCTATGGTCTTGTTCTTACCGATGGTGCCGATGACCACCGTGTAGGGTGCCGACTTCTGTTTAGCGGTGAGGGAGAGTTTCTTCCCTGTCACACGCTGCACGTCCTCGGTCAGCAGGCGGGCGGCTTCCTTCACCACGGCATAGTCGGCCTCGTCATAGGTCACCAGGGCTTTGGCTGCCGAGGAGACGATGGGGAACGAGCTGTCGCCACCTGTATCTTTTACCACAATCTGTCCTTGGGCAACGATGGCCAAGCACAAGAATAAAAAGAGAGTTATATGTTTCATACCTATTGTATTTCTATTGAAAAAGCCGGTCGGGTGGGCACAGTGTCTCCTCCCCGACCGGCTCGACTAAAAGATTATTTATTCGTAGCCTGGATTCTGCTCCAGTGTAGCGCCGATGTTGGCCTCGATAGCGGACTGCGGGATAGGATACAGCTCGTACTTCTCCAGCATGCCGACACCGTCGCCATTGGTGGCAGCGTTAGCGCAATTGGGGTTACACTTCACCACGCGCTCATAGAGTTTGCCTGTGCGCACCAGGGTGAGGCGGCGTTTCTCCTCCACGCCCAGCTCGCGCATACGCTCGTCGAGGATGTAGTCGATGTCCACCTTGGAAGCGTCCACGGGTTTGGCATGTGCACGGCCGCGCACCACGTTGATGTCGTCGGCAGCCTTGTCTTTCTGGTTCAGCTTCAGGTAGGCCTCGGCACGCAACAGATAGGTCTCGGCCAAGCGGAACATGTATTGGTCTACGTACGTTGTTCCTGCCAAGGACTTCAACAGGTAGGTCGACTTGTCGGAGTAGAGCTCGTCCGGATGGTTATACGGAGTGGTGGCCTTCGACTGGTAGGCGTAGAGGTAACGTCCGGGAATGGTCATGCTGGCACCCTGGCCTACGATGAGGTTTGCGGGCGGATTGTCCACGTCGATGGTGTCGATGCCGAACTTCGTGCGGAACGACTCCTTGTGAACGGCGAACTTACGGACGAAGTTGTGGTTGGCGTTGCGCATGTCGCCAGTGAAGTCGTCCTCCCAGATGGTGTTGCTGAAGTACTTGGTGGAGATGCCCCAACCGATGCCACGGCCGCCGGTGTAGTCGCCCACAGGCCAGTTGAAGGCAGCGTAGTCCTTGGTCACTTCCTTGCCGTTGACCACCTCTTTCACACGCAGTTTCACGTCGCGCACCATCGGGGCGCAATGACGCTCGAGCATGTAGTTGCCGCCGTTCTTCAGGCTGGCGGTGGAGCTGGCGCCACCAGGCAGGTTGGTCTCATACTGGATGACCCAAATGCCCTCGGTGTTGCCCGCTGAGCGGTTCTGGTTGTTCATGCGGAAGAGGTCCCAATAGACGTCGCCCGGAGTCTCTGTGGCGCGCGAGCCGAAGCGGTTCTGCATCAGCGCGAGCGCGGGGTTGGAGATCACCTTGGTGGCAGCGTCCACAGCCTCCTGGTTTTTGCCGACGGCCAGATAGAGCTCGCTCAGCAAGTGGTAGGCCGCGGGAGAGGATATCTCACCATCCTCCACCTTGGTGATGTCAGCCAGGTGCTCGGCGGCGAACTTCACGTCCTCGACGGCTTGGTTGAGGGTCTCCTCGCGGGTGCTTCTCACATAGTCGGTCTTAGGTGTGGACACCTCCTCGAGCACGAGGGGCACACCGCCGTAGAGGTAACCCAGTGTACGGTAGGCTATGCCTCTGAAGAAGCGTGCCTTGGCCTCCAGGGCGGTCTTGCTGTCCTCGGCGAAGTCGGTCTTCTCCAAGCGGGTGAGGATGGTGTTGGCCTCGGCTATAATCTTGTAGAGGTTGTTCCAGTGGGTCTTGGGGATGCTGGCCGTAGGATTGAGACCGGCGCTCAAGTTGCCGCCACGGTTGGACGTTCCCGGCTCGCCGTCGTAGATCAGGTCGGTGCAGTAGATGTAGTCGAACGGAGTGTTCTCGTCCACGCTGTAGAACTCAAGACGAAACAGATTATAGAGGTCGTTGACTGACATATTGAAATCAGTCTCGGTAGAGAAAGAGTTCTCGGTACTGTTGAAATCCATCGGGGTCTCCTTCAGGAAACTGCTCTCGTTGCACGACGACAGCAGCAGTCCGGCCAGCATGTATTTTACTATATATTTTTTCATAATCATTCCAGTTAAATTAAAGCGTTATGTTCAAACCAAATGTAAAGCTACGCAGCACAGGGGTGCCATAGTAGCCACCGCCAGTCTCGGGGTCCCAACCTTTCCAGTCGGTGAAGGTGAGCAGGTTCTTACCATTGAGGTAGAGGTTCACCTTCTGCAGGCCGATGACGTCCACCCACTGCTGAGGCAGGTTGTAGCCCAAGGTCACGTCCTGCAGACGGATGAAGCTGCGGTCCTGATAAGCCGTGGGCGAGATGGCTCCGGCGCTGATGGAACGCGAGTAGGTAGCGT
Organism: uncultured Bacteroides sp.; assembly: GCA_964481755.1. Lineage (GTDB taxonomy): Bacteria > Bacteroidota > Bacteroidia > Bacteroidales > Bacteroidaceae > Phocaeicola_A. Next base: position 5,398 of record CAYZVH010000092.1, on the reverse strand, counting down.
TGGGGTTGCTGGGCGACCAGTAGTCCTTGGCCAATTCGCTGATGCGGTTCCAACGGCGGGCGTTGGTGTCACCTCGGTTCACTGTCTCTGAGTTGGAGCCCAGATAGCCGTTCTTACCACCCTGCACGGAGTTGAGGAAGAAGCTGAAGGTGAAGTCTTTCCAGCGGAAGGAGTTGAGCAAGCTGAAGCGGTAGGCAGGGTCTTTCTTACCGATGATCACGCGGTCGTCGATGGTGATCTTATCGTCGTCGTTGGTGTCGCGGATCTTGTAGTTGCCCGGATGATAGCCCGAGGGAATGTCGTCGTCGAGCTGATAGATGCCGTCGATGATGTAGCCGTAGATGGCCGATGTGGACTCGCCGATGAAGAGGTTACTTGCCACCAGGTCGTCCTCGCGTCCGTCACCGTCGCTGTCTCTGCCGAGCAGTGAGACTATCTTGTTGGAGTTGGACGAGATGTTGAAGGTGGTTGTCCACTCAAAGTCCTTCTGCACGAAGTTGCGCGAGGTCAGCGTCAGCTCCACGCCCTGGTTGCGAATCTTACCGATGTTGGTGCTGATGGAGGTAAATCCGGTCATCGAGGGAATGGTCATGTCGTAGAGCAGGTCGCGTGTGGTGGTGCGATAGGCCTCCAACGAACCTGTCAAGCGGTTGTTGAAGAAACTGAAGTCCAAGCCGAGGTTGATACCTTCGGTCTTCTCCCACTTCAGGTCGGAGTTGCCCATGGTGCTCACCTTCTGTCCGATGAGGGTGGTTCCGCCGTCGCCGAACACATAGGCCGAGCTGGTTGCCATGCGTGCCAGGGATTTGTAGCGTGTGGTCTGGTTACCGCTGATACCCCAGCCGGCGCGCAGCTTCAACTGGTCTACCCAAGTGGGTGTGAACCACTTCTCCTGGGAGATGATCCATCCGAGGGCCACGGAGGGGAAGATGGCGAACTTGTTGTTCTTGGCAAAGCCTGAGTAACCGTCGCGACGGGCTGTGGCGGTGATCATGTAGCGGTCGAGGTACTTATAGTTCACACGCAACATCTGATAGAGCAGAGCCTCGCTATAGGCCGACGAGTTGGTATATTGGTCGGTTCCCAGCGTCAGGCTGTTGTAGCCCAGCGTCATGCGGGTGAAGTTCTGTGCCTTGGCCTCGGTGTAGTCCTGCTTGCGCTCGCTGGCACCGTAGAGGAAGGTGGCGGCCACGTCGTGGTTGCCGAACTTGCCCGTGTAGTTCAGGATGTTATCGATGGTGTAGTCGTAGTAAGTAGTGTGTTGCTTATAGGCCTCACCGTTCAAGCTGGCGCCGTAGGGGTCGGACTGCGAGTGCTGGTCGATGCGGTAGTTGTTACCGTAGTTCAACCGGTAGGTCAATCCCTTGATAGGCAACTGCACCTCGGCGTAGAAGTTGGCGAAGAAGTAGTTGTGACGCTCTTTGTCGTCCACCGCCAAGGTGGTGAGCGGCGAGGGCTGGATGTCCTGGAACGGATAGGCGATGACGTCGCCTGCCTCGTCGTAAGCCGGTGTCAAGGGGTTGGATATCATCACGTTCCACACGTTGGGCTGTGCGCCGTCCTGGTTCACGAACGAAGCGAAGGCCTGCACACCCAGGTTCAACCATTTGTAGGGTTTGGTGTCGAGGTTCACGCGGAGGCTGTTACGCTTGAAGTCGTCGTTGGTGATGTAGCCTTGCTGGTCGGTGTTGGCGTAGGACAGCAGGTACGATACCTTGTCCGTGCCGCCGTTGATGCTGATCTTGTTCTCGAAGATGGAGGCCGTCTGTGTGCACATGTCCCACCAGTCGATGTCGCAAGCCGAGATGCCGTCGGAAGTGGAGCTGTCGAGCATAGGAGCGTCCGGCAGGTAGTCCACCACGTTGAAGTCGGGGTTCGGGGTGGTATAGTCGGGGCCCAGGTAGGACTTGTCGTACCAGAATTCCTTGGTGTACTGCAGATACTCCTCGCGGTTCATCGGGCGCAGGTTCTGCGTAGGCTCGGAGATGGAGTACGATGATGAGAAGTTGATGCGTGTCTGTCCTGCCTTACCTTTCTTGGTGGTTATCAGCAACACACCGTTGGCGGCCTGCGCACCATACACGGCTGTGGCGCTGGCGTCCTTCAGCACGTCGATGGAGGCGATGTCGTCGGGGTTGAGCGACGACAGGGAGCTGTTGTAGATGATACCGTCGAGCACTATCAACACGCTGGTGTTACCCGAGAGGGTGTTTGTACCGCGGATGGAGATGGAAGGCGTGGCGCCGGCAGAGGTCACCTGGCCTACGTTCAAGCCCGGCACGGTTCCCTGCAGTGACTGCACGATGTTGGTGTTCGGCGATTTCTCGAAGTCCTTCAGGTTGGCGCTTACCACGGCACCTGTCAGGTCGGACTTCTTCATGCTACCGTAGCCCACCACCACCACTTCGTCCAGCAGTTTGTTGTCGGCTTTCAGGGTGATGAAGAGTTCCTTCTTGCTGCCTGGCTTCACCTCCTGCGAGATGTAGCCGATGTAAGAGATTTGCAAAACGGCGTCCGCGGGGGCGTTCAGCTCGAAGCGGCCGTCTATATCTGTGATTGTACCTATTGATTGACCTTTGATGGTGATGTTGGCGCCGATGATGGGCTCGCCTTCGGTGTCCTTCACGACACCTGTTACCTTGTTACCGTGTTGTTGCTGCTGAGCGGCGCTGGTGCTGGCCTCTATCCGCTTGCTCATCAGCATAATGTTCTTGCCCTCCATGGCGTAGTAGATGTTGGTGCCGTCGAACATCTGGTTCAGCACCTCGGCCACGGGGCGGTTCTTGGCGTTCACCTTCACGTTGCGGTTCAGGTTCACGTCGTTCACGTTGTAGACAAACAGATAGTCTGTCTGCTTCTCTATCTCACTGATCACTTTATCGGCCGGCGTGTTCTCCGCCACGATGGTCACCTTCATGGTCTGGGAGTACGACTCGGCTGCAAAAGAGGTTCCGGCACAGATGAACAGCGCCAGGAGTGTGTTTCTCATCATACGAAATAAATGTTTAATTTCGACAATAGATTCCTGATACAAAATATTTTTCATACTTTTGCATTACTAATTTTAGGTTCGTTACTTAAGATTACTTCTGAGAGGAGCGCCAATGCTACATTGGCCACTCGCGCATGGGATGGTGTTGCAGCACCGTCCCATTTTTGTTTTTCATAGATACGTGTGTTATTCCATAGGCAAAGTCTTGTTTTTTAGAGGGTTAATTGATAGTTATAACGTTTGTCTCATCATCCTTGGTGTAGGTGAAGCGGTTGTTGAGGCGCAGCACCTTCAGCACGTGCTCCACACCGTCCTTGGTGCGGAATTTGCCGGTGTAGCGGTTGTTCACTATGCGTCGGTTGTTCACCACGATGTCCACTCCGTAGTAGAGCTCCAGCTTCTCCATCATGTCGCCCACGGAGATGTTGTTGAAGCAGATGAGCCCCTCGCGCCACAGGAAGTGGTCGGGCTCCCTGATGGCGCCCTTCGTCAGCTGGTTGCCCCTTAGGCTGGCCATGGTGTTGGGCTCCAGCCTCAGCGTCTGGCGCTGCCCAGGTATCACTATCTCCACGGCTCCCCTCAGCAGCGAGGTCTCCCACAGGCTGTCCTCCGGGTAGGCCATCACGTTGAACTCCGTGCCCAGCACCTTCACGTCGCACTTGCCGGTCTCCACCACGAAGGGTTGCTCCTCGTTGCGTGCCACGTCGAAGTATCCCTCGCCCTCGAGCCTCACGTTGCGTGTGTCGCCGGTGAACTTGCCCGGGAAGCTGAGCGTGGTGCGCGCGTTGAGCCACACCCGTGTGCCGTCGGCCAGGCTCAGCTCCACCCGTTGCCCTGCCGGCACGTAGATGGTCTGCATGGCCACCTGCTCGGGCTGCTGTTGATCCTTGGGCCACAGCTGCAGGCCTATCCATCCGACAGCCAACACGGCGGCCGCCTTGGCCACCTCAGCGCCGATGCGGCGCAGTGTGAACCGTCTTCTCGCGGGCTGCCGCTCCTCTGTCACGGGCTCGGTGCGCCACAGGGCCACATCGTGCAGCTTGCGCTGAGCCATGTACTCGCGCATGTTGTCAGGGCTCGCCTGAATCCATTCGGTCACGCGGCGGCTCTCGTCGTCCGTGGCGTTTCCTTCGATGTATTTTTGCAACAGCTCAGCGTTCATTTTCGTCTCTTGTTTCATAGTAAACGTTTCATCTTGCGGTTACCCTAGTGAGGGGAGCCTGTTTTTTTGGAAAAAGTTCGAGCGGAGGCTCACGACAGGGGTCGCGCGCCCCTCAAGCGGCGTCGGCCTGCGTCACTGATAGTAGTAGAAGAAGTAGAACAGGGGCAGATAGTCCTTCAGCGCCGTGCGCAGTGCCTTCAGCGATTTGGTGATGTGGTACTCCACGCCCTTCACGCTTATCTGCATCTCGTCGGCTATCTCTTGGTTGGTCTTGCCCTCGAAGCGGCTCATCACGAATGCCTGTCGCGACTGTTCTGCCAGTGAGGCTAAGGTCTGCCGCACGATGGTCTCCACCTCGGTGGAGAATATCTCGTCGGGGTTGCAGGCCTCCAGGGCTGTCACCCGCAGGGAAAGCTCGCGTTGCTGCCAGTCGGCCATCTCGGCGAAGGCCCGGCGCTTCACCTCCTCGTGTCGGAGGTGGTCCAGTGCCTTGTTCTTCAGTATCGTCAGCAGCAGGGGCAACATTTGCCTCTCGTCCATGGGGTTTGCCTTCAGCTCGCCCCACAGTCGTATGAGGGCCTCCGAGGCGATGTCCTCCGCCGCCAGGTCGTCGTGCACGTATGACTTGGCGAAGCAGAACGACCGCTTATAATAAGAGGTATATATCTCATTAAACGAACTCTCTGGCATCTTACATATTATTATATTAGAGTGTTTCTCATCCACCGCTTTGCCACGGTGAAGCAAAGGTAGCAATAAATATTCTTAAACTACAAAAAATTATTCTGTTATTTCTCGCGCCCCCCGGAGATGGAAAGCCGGAGATGCGAAGAGACTTCTTCGAAGTCGGGACTGTCCGACAGACGAATCGGGACAAGACTATTTGGACACTGAGGGTGAACGCGATGAGACCCTACAAAACCATTGGGGTGTGTACAGTGAACGCGATGAGACCCTCCAAAACCATTGGGACGCGGAGGGTGTAGGTGACATGGGGGCATCGACCACCACCGACCACGTCATCTACTTCGGCATCCAAGCCCAGACGGAAGGCTACGTGGCCGAACGAACCTCTACGCGGAGAGTGAAGAACCCCAATGGACCCAAGGGAGGCGATGCCGATGAGGCACCTTACAGCGAGGACCTGACCCAGGGCGGCGAGATGTTGCCGGCGGTACGGCGGGAGCACAGCGATAACAGTTACGAACGCAATAACAGTAACGGAAACTGTTATCACACCGCCA
>CAYZVH010000091.1:0-12667 GCA_964481755.1 uncultured Bacteroides sp. | reverse complement strand
GGATCGGTGAAATCATTTATCCCATCATTGGAATACTTTGCACGGATAGATGTCAATCCAAATCGTGATTTATACCTAACTTTGCAGCGGAATATCTTGGTTGCTTGGTTGGAGCCAGTGATATCCGCAAGACAATAGGTATTGAACAGAATTATTCATTAACGACGAAAAGTAAAATGATTAGAGAAGTAAGAGAGAGTGACGCTCAGGCTATCGTAGACATCTACAACTATTACATATTGAACTCGACGGCCACCTTCGAGGTGGAGCCGCTGAGCGGTGAGCAGATGCGTGAACGCATCGCCGACATCTCGCAGAAGTTCCCCTATTTCGTGGACGAGCGCGACGGACAGATAGCGGGCTACTGCTACGCCCACCTGTGGCAACAACGGGCGGCTTACCACCGCACGCTAGAGACCACCATCTACGTGTCACCTCATTTCCAGAAGCAAGGCGTGGCGCACGGGCTGATGAACCTGCTCATCGACACTTGTCGCCAGAAGGGTTATCATGCCCTGATAGCCTGCATCACCGGCGAGAACACACAGAGCATCCGTCTGCATCGGACCTTGGGTTACAAGACCGTGGCCGAGTTCAAGGAAGTAGGCATCAAGTTCGGCCGTGTGCTCGATGTGGTGGATATGGAGCTGCTGCTGGAGGACGCACCGCAAGCCGAGCCTGCGAATTAGTGAACGGATATATTCCGCTTTGGATGGGTGGATATCAACCGCTTTCTGCATTCACCATCTCCTTGTCTTCTTTCGGTGTGGTAACTTCGCTTTTGTCTTCATAGGTTATAATAGTTATTGTTACCTTTGTTCCCTCTTTCACACCAAAGAGGTCTGCTATTGTTTAGTGAATAGAAAATCCTCCGCTTAGCCGATATACTTAGGCTATAACGGAGGACTATCTCTCTGTTGGTGTCATTGGAGACTTCCCTTGACAACGGCTCATTTCATAAAAAACTTCAACTCATCACAGCATTCTGCACCACTTCGCCTAGCGTGGGGTGGCCGTGGATAATCTGTGCGAACTGGGTGAGCGTGACGTCGCGGTTCATCAGGGCACAAACCTCCTGAACCAAGTCGGCAGCGTGGGCACCGAAGAGGTGACAGCCCACCACACGGTCGTCGTCGGCATTCACCAGCAACTTGCAGTATCCGTCCGGCTCGTTCATGGCCAGTGCTTTGCCGTTGGCACGGAAGAATGACTTCTTCACCGTGATGTTCAGACCTTGTGCTTTGCACTGCTCCTCGCTGAGGCCCACCATGGCGGCTTCGGGCGAGGTGAACACGGCGGCGGGGATGAGGTCGAACCGGATGTCGTCCGTCAGCCCTTGGATGTGGTTGAGCGCACGCAGGCCTTGGAACGTGGCGGCATGGGCCAACATGCAACGGGCGTTCACATCGCCGATGGCGTAGATGTGAGGCACGTTGGTCTGCATATGGTCGTTCACCGCGATGCCACGGGGCGTGAACTCTATGCCGGCGGCGGCCAGGTTGATCGCGCCTACGTTGGCGGCACGACCCACGGCCATTAGCACGGTGTCGGCTTCGCAACGCAGTTGCTTCTCCTTGTACTCATAGTTGACCGCCAGTCCGCCGTCGGTTTGCTCGATGGAGCAGACCTTGGCCTGGTTCACAATCTCTATGCCCCGCTTGCCGAGCGTCTGCTTCAGTCGCTTGGCGATGTCGGTGTCGAAGTTGGGCAGAATCTCCTTCATAAACTCCACCACAGTGACCTGGCTGCCCATGCGGCTGAAGACTGAGGCGAACTCCATGCCGATGACCCCCGCTCCGATGATGCAGAGGCGGCTGGGCACGTGGTCGATGTCGAGCAACTCCTTGGAGGTGACCACACCCGGCAGCGTGACACCCGGGATGGGCAACAGTTTGCTGACGGATCCGGTGGCGATGATGATGTGGTCCGCCGTGTAGGTCTGGCCGTCAGCGGTCACCGTGTGCGCGTCCACGAAGTCGGCCTTGGCATGGACGTAGGTTATCAGCTTGTGCTTCAGCAACGTCTCTATGCCGGCGGCCAGTGTGCTGACAACCTGGTTCTTCCGCTCGATGACACGGGCGAAGTCCAGCGAGTAGGAGAGTCCCTGGATGCCGTACACGTCGGCCTCCTTCAGCGCTTCCACCACATCGGCGTTCTTGCAGAACGCCTTCGTGGGGATGCAGCCTTCGTTCAGACAGGTGCCGCCCACCTTGTTCGCCTCGAACAGGGTGACGGAGAGTCCTCGCTTGGCAGCGTGCACCGCCGTCTCGTATCCGCCGGGGCCGGCGCCTATGATGATGATGTCGGTATGCATAGGCGTCAGGCTTGAGCGATGAAATCACGATACGTCAGCACAGGATGCTTGGCGGCTGAGGTCTCGTCCAATCGCCGGACGAGGGTCGTATGCGGTGCGGTCTTCACTGTCTCGGGGTCGGCGATGGCTTCCTTGGCCACCCGCTTCATCACGTCGATGAACTCGTCCAGTGTCTCGATAGACTCCGACTCGGTGGGCTCTATCATGATGGACTGGTGGAACAGCAACGGGAAGTAGATGGTGGGGGCGTGGTAGCCATAGTCGAGCAGCCGCTTGGCGATGTCGAGGGTGGTGACGCCGGTGGACTTGTCAGCCAGGCCGTCGAACACGAACTCGTGTTTGCAGACGTCGGGGATGGGCAGGCAGTAGTCTTCCTTGAGCGACTCCTTGATGTAGTTGGCGTTGAGCGTAGCCAGCGGGCCGACGTATTTGATGTTCTCCCGTCCCAAGGAGAGGATGTAGGCGTAGGCCTTCATCATCACACCGAAGTTGCCCAGAAAACCGGAGATGCTACCCAACGCCTTGTCGCCACACTCCACATAGAATGTGCCGTCGACACGACGCTTCACGTGCGGGTTGGGCAGATAGTCCACCAATGCCTTGGCTACGCCTACCGGACCGGAACCCGGACCGCCACCGCCGTGAGGGGTGGAGAAGGTCTTGTGCAGATTGATGTGCATAATGTCGAATCCCATGTCGCCGGGACGGCATTTGCCCAGCAACGGGTTGAGGTTGGCTCCGTCGTAGTAGAGCAGACCGCCGCAGGCATGCACCAACTTGGCTATCTCCAGAATCTCCGTCTCGAAGAGTCCCAGTGTGTTGGGGTTGGTCATCATGATGCCGGCGATGGTGTCGTCGAGCAGTGGCTTCAGGTCCTCCACATCGATGCGTCCGTTGGGTTTGGACTTCACCTCCACGATGCTCAGTCCGCACACGGCGGCGCTGGCTGGGTTGGTGCCGTGGGCACTGTTGGGCACGATGACGCGTGTGCGCTTCAGGTCGCCGCGTTGCAGGTGGTACTGGCGCATCACCATCAGTCCCGTCAGCTCTCCATGGGCTCCGGCGAAGGGGTTGAGGGTGAACTCAGCCAGTCCGGAAATCTCAGCCAGCGAGTGGGCGAGGTTGTAGTACACTTCGAGGGCACCTTGCACGGTCTCGGCCGGCTGCAACGGGTGTAGCGAGGTGAAAGCGGGCAGAGCGGCCATCTCTTCGTTTATCTTGGGGTTGTACTTCATTGTGCAGCTGCCCAGGGGATAGAAGCCCGTGTCCACACCGAAGTTCTTGTTCGACACGTTGGTGTAGTGGCGCACCACATCGAACTCGCTCACCTCAGGGAGCAGCGGCTCGGTCTGTCGCTTCAGTCCACTGGGCAACGCGTCGATGTCGTACTGTGCCAACTTGTTCTCAGGAAGGGCATAGCCCCGACGGCCCTCTTTCGAGAGTTCGAATATCAGTTTATCGTAATATTTCATAGTCTATACCTCCTTTATTAGTTCTACCAAACGGTCTATCTCTTCCTTGCTGCGTTTCTCGGTGACAGCGAACAGCAGCACGCCATCCTCCAGCTCTATGCCGGCGAAAAATCCGTTGTCGAGGCATCGCTTCTGCAGCGCCTTCACGTCGAGTGTGGTGCGCAGGGCGAACTCCTTGAGGAAAGGCTTGTCGTACACCCGGCTGAACTTGCCCGTCTGTAGCAGGCAGTTGCAGAGGTAGTGCGCGCCGCTGTAGGAGAGGCTGTTGACCTCTCGCAGTCCGGCCTTGCCCATCAGCGCCAGGTAGACGGTGGCATAGAGTGCCATCAGCGACTGGTTGGAGCAGATGTTGCTGTTGGCCTTCTCGCGGCGGATGTGTTGCTCGCGTGCCTGCAGGGTGAGTACGAAGGCCCGCTTGCCGTCCACGTCGGTGGTGGCGCCCACGATGCGGCCGGGCAACTTGCGTACCAGGTCCTTGGTGGACGAGAGGTAGCCCACGTACGGACCGCCGAAGTTGAGCGGCATGCCTAGTGTCTGTCCGTCGCCGCAAGCGATGTCGGCTCCCCATTCGCCTGGGGTCTTCAGCACTGCCAGGGTGGAGGGGTCGGCATTGATGACGAACAGCGCCTTGGCGGTGTGGATGTCGTCGGCGTATCCGGTGTAGTCCTCGATGATACCATATTTATTAGGAGAGGAGACGATGACGCCAGCCACATCGCCCGCGGCGAGCTTCGCCTCCATGTCGCTGCGGCTGGTCTCGCCGTCTTGTCCGGCTATCGTGTCGAGCTGCACGCCGTGGAACTTGGCGTAGGTCTTCACCACCGCTAGGATGTTGGGGTTCACCGTCTCGGAGATGAGCACGCGGTTGCGCTTCTTGGCGGCAGCCACGGTCATGAACATAGCCTCAGCCGTGGCGGTGGGGCCGTCGTACATCGAGGCATTGGTGCAGGCGAGTCCCGTCAGCTCCGACATCATGCTCTGGAACTCGAAGATGTACTGCAGTGTACCCTGCGAGATCTCAGGCTGATAGGGGGTGTAGGCTGTGTAGAACTCCGACCGCGACAACAGCTGCGCGATGACGGCCGGTGCATAGTGGTCGTAAGCGCCCGCTCCGGCAAACACCGTCAGCGGCACGTTCTTGCGGCCCAACGAGTTGAAGAAGCTACGCACCTCCTCCTCCGACATCGAAGGAGGCAGGTCGTACTCCTTTTTCCAAATCACTTCCTGAGGGATGTCCGTGTAGAGGTCGTCCAGGGAGCTGACACCGATGCGCTCCAACATGACACGGATATCCTCTTGTGTATGCGGAAAATATTTGTAGTTCATAGTATGTTGCAAACTGATGTATTGACGTTATTCCTCACAGATGGCCTCGTATGCCTTGGCGTCGAGCAGTGTGTCGAGCTCCGACGGGTCGGAGAGTTTCACCTTCATAATCCAGTTGGCGAAAGCGTCCTTGTTGATGAGCTCCGGAGCGTCGTTCAATTCCTCGTTCACTTCCACCACCACGCCTGACACGGGCGAGTAGAGGTCGCTGGCGGCCTTCACGCTCTCCACGGCACCAAACTCTTCGCCTTTCTCCACTTCATCGTCCACGTCGGGCATGTCCACGTAGACAATGTCGCCCAATGCGTGCTGTGCATAGTCCGTGATGCCGACGTATGCAAACTCACCTTCTGCCTTAACCCACTCGTGCGATTCCGCGTAGCGCAATCCTTCCAATATTGTACTCATAATCAAATGTTTTTATAGTTGTTATTTTTTATAGTTCTTCTGATAGAAACGTTTCTTGCAAACGATGCCCTTGAAGGTCTTCTTACGGATGCGGATGTCCACCTCCGTGCCCAGCGGGGCGTACTGGCTGTCGATGAGGGCCATGCAGACACTCTTGCCGGTGGAGATGGAGTTGTAGCCGGTGGTGACGTAGCCTATCTTCACTCCGTTCACCTCCACGTCGTATCCGTTGCGGGGGATGGCTTTGTCTTGCAGCTCGATGCCGACGACCTTCTGTGTGACGCCTTGCTCCTTCTGGCGGGCGATGACCTCGCGACCGATGAACTGGGGCTTGTTGAGCTTGACGAACATGCTGAGTCCGGCCTCCACGGGAGTAATCTCCTCGCTCAGCTCATGACCATAGAGCGGCAGGGCTACCTCGAAGCGCAGCGTGTCGCGGCAACCGAGTCCGCAAGGCACCACTTCCTTGGAGTTGACGAGCACGTCCCACACGGGGCGGATGACTTCCGGGGCGGCGTACACCTCGAATCCGTCTTCGCCGGTGTATCCGGTACGGCTCACCAACACGGGCTGTCCGTCGTAGGTGGTCTCCTTGAAGGTGTAGAATCCCAGGTCGGCTACCTTGATGCCCAAGTGCTTCTCTATCATCGCCTCGGCCTCAGGACCTTGCACAGCTACCTCGCCGAATTGGTCGGAGAGGTTCTCCAACTGCACGTCGAAGTCCTTGCTGTTCTCCACAATCCAGGCATAGTCCTTGTCGATGTTGGACGCGTTGATGACGAGGAAATAGTCCGTTGAGGACTTCTTGTAGACCAACAGGTCGTCCACCACACCGCCCGTGGGGTAGAGCATCATGCCGTAGAGAATCTGTCCCGGCTCGATGGCTTCCACGTCGTTGGTGAAGATGTAGTTCACATATTTCTCGGCTTCGTTGCCTTTGATGGAGACCTCGCCCATGTGGGACACGTCGAAGATGCCGGCCGCATGGCGCACCGCGTTGTGTTCGTCCTTGATAGACGTGTATTCAATCGGCATGTCGAAGCCGGCGAAAGGACTCATCTTGGCTCCGAGAGCGAGATGCTTGTCGTGTAAGCAGGTTTTTGCAAATTCTTCCATAATTAGATATAGGTATAGTTTTTATTGATAGTTTGTTCGCTGAACATGAGTCGCGTAAATTCCTCACGGGTCAGGTTGAGGATAATCTCCTCCATGCGCACATCCGCCAAAGCCCGACGCACATCGTCCTCACGGTAGGGCACTTGGCGCAGGCGGGCTATGAGGCCGTGGTCCAGGTCGCCCACCAGGAAGTAGTCGCCCACGAGGTTGAGATCCTTGATGATGCCGTTCTTCAGTTCGATGCGTAGCTCCAGTTCACCGGCCGAGTCCGTGCGTCCCTTTTTAATAATGGTATAGTGCGGATTGTTGCCGTAGATGAACTTCTCCGTAAGGTATTCCTTCTCTATCTCCTCTATCTGACCGAGGTCGTCGGACGTGAGGCGAATCTCGCCGTCGCACATCTGCCGGCGTACGAAGTCCTTGAACTCGTCGATGGAGATGGTGAGGTACTGCGACAGGTTGGTCACATGCTGGCGCACCGAGGCCACGCCCTTGCTCACCAACTTCTCGTTGCTCGGGGTGATGGCACGCACCAGGTGCTCCATGTCCGTGTCGAAGAGCATGGTGCCGTGCACGATGCTGCGTCCCGGCAGGTGGTAGAAGGCGTTGCCGGAGACTTTCTTCCCGTGTACCAGGATGTCGTTGCGTCCGGTGGCCTCTGCCTCCACGCCTAGCTTGCGCAGCACGAAGGCCACCATGCGCAGATACTTGTCGAAAGTGAAGCGCACGTTGCTGTCATTGGTAATGTAGGAGAACATGATGTTGCTGCGGTCGGCATACACACACCCGCCGCCGCTCTTGCGCCGGGAGGTCTCTATGCCGTGCTGTCGGCAATAGTCGAGGTTGACCTCGTTCTCAATCAGTTGGTTGCGCCCGAAGATGACGGTGGGGTTCACTTGCCACATGAAGAAACACTCCGGCTCAGTGATGTGCCGGGCCACAAACTCCTCCGTCGCCAGATAGAAGGTGAGGCGGCGGGTAGCTTCATCGGGTAGCGAAATGTACTTCATCGTCAGAATTCAGGTTTGCGTTCAATTGCGCCTCAAATATAGGTAATCTTTTTGATACAAACCTAACATTTTGACAATAATTTATCGCCGCAAATGATGTTACCAGGATGCTCTCATTGCACGATGATGAATTGTGCTGCCTTTACGTAACCAAAACGATACCTTTCTTTTACGTGAAGTACGAAAAGATAAGTAAAAGAGACGAATGGAAAACAAAAACTATTCCGGCTCTATCTCGCCAGCTGTAGGCAGCGGCTTCCATCCATCGCCAAAGGTGTCGTAGGCATCGGTCACCACCACGAAGGCGTCGGGGTCCACTTCGCGAATCTTCAGCTTCACGCTGGGGACCTCCTTGTGACTGACAACCAGGAAGAGCATCTCCTTCTCGGCTCCCGTGTAGAGGCCGGTACTCTTGATGCAGGTGGCGGTGCGGTCCAGGTCCTTCAGGATGAAGGAGCGCAACTCCTCCATTTTCTTGTCGCTGATGACGAACAACAGTTTGTCGTCCTTGTTGCCGTTCACCACGTAGGCGATGACGCGGGAGATGACGAAGATGGAGATGAGCGAGTAGAACGAGAGCAACCACGAATTGTTGTCCACCTCGACCTCGCTACCCACACCGAAGCCGATGACCACAAGTCCGAAGCAGACTACGGTGGCATCCACCATCAGAATGGCGTTGGAGAACTTGATGTGGCAATACTTCTGCAGCATCATGCCTATCACGTCGCTACCGCCTGAGGTGGCTTGGTTGCGCACCACGATGCCACTGCCGATGCCTATCAGCGTGGCACCGATGATGCAGGTGAGCATCAGATGGTCGCTCATGTCCATGCATCCGCCTAACAGCTGCGTGGGGTCGAGCCGCTCGAGCGCCTCCTGTGTGGGGTAGACCAGTTTGGACATCACGTTCATGATAAGCGGGGTAATCATGGACACCACAATGGTGCGCACGCCCAACTTAGCGCCGAGCAACACCATCGACAGTATCAGCAGCGGGATGTCGAACATATAGCCGAACGTACCCACCTGAATGGATGGAAACAGGTTGTGGAGCACGATGCTGGCGCCATAGACGCCACCGGGCACAATATTGTAGGGATTGATAAAAAACACGAAGCCTGCCGCCAAGATGGTGCTGCCCAACAGGATGGACGTCCACGAGAGCCACCACGAGAGCTTCTTGGCTGATTGATAGCCTCTTGGCTTTGATTGATTCTGATTCTCCATAGTTTGGTTTGAATATTTATGCAGCAAATATACGAATGTTCTGGTGAACGCAAGCCTTGTTAGAGATAAATTTTATGGAAAGCTATAAAACTCTGTTGTCGTACTGTTCTGTGGGTGGCGAATACCCTTCCGATAACCTGGACTCTAGGGGGGGGTGTTAGCTGTTCGTCGTGGGTCTGTTGGTAGTAAAACAAAGGAGGGCATGTCTTTCGGACACACCCTCCTCGTAGGTCATTTGTTTGAAAAGAAACTTGAAACTTATGCTTCAGCGGGAGCAGCCTCTTCTGCAGCAGGAGCGGCAGCTTCTGTAGCGGCGGCAGCTGCTTCAGCTTCTGCTTTGGCTGCAGCCTCTGCCTCTGCCTTAGCGGCAGCTTCAGCGGCTTTCTTCTCAGCTACTTTCTTAGCGATTTCTTCGTTCACTTTCTTCTCAGCTTCCAGACGCGCTTTCTCATCGGCTTTCTTCTTCTCCTCGTTCTTAGCCTTCAAAGCTGCCAAGCCATTTTGCTTGTCGGCCTTCCATGCGTCGAACTTGGCTTTAGCCTGATCTTCGCTGAATGCGCCTTTGGCTACGCCGCCCAACAGATGTTTCATCATGTAGACACCTTCTCTGGAGAGGATGTTACGAACAGTGTCGGTAGGCTGTGCACCGCATTTTACCCAGTACAATGCGCGCTCGAAATTCAAATCTACTGTGGCAGGGTCGGTATTAGGGTTATAAGTACCGATTTTCTCAGTAAATCTACCATCACGTGGTGCTCTTACGTCTGCAATAACGATTGAATAGAAGGCGTAACTTTTGCGTCCGTGTCTTTGCAATCTGATTCTTGTTGCCATTTTCTTTAATGTTTTATTTGTTTATGATTTGAATGATGCTAATAACCCGTATTAGCGGCTGCAAAAGTACATCATTCCCATCAGTATACCAAATGTTTGCGTCTGTTTTTCTCATTATTTCCTCTCCTCGTGGGCCCATTGCAGCGGGAAGACCTCCTGCAGCACCTTGTTTTTCAGTAGCCCGGGGAACTCCGGATGCTCGCTGATAAACGTCTCCACCTCGGTGTACGCCTCTTCGCAAGCGTGTCCGCCCAGCAGGGCATAGGCCCAGTTGGAGGGGAAGAAGATGTCGCCCGTGCGTTGCACCTCGGGCATCAGCTCCAGTCCGGCACGTATGTACTTGGTGGCGTAGCGGTCGCGCAAGGGGTGGTTCAGATAGTAGAGCAGACTCTCGGCATAGGGCTCTATGCGTCGGTTCTCCACCTGCTTCAGGCTCTCGAAGAGGGAGTCGAGCCGCAGGGTGTCGTCCGTGCAGGCCCGGCTGATGAAGTCGAACTGTTGCAGTCGGTCAGGGTTCTCGATGCGGCTACGCTGTGTGGCGAGTATCTCTTTCTCCTTGTCGGGCAGACGGAGTGCCAGCTCGTAGGCGGTGTTGGTGTAGTCGTTCTCGCCCCAGTAGGCATTGTCGGCCCGTTGCCATGTGCCGTAATAGGTGTCGATGATCGCCGGGGTGGTCATGACCGAGCGGAGTCGGCGTTGCACCTGCAGGCGGGCAGAGGGGTCGGGCATGGTCTGCGACAGTTGGTAGAGCTGCCGCTCGAGCGTCTCCCGATAGGGTGCCTGTGCATCGGCACAGATGCCGCTCAGGTAGCTTATGAGCGAGGCGACAATCAGCTGATTGCGTTCCTCGGCAATGCCTTGGAGGAAGGAGTCCGCCAATGGCTTCGCGTCGCTGAAGCGGTGGTGGAGATAGTTCTCGTAGAGCGTCATGAGCACCGACTGGCGGGTGAGGTCGTCACCCAGTTGGTGCCAATGTCCCAGCAGGTAGTTGAGGCTGGCCTCGTCGGGCACAAAGTATCCGTAGCCCCGTCCGTCGGTGTTGGGGATGATGACGTCGGGTGTATATAATAAGGTATAGCTTTGCTCCTTCTCCAGCAGGTTCACCTTCACGGTGTCGGTCTGCTGACCGTGCATCGCGATGACGGAGAACTCCTGCGGCCATACGAGTCCGCGTCCGAACGGGTCGTCTTGACGTACCTTGAAACCGTTGTCGGTAGGGGTGAAGTGGATGGTGGGCATGCCTTTCTCCTTGACCCACACCTGGCTGAAGGTCTTCAGGTCGAAGAGGGTCTGACTGTCGAGTATATCCACCAGGTCGTCCCATGTGGCGTTGCCGTAGGCGAACTTCTGCAGATAGAGGCGGATGCCTGTGCGGAAAGCTTCCGGTCCGAGTATGTCCGCCATCTTCAGCATCACCACCGGGGCCTTGTTGTAGATGATCTGTCCGTAGATGAGGCCTGCGTCCTTCAGATTGTCCAGCGGCTGTTGGATGGCGGTGGACCCTTGCGTGCGGTCCTCGCTGAGCGCCGCCTTGTAGAAGGTGCGCAGGGTGTTGAGCCGGTGGTTCACGTCGGGGAACATCGGTTCGGTGATGAGGGCGGCAAAGTAGTTGGCAAACACTTCTTTAGTCCACACGTCGTCGAACCAAGCCATCGTCACTAGGTCGCCAAACCACATGTGGGCGGTCTCGTGGGCGATGAGGCTGGCACGGTTCAGCTCCTCGTCGGGCGTGGCATGTTCGTTGAGGAACATGCGTCGGTCGTTGTAGAGCGTGGCTCCCGTGTGTTCCATGCCTCCGTACTGGAAGCCTGGCAGGATGATGAAGTCGTACTTGGCGAACGGGTAGGGGATGTCGGTATACTCCTCGAGCCAACTGAGCGATGCAAACACTTGGTTGAAGATGGTGTCCATCTGCTTCAGCTTCACAGGGTCGGTCTCTCTGTAGTAGGCCGAGATAGTACGGCCGTCCAGGGTACGGGTCTCTTGCTGGAACTTGCCGACGACAAACGAGAAGAGGTAGGTGCTCAGCGGTTCGGTGGGCATGAAGACAATCTCCTTCCGTCCCTCCTTGGTGCTCGTCTGGCTATGTACGGTGGTATTGGAAACGGCCACCCACTCCTCGGGCACATCCAGCCGCAGCGTGTACTCCGCCTTCAGGTTGGGTTGGTCGAAGCAGGGGAACAGTGTGCGTGCGCGGTCGGGCACCAGCAGGGTGTAGAGGTAATCGCTGTTGCGGTTGAGCGACTGGTCACCGGCAATGAAGCCGATGGTCACCTCGTTGACCCCATCCCGGGTATAGCTCTCGGGGATGAAGAGGTGCTCGTCCTTGAAGTCGATCTCGCCCTCCTTCACGCTGACGCCGTTCACGCAGAGCGAGAAGAGCTGATTGCGCTCTCCCTTGAAGTCGACAACGATGGGTTGCTGTTCCTTCTCCGTCACCTCGATGGTGACTGATCCCGTCACCACCTCGTGTTGACTCTCGGGGATGTGGAAACTGAGGCGGTAGTGCAGGTCGCTGAGGTTTGCCTTGCGCCAGTCCGCCAGGCTCTTCTCCACGCCGGGGTTGAGCGCACCGTCCGGCAGGGACGTGCTGCTGTGGCAGGCGGTGAGGAAGAGCAAGTAAGCCGCACAACAGAGTGCGCGGCTTACGGTGTGATGTATTATCTGTAGAGTTCTCTTAACCATTTCTCCAATTCTTCAGTCCATTGTCGTTTGTAGAGGAACGTCTCCTTGTAGCCGAATCCGTGTCTGCCACTGGGGTAGATGTGCATCGTTGCCTGCACATTGTTCTTGATCAGCGCCTCGTAGTAGCGCAGGCTGTTTGCGGGAGGCACGGAGGTGTCGTCACTCGCCAGCACGATGAATGCGGGCGGCGTGTCGGCCGTCACCTGCTGGTCGTTGGAGTAGAGCTTGATGTCCTCTTCCGATGGATTCTTGCCCAGTAGGTTGAGGAACGA
>CAYZVH010000090.1:0-12709 GCA_964481755.1 uncultured Bacteroides sp. | reverse complement strand
CTCTTCGAGAAGCTCGAGAGCGAGAAACTGAAGACCCAACGCTTGTTGGAGGAGCTGCGCCAAGTGAAGACCACCAACGCGGCGGAGATATCGCGCTTGAAGAAGGAGCTGAAGACTGTGCGCGCCGTCATGCGCAGCTACATCCTGCAGATCGACTCACTGAACCAAATCAACCAGGCGCTGACCACCGAGAACAAAGAAGTGAAGAAGAAGTACTCCGAGGCTACCCAACAGATAAGCACCCTCTCGCAGGAGAAGAAGAACCTGAAGGAGAAGGTGACCCTGGCCGCCCAACTGGACGCCACCAACATCCGTGTGACGCCGTTGAATAAACGTGGCAAAGAGAACTACAAAGTGAAGAACGTCACCAAGCTGGCCGTCAACTTCACCTTGGTAAAAAATATCACCGCCACTACCGGCGAGCGTACCATCTACGTGCGCATCACCAAGCCAGGCAACGAAGTGCTGACCAAGAGCGCCTCGGACACGTTCAGCTACGAGAACCAGCAAATCAGCTATTCTATCAAAAAGTATGTGGAGTACACCGGTGAGGAGCAACAGGTGACCGTCTACTGGAATGTGGAGGAGTTTCTGCAAGCCGGCACCTACCACGTCTACCTCTTTGCCGACGGCACCATGATTGGCTCTCAGGCATTTGATTTGAAATAGCAAAAGGATTGTTCGATAAGTACGGTTCCTTTCCACGGGGTAAGGTGCGTACGTCCGATTTATCTATCTTTGCGCCAGCAAGTCCGCCAGAGGTGCGCCCCGATATGACACCGGGAGATTTTTACTATCAGCGGACAACTGCTTCGCATAACGTATACATATATATAATAGGTATAGCATCATGAATAAAGGTATTTGCCTGGTACTGATGTGCGGATGGCTGACGGAAGCCTCGGCACAGATGGTCCTCAACCTCGACAGCTGCAGAGCGTTGGCGCTGAGGAACAACAAGGAGTTGCGCATCTCGCAGCAGAAGGAGGTGGAGGCGCACTATGAGCACAAGGCGGCAACGACAAATTTCCTACCCAAGATAAACGCTACGGGTGCCTACATCCGCAACCAACGCGAGATATCGCTGCTCAACGACGAGCAGAAAAGCGCACTCTCGTCCCTGGGGACTACGCTGACTCAACCCGTGCAGAACGCGCTGCAACAGTTGGTGGCACAGCACCCCGAGGTGCAGAGCTACGCAGCGTCGCTCTCGTCGCTCGACCTGGCATCACCGCTCAACGCAGCCGGCAGTTCCATCGTCGACGCCCTGCGCACAGACACCCGCAACATCTACGCCGGAGTGATCACCCTGACGCAACCAGTCTTCATGGGCGGCAAGATTCGCGCCTACAACAAGTTGACCCGCTTTGCCGAGCAACTGGCCGAGAGCCAACACCAGACCAAGGTGCAGGAAGTGATACTGAGCACGGACGAAGCCTACTGGCAGGTGGTGTCGCTGGCGCATAAGAAACGCTTGGCGGAGAGTTTCGTGGAGTTGGTGCAGAAGCTGGACACCGACGTGGAGAAGATGATAGCGGAAGGAGTAGTGACAAAGGCCGACGGACTATCGGTGAAGGTGAAGGTCAACGAAGCGGAGATGACGCTGACGAAGGTCGACAACGGACTGAGCCTCTGCAAGATGTTGCTCTGCCAACTGTGCGGACTGCCCCTGGACACCGACCTGCAACTGACCGACGAGCAGACGGAGAGCCTCCCCACCCTACTACAGACGGAACAGACCCGCAGTGTGGAGACGGCCTTCGACAACCGACCGGAGATACAGAGCCTGCAGCTGGCCACGGACATCTACAAACAGAAGGTGAACATCACCCGCGCCGAGTTTCTGCCCACGGTGGCGTTGATGGGAAACTATATGGTCACCAACCCTTCCCTGTGGAACGGCTTCGAGCGGAAGTTCCGGGGCTCGTGGAACATCGGGGTGATGGTGACGTTGCCTATCTTCCACTGGGGCGAAGGCTCCTACAAGGTGAAGGCGGCACGGGCAAGCGCACTGGCAGCCAGTCTGCAACTGGACGAGGTGAAGGAGAAGGTGGAGCTGCAGGTGAACCAGTGCAACTTCAAGGTGCGCGAGGCCGCCAAGAAACTCTCCATGGCGGAGAAGAACCTGGAGAAGGCCGACGAGAACCTGCGCTGCGCCAACCTAGGGTTCCGCGAGGGAGTGATGCAAACGAGCAACGTGCTCGAGGCACAGACGGCATGGCTCTCAGCCCAGTCGGAGAAGATAGACGCACAGATTGACGTGAAGCTGTCCGACGTCTACCTGAAGAAGTCGATGGGCTTGCTCAAATAGCAGAAACAACAAAACAAAACATAAACGATTATGTCAGAAAAATCGCAAAACAGTAACATCCTGTTGGCACTGATTACCCTCACCGGAGTAATCGTACTGGTAGCGGTAATCGGATTCTTCGTCCTGCGCAAAGGTCCCGAGATTATTCAGGGACAGGCCGAGGTGGACGAGTACAGGGTGTCGAGCAAGGTACCGGGTCGTGTACTGGAGTTCAGAGTGAAAGAGGGACAGAAGGTGCAGGCCGGCGACACCTTGGCACTGCTCGAAGCCCCCGACGTGGTGGCCAAGCAGACACAGGCCAAGGCCGTGGAGACCGCCGCCCAGGCTCTCGACGATAAAGCGCAACGAGGCACACGGCAAGAACAGCTGCAGATGGCCTACGAGATGTGGCAGAAGGCCATCGCCGGACGCACCATCGCCGAGAAATCGTACGAGCGCATCAACCGCCTCTTCGAAGAGGGAGTGGTGACCGCCCAGAAGCGCGACGAGGTGCTGGCTAACTATCAAGCCATGGAGGCAACGGAGAAAGCTGCCAAGTCGCAGTACGAGATGGCACGCAACGGAGCCCAGGAGGAGGACAAACGCATGGCTTCCGCCAAGGCCGACCAAGCCAAAGGGGCGGTGGACGAGGTGAACTCCTACATCCGGGAGACCATCCTCATCGCCTCGCAAGCAGGTGAGGTGACGGACATCTTCCCCAAGGTGAGCGAGCTGGTGGGCACAGGAGCCCCCATCATGAACATCGCCCTGATGGACGATGTGTGGGCCACCTTCAACGTGCGCGAGGATTTGCTCAAAGGCCTCACCATAGGCACCGAGTTCACCGCCTACATGCCGGCGCTGGACCAGGAGGCCACCTTCAAGGTGTACTACATGAAAGACCTCGGCAGCTACGCCGCATGGAAGGCCACCAAAGCCACTGGTCAGTTCGACCTGAAGACATTTGAGGTGCGCGCCAAGCCCACGCAACCCATCGAGGGACTCCGTCCGGGCATGAGCATCATCCTCCAGAAAGACTAAAACGACGATGAAGAACCTCTTGCCACACCTCCGCCTGCTCATGCGCTACGAGCTGAGACAGATGGGCTCGCGCCCACTCTACCTGTTCAGCATCTTCCTGGCGCCGCTGCTGTGCATCCTCTTCTTCACCACACTGATGGGAGAAGGGTTGCCCACCGACATGCCCGTGGGGATTGTGGACGAGGACAACACCGCCACCTCGCGCAACATCGTACGCACGATGGACGCGTTCCAGTATACCAAGATTGTGGCGCACTATGGCACTGTGGCCGAGGCACGCGACGCCATGCAGCGCGGCAAGCTCTATGCTTTCTATTACATTCCGAAGGGTACCACACAGGAGGCCGTGGCAGGACGACAACCGACCGTTTCGTTCTACACCAACAATGCCTACCTGATAGCCGGGTCGCTGCTCTACAAGGACCTGCGCACCATGTCCGAGTTGGCGAACGGTGCCGTGGGACGCTCCACGCTCTATGCCAAGGGAGCCACAGCCAGCCAGGCCATGGGATTCCTGCAGCCTATCGTCATCGAGACGCACCCCATCAACAACCCGTGGCTCAACTACTCGGTGTACCTCTGCAACACCATCTTGCCCGGAGTGTTCATGATATTCATCTTCCTGACCACCATCTTCTCCATCGGTTCGGAGCTGAAGAACGGCACCGCACAACAGTGGATGCGCATGGCGGACAACCACGTGTGGCTGGCATTGCTAGGGAAACTGTTACCGCAGACCTTGCTGTTCTTCGTGTTGTTCGCGTTCTACGACGTCTACATGTTCCGCTTCCTGCAGTTCCCCTGCCACTGCGGGTTGGGCATCATGCTGTTCTCGTCGCTGCTCACCGTGGTGGCGTCGCAAGGGTTCGCCGCATTCCTGTTCGGCCTCTTCCCTACGCTCCGACTGGCTTTGAGCACCGCCTCGCTGTGGGGAGTCGTGTCGTTCTCCATCTCGGGATTCTCGTTCCCGGTGATGGGCATGCCGCTCTCGCTACAGGCACTGAGCGTGCTCTTCCCGCTGCGCCACTACTATCTCATCTACGTCAACGAGGCACTCAACGGCTACTCCATGGGCTACGTGTGGCACGCTTACCTGGCTCTGCTGATATTCGCCCTGCTCCCCCTGTTGGTGCTGCGGCGACTGCGGACGGCCCTACTCCATTACAAATACCTCCCCTAAACTGGCTTGCAGATGAAACACGATTCGCTTTCACACATCATAAAAGAAGGGTTCCACGACCTCTTCCACATCTGGCTCGAAGAACTCCGGAACGTATTCAAGGACCAAGGAGTGCTCATCTTCTTCATCCTCGTGCCACTGGGCTATCCGGTGCTCTACACCCTCATCTACAACAACGAGGGCTTGCGCGAAGTGCCCGTGGCAGTGGTGGACCAAGCCAACTCGGCACTGAGCCGGGAGTTTCTGCGTCTGACCGACGGCAGCGCCAATGTGGAGATTGCGTCGCACTGCGCGGACATGGAAGAGGCCAAGGAGCTGATACGCCAACAGAAAGCCTACGGCATCATCTACATACCGGCGGAGTTCGACCGCGACTTAGCTCGTGGGCAACAGACGCGCGTGCTCATCTTCTGCGACATGAGCGGATTGCTCTACTACAAAGCCATTCTGAGCACCTGCACGGACGTGTCGCTGAAGATGAACAAAGAGATAAAGATATCCCGACTGAGTAACACCACCGACCGGCAGGATGAGGTGAGCACCCAGCCTATCCGTTACACCGAGGTGAGCATGTTCAACCCGCAGAACGGTTTTGCCTGCTTCATCATACCCGGAGTCATCGTGCTCATCATCCAGCAGACCTTGCTGTTGGGCATCGGCTTGTCCGTGGGAACTGCACGCGAGAACAACCGCTTCAGCGACCTTGTCCCCATCGACCGCCACTACCACGGCACGCTGCGCATCGTGCTCGGCAAGTCGTTGGTCTACTTCATGGTGTTCCTACTGATGGGCACCTACATGACCTGCCTTATCCCGCATATGTTCAACCTCCTGCAGCTGGCCCATGCCGCCACCCTCTTCGGTTTCCTCATCCCCTACATCATCGCCTGCATCTTCTTTGCCATGACCGCCTCCATCCTGATACGCGACCGCGAGTCGTGCATGGTGGCGTTCATCTTCACGTCCATGATATTCCTCTTCATCAGCGGCATCTCGTGGCCCGGAGCCGCCGTGCCGGCGTTTTGGAAATACGTCTCCTGGCTCTTCCCCTCCACGTTCGGCATCAACGGATTCATCCGCATCAACAGCATGGGGGCCAGTCTCGACCAGGTCCGTTTCGAATACCAAGCCTTGTGGCTACAAGCCGGCTGTTACTTCATCACCGCTTGTCTGGTTTATCGCCACCAGATCATGCTGTCGCGCAAGCATGCCTTGCAACGCCTCACGCAGCTACGAAGCAAGCGAGGGGAGTGATGTCCCGACAAGGTTTCCGCCGCTCGGCTTCTGAAATCCATAGCTCGGCATCTGGCCAAAAAGACAAGGCATCTGGCGAAAATAACTCGGCATGCGGCTGAAACCGCACTATTTGACTCATAAAACGGGCCTCTTTTGCAATTTATTTGGCCTAATAGTAAAAAACTTCCTCAAAGTTGCCCCTAACTCAAAAATAAGTACTACCTTTGTTGAAAACATTTATACAATCAATATTACGACACATTTTAGTCGGCAAGTGGCGCAAGCAAGTAGCTTGGCAAGCCAACGAAAATTGTAAAGTAATATACAAACAACAAACAACTATCCGTATGAAGGAATTTATTAAGTACACGCTGGCCACCATCACCGGCCTGATTGTTACAGGAGGTATCTGCCTCTTTATTGGAATTATTGTCGTGGCATCGCTAGTAGCGGTGGCATCCGGTCCTCAGGAAACCGAAGTGAAGGACAATTCCATCATGGTGCTCGACCTCAAGGGTACCATCCATGAGCAGATTCCGGAGGAAAGCCCGATGAGTATAATCATGGGTCGGAAGAACTCCGCCCTGGGTCTGAAGGAGATTTTGGCGGCTATAGACGAAGCGAAACACAATCCAAAGATAAAAGGCATCTACCTGCGCGCAGGCAAACTGAACGCCGAGCCTGCCACACTGCAGGAGATACGCGACGCGCTGCTCGACTTCAAGGAAGAGAAGTTCATCCTGGCCTATAGCGACAACTACACCCAGGGTTGCTACTACCTCTGCAGCTTGGCAAACAAAGTGATGCTCAACCCCATCGGCTGCATCGACTGGCTGGGACTCTCCTCCGAGACGATGTACTACAAGGATTTGCTCGACAAAGTGGGCGTTGAGTTTCAAGTATTCAAGGTGGGCACCTACAAGGCGGCCGTGGAACCTTTCCTCGTGAGCCACATGAGCGACGCCAACCGCGAGCAGATAACCGCCCACCTGCAGTCCGTATGGGGCAACATGGTGGATGCCGTGGTGAAGTCGCGTAAGATCAGCGCCGACTCGCTCAACAGCTATGCCGACCGTTACATCGCAATGGAGGAAGGCGCCGAGTTTGTGAAAGTGGGCATGGCGGACACGCTCATCTATCAGAACGACGTGAAGGAGGTGCTGAAGTCGTACGTCGGAGTGAAAGAGGACGACGACCTGAATCTGCTCAGCCTTACCGACATGATAAACATCCCCGTTGAAGAGGATAACGACGCTGAAAACGGCATCGCCATCTACTATGCCGAAGGTGAGATTGACGGCGCCGCGTCGCAAGGCATCGACTCACGTGAGATGAGCCGCACACTGCGCGAGCTGGCCGACGACGATGACATAAAGGCTGTGGTGCTCCGCGTGAACTCACCGGGCGGAAGCTCCTTCGGTTCCGAACAGATTTGGAACGAAGTGAAGCGCCTGAAAGAGAAGAAACCGGTAATCGTGTCCATGGGCGACTACGCCGCGTCCGGCGGCTACTACATCTCGTGCGCCGCTACCAAGATTATCGCCGAGCCCACTACGCTGACAGGCTCCATAGGCATATTCGGAATGATTCCTAGTGTGGAGAAGGTGATGAACGAGAAGCTCGGCCTGCATGTGGACGTGGTGAAGACCAACAAGTTCGCCGCATCGGACAGCTACTACCGCTCTTTCAACGATGAGGAGAGCGCACACATACAGCGGAGCGTCAACCAAGGATACGAACTGTTCGTTTCCCGTTGCGCCGACGGCAGAGGCCTGAGCACCGACTCCATCAAGAGCATAGCCGAAGGCCGCGTATGGACCGGCGAGACAGCACAGAAGCTGGGACTGGTGGACGAGCTCGGAGGCATCGACACCGCCATCGCGACAGCTGCCGTGGAGGCTGGCATCGACGACTTCTACCTGGTGGACTATCCGGAGAAAGAGGACATGCTGGACAAGTTCCTCAACGACGGCAAGGACGACTACATCAAGAGCATGTTCCGCGACAATCTGCCGGAGCTCTATCCTTGCCTGGACTTCCTCAAGAACCTCGACAAGAAGGATAAGGTGCAAGCCCGCCTTCCGTTCGAACTGAATTTAAATATCTAGCACACATATCTTTTCAACAACCAATGAACAACACACACCCGCAAATCAACAAGTGGCTCTACCCCTTCTCGATGCTCTACGGCATCGGGGTGGCGTTGCGTAACCACTTGTTCGACATAGGCCTGCTTCGGTCGAAGTCCTATGACATACCGGTTATCTCCATCGGCAACATCACTGTGGGCGGCACCGGAAAGACACCTCACACGGAATTCCTCGTACGCAAACTGCAGGAGGAGTTCAAGGTGGCCGTACTGAGCCGCGGATACAAGCGCAAATCGCAGGGATTCGTTCTTGCCACAGACAAGACGTCGGCTAAGACGCTTGGCGACGAGCCCTGGCAGATAAAGCACAAGTTCCCCGGCTGCTATGTGGCGGTGGACAAAGACCGTTGTCATGGCATCGAAGAGTTGAGCCGTGCGAGTGTGGCACCTGATTTGGACTTGATACTGCTCGACGATGCCTTCCAGCATCGCTACGTGCGACCGAGCATCAACATCCTGTTGTGCAACTACAACAGACCGTTCAACGAGGACGCGCTGATGCCTGCGGGTATGTTGCGTGAGCCCATCAAGGCGAAAGACCGCGCGAACATCGTGATAGTGACGAAATGCCCTGTCGACCTGAAGCCGATGGACTATCGCATCATCTCGAAGAACCTCAGCCTCTATCCGTTCCAGAAGCTCTTCTTCTCCACGATGGAGTATGACGACCTGCAACCGGTCTTCGCCGATGGTGCGCCGTTGCCATTGGAAACCCTGCGCGACAACCCGAACATCTTGCTCATCACGGGCATCGCCTCGCCACGTCCACTCGAAGAGAAGATACACAGCTACAGCGAACGTTTCAACACCCTCCACTTCGACGACCATCACGACTTCTCGAAGAAGGATGTGAAGCAGATGCAGACTGCGTTCAATCGGTTGGACCCCGAGAAACGTATCGTCATCACCACCGAAAAGGATGCCGCGCGCATGCGGGAACTCGCGTTCGACGACGCTTTCAAGAGTCGCCTCTATGCACTCCCCATCAAAGTGAAGTTCCTGTTGGATGGCGAGAAAGAACTTATGAATGATATAGTGAAATATGTTAGAACAAATTCAAGAGACAACGTCCTACATCAGAAGCAGAATGCAAAGCAGTCCTAAGACTGCCATCATTCTGGGTACAGGACTGGGTAGTTTGGCTAGCGAGATTACCGACAGATATGAGATTCCTTATCAGGAAATACCCAACTTTCCCGTCTCCACAGTAGAGGGACACAGCGGGAAACTGCTGTTCGGGAAACTTGGGAATAAGGACATCCTTGCCATGCAGGGACGTTTCCACTTCTACGAAGGCTACTCCATGAAGGAGGTGACCTTCCCCATCCGGGTGATGCGCGAGTTGGGCATCACCACCCTCTTCGTCTCCAACGCCGCCGGTGGCACCAACCCCCAGTTCTCCATCGGCGACCTGATGATCATCACCGACCACATCAACTTCTTCCCCGAGCATCCGCTGCGTGGCAAGAACATCCCCTACGGACCACGCTTCCCGGATATGAGCGAGGCATACGACAAGGAATTGATAGCTAAGGCCAAGGAGATAGCCGCCGAAAAGGGATTCACCGTGCAAGAGGGTGTCTACCTCGGCACGCAAGGCCCCACCTACGAGACACCGGCGGAGTACCGCATGTTCCGCACCTTCGGTGCCGACGCTGTGGGCATGTCCACCATCCCCGAAGTGATCGTAGCCAAACATTGCGACATGCGTGTGTTCGGCATCTCGGTCATCACCGACCTGGGTGTGGAAGGCAAGATTATGGAAATAACCCATGAGGAAGTGCAGCAGGCAGCCGACAAGGCACAGCCACGGATGACCGCCATCATGCGCGAACTCATAAACAGACATTGATAGATGCAAGAAAATAAAAGAACAGAGATAGCCACCATGGGTGAGTTCGGACTGATAAAACACCTCACCCAAGACATGGAGATGAAGAACGAATCCACCCGCTACGGCGTGGGCGACGACTGCGCCGTGCTCCACTACCCCGACAAGGAGGTGCTGGTGACGACCGACATGCTGATGGAGGGCGTACATTTCGATTTGGTCTACACACCCTTGAAGCACCTGGGTTACAAGTCGGCCATGGTCAACATCTCCGACATCTACGCCATGAACGGCACACCTCGACAGATGACCGTGTCGCTCGCCCTCTCCAAGCGCTTCTGCATAGAGGACATGGAGGAGTTCTACGCCGGACTCAGACTGGCTTGCGAGGCGCACCATGTGGACATCATCGGCGGCGACACCACCTCGTCACTGACAGGACTTGCCATCAGCATCACCTGCATAGGCGAGGCCGACAAGGACCAGATAGTGTACCGCAACGGTGCACACGACACGGACCTCATCTGTGTGTCTGGCGACTTAGGAGCAGCCTACATGGGACTGCAACTGCTGGAGCGTGAGAAGACCGTGTTCCAAGGAGAGAAGGAGGTGAACCCCGACTTCAGCGGTAAGGAATACCTGCTGGAGCGACAACTGAAACCCGAGGCACGTGGCGACATCATCGAGAAACTGCGCAAGGCAGGCATCAAGCCGACGGCCATGATGGACATCTCGGACGGACTCTCGTCGGAGTTGCTCCACATCTGCAGCCAGAGCAAAGTGGGCTGCCGTGTGTACGAGGAGCGCATCCCGCTCGACTACCAGACCGCCGTGATGGCTGAGGAGTTGAACATGAACGTGAGCACCTGCGCCCTCAATGGTGGCGAGGACTACGAGCTCCTCTTCACCGTCCCCTTGGCAGACCATGAGCGCATCGCCGAGATAGAAGGCATCCGCATCATCGGCCACATCACCAAGCCGGAGTTGGGCACAGCCCTCATCACCCGCGACGGTCAGGAGTTTGAATTGAAAGCCCAAGGCTGGAATCCTTTGCAATAAAGGAAAATCAATATACCGCTATGCAAGGGGAAGAACGCTGCATCATCGCTCTTGGCTCCAACACCGATGCCTCAAGGCACCTTTCCGAGGCGAGAGCGTTGCTGCAGAGCCACTTCCCCGGCATACGGTTCTCCACCCCACTGCAGACACAGCCCATCGGGTTGAGCAACCCCAGCCTCTTCATCAATCAAACAGCAACGCTACAAACGCCACTGCCGCTAGCAGAGATTAAATGTCTACTCAAAGAGATTGAGACGGACTGTGCCAATCCTCCGAAGGACAAGCCCCACGAACGCATCTACATCGACATCGACCTGTTGCAGTATGGCAGCCAAGTCTTGAAACCCGAAGACTTGGAACGGGAATACATCATCGAGGGAATTGCTGAGCTAATGAAGAACAACAAAATTCTCTGATTCGGGACAATTTTATAAATATCATTTATAAAGCCTTGCACAACCTATTCGTTATCACATTTCTCATCAATAATTTTATGTCCAAGTTTTCTGAATTTCTCAATAGACATCACTCCATTAGGACATAAGTATTGCGCTTGCTCTTCTGCACTCCATTCCTTCATTTTTTCTATTCTCTGCTCTTCCGTCAAGGACTGAAGATAGGCTTCACTTAAGTTGTGTTTCACTTTACTCATATCTTGTTTGTTTGAGGAGGTTGCTGACCTTTCCTCCCAACGAATCGGATGTTCGGGATTAAAGTCAAGCAACCTCACTTTCTTTAGAGGTGTTCCGTTCTATTCTATATGGGATTACTCCTTCTTGTAATTTTTCGACCAACGCTCCAGTCGTTTATACTCCTTCTTCGTGAGCCGCATGAACGAGCCGTGCTGCGGAGCTTCCACCCCTTCTATGTCCACGGGCGAATGGAAATTCCTCATAAATTTGTCAGCACGACAGATGCGATAGTGTTTCGGATGCGAAGAGTACTCGATGTATCCGATGCACCATCCTTCTTCGCCCGGCAACTGGAAGGCGGACACACCCTCACACTTCTTCCGGCCTTCGAAGTCGATGTAGTCGTCCTCCACGGGCATGCTCCACGGTCCGTGCAACGAGGGGGCGGTAGAGGTGAAGAGGCCAGGCTTACCTCCCTCTTTCTTCACCATCAAGTGGTAGAGTCCGTCGCTCGGCAGATAGTTGATGTCCGTGTCGATGGTGGCATAGCCCCAGTCGAACAGCAGACGCGGTTTGGTCAGCGTGGTGAACGATTCATCAGCATACGAGTAATAGATGCGGTCGTACTTCTCTCCCGCTTCGGGGTTCCATAGTGAGTAGTAGATCATATAACCGCCCTGCTTTCCGTCCGCCCATTGGTAGTCGGGGTTCCAAAATATCTGCGGAGCCCACACACGGCAGATGGTGGAATAGTCCTTGTAGGGGTCCTCAGCATCTTTGTCGGAGAATATCTCCGCGCCTTTGCGGAAGTCGAACGTCACGGATTCCCAGTGGATAAGGTCGTCGCTGCGCAGCAGGTTAATGCCATAGTTGAACCACTTGTGGCTTTTTGCCACACACATGTCCGTGGTCACCATCAGGTAGCCTTTGCCATCGTGTTTGCGGCAGATGTACGCATCGCGCATACCGCCTTCTATGGCAGCATGCTCAGCGGTGTTGATTACTGGTTCACCTCCTATAAGGTCGTGGTAGTGAAATCCGTCGCGACTCAGTGCGTAGGCTGTCCACTCTCCCCGCCCGCTCATGTGGCAATAGAGTATTCCGTAGTCACCCTTTTGCAGGTTCTGTCCGTCGAGTCCTTGCGGAGCGAGGCCCAACAAGGCCGTCATCGCTGCCGTCACGCAGTAAGTTCTAAGTTTCTTCTTGTTCATCTTCAGTTGTCTTTTAGTGATTGATAAAACGAAGAAGCCCCGGAGGTTTGTGACCTTCGGGGCGTTCCCTTTGATAAAAC
>CAYZVH010000089.1:4609-12940 GCA_964481755.1 uncultured Bacteroides sp. | reverse complement strand
CGTCCGCGGCGTCGGGCTGTGCTTCGGCGGTGGCGGTAGCGGCTTCAGCGGTGGCAGCGTCCAGGGCCTCGTTGGCAGCATCCGGATTCTCCGCAGCAGCGTCCGGATTCTCGGCAGAGGCATCCTCCGCGGTCTTATCCTCAGCTTCTTCGTCTTTATCGTGGAGAGCGTCCATGCCCACGGTTGCGGCAACAGCTCCACCCATTCCTCCTAAGAAAGAAGAGCCTACGGTTGCGGCAGTCTTCTTGCCTTCGCTACTCTTTTCGGTCAGATCCTTCTGAATCTGTGTAGTCTCGTCTTCGCCCATGGGCTGATAGATTGTTTCTTCGTTGTTCATACCATTCTCTTTTTAATAGGTTTATAAATCAATGATGTAGCAAAGATAGCCTGCCCACATCCGTTTGCCTCACGATTCTGTGCATCCTGTACGAAATACCCCGATTATTACACGAAATGTCAGTTGGTGTACTTGCATCCGCACGAGAAGCACTGCTTGTTGTACTTCAGACTGCGGTAGGGTATCGCTCCGAAAGGCTTCCCGCAAGCGGGGTTCGGACACTTATACTTTGCGGCGAACTCCTCGTCGAGGTCGTGCAGCTGGCTTGTCACCGTCTTGTCGCGACTTCCCTTCACGAAGAAGTAGATGGCGACCGCCAAGGCGGCAAGTATTATCAAGACGCGCACCGTGGGGTCTATGCCTGGGAAGAAGCCGATGAGCATCGCCAGCATGGAGAGGATTCCCTGTATGCGCTGGCGGTTGGCGAGCTTGGCGGCATTCTCCTGAATCTCCAGGCGGCGTCGGTCGTATTCGTCCCACACACTCTCCAGCGGTTGCAGCGAGAAGGAGCCCACACTGGGAGAGCCCTGCGCGGAGACTCCCGCGAGCTGCAGTATCTGCTGCAGGGGAACGGTGTATCTGTCCGCCCCCAGCTGCACCTGGCTGGCGGCGGTGATGCTCTTGCTGAATATCTGGTTGCCGTCGACGTAGGTCACGTTCTGGGGTTTCATGTTCTGGATGGTGATGTCGCCACCATTGACGGTGAGGCGACAATGCTGACGGCTGACAGACCGTGGTACACTGCCTGCCTGCCCCAAGTTGAACTCACGGCCGCCTGCAACCACGTGGAGCCGGCTCACGCCATCTTCCCTACCTATTATTATATCCATAGGACTTCAAAAGTTTTTTAGTCCGCGGCGGTAACTTCCACATGCGGTGCCTCCTGCACTTGCTCGGCACCGCCACGTGCCATGAGGTCCTTCAGCTGGCGGAGGGCCTCCTTGGAGATGCCCAGTTTGAAGGCGAAGTTGACGCCGTCGGACACCACCAGGCTTTGCAGCAGGGGTTGCACACGGTAGATGAAGTTGATGTTGACGATGAACCGCTTGCCGATGCGGGCAAAGATGGTGGCATGCTCGCGCAACCGCTCGGTGAGGAGCTGCTGCATGGTGCTGAGGTTCATGCAGACAGAGACTTTCTGCTTGTTGATGAGCACGATGTGTGTGTAGTTGCCGTCGCCCTCCATGTAGACAATCTTGGAGCAGTCGAGGCGAATGAGTTCGTCGCGGGTGTTGATGAAAAGGTGTACTGCGTTCATACTGTTGTTAGTTTTTTTATAGTATTAGCTTTCCCCATTATTGGTTAAAGCGCAGACACAAAAAAAGCGTGGAATCGCCAGTTGTCCATTCCACACATCGAGGCCCTTGCATTGCCTATTATAGTCGAACAGACAACGTCAGAGCCCACGCCGATATGAATCAATCGTACCATGGGCAGCCTATACACGGAACCAATACCGCACCCTAGAGGGGCGCAGCGAAGCCATGCAAGGTACTCCACGGATAGATGTAATCACACCCGGGACATCTACCGTTGACTATGTTCCAGACTATAATATCGAGGTTTGCAAGGTTTCGATGTGTCAAGAACAAAGCGCCGATAAACGCCTTCATTATGTCGTGCCTCGTTACCCACCCTACCTTCTTGTCCGATGGCAGATAGCCACCCGAAAGAATCGGCGTGCGCCGAGGCCGGAAGCGTCAACAGGAGGCACGCGAATGCACTCCCCTTGGGTTTCCGATTCAAAGGTATACCTATTTTATTGAATAGACAAACAAAAGAGGGAAAAAATAAAGATTTGCGACGAATAGCCGCATAAATGGAGATAGAATTGCCGTACGAAGGGAATGGAAAGGAAGAATCGGTGGGAATTTATAGCCAACGGACAATAGGCGGAAAGGCGGTACGAACGGCTCTGAACGCAAGCAAAGCGAGGAGGCGGAGGTGGAAGCAAAGCGATGAAGCGAGAACAACGCGAGGGGACACTTTGCAGCATCCCCTCGCTATAATATAATATGGTAAGGCGAGAGCGCTTACTCATGCACATAGAGGTCCCAACCGAGGTAGTTGTCCACGGCCTCCTGGAGGATGTCGACAACGTCGGTGCGGCACATGGCAACGTGGTGCTCGAAGCCGTTCTTGCAGATGAACTTCATCAGGCCCTGCAGGTTGTCCACCTGGGTGACGGCGATGCAACCGTCCATGCCGTAGGGGTCGTTGGTGATCATGCCCTTGCCAAGGTAGCTCTTGATGCAGCCGAGATTGTCGTCGGTGGAGATGCGGAAGTAGGTGAACTCGCCCTCGGTGCACTTGCCGTAGACGGCGCCGAAGGTGTTGACCTTACCCAGCGTGCGGCCCAGGACACCCAGCGTGCCGAGGGAGATGTCGTTCTGCACGAAGCTCTTGGGGAAGTTGCCGCAGTGGGTGCAGACGCACTTGTTGCGGTCCTCGGCGAAGTTGTTGTTCCAGTCGAGCAGGGCGGCAGGTTTCTGTGAGGCCAAGGCCAGGGCGTACATCGACACGGCTCCGGCAAGGTCGGTCTCGCAGGCGCAGGGGATGAGCTTCTCGCCCAGCATACTCATCGTCACACAGGGCGCGCAGCCGTAGTTCTGCTCCAGGGAATCCCAGCACTGCAGGGCGGCGGCGTCCACCTCGTTCTCGGCTATCCAATGCTCCACTGCCAAGCCGAACTTCGCCTGGCGGGCGAGCTTCTCCTGGTAGGCGGCGGGAATCTTGGCGTAGGCGCTGATGGCTTCCATCTTGGCCTTCAGCTCGGCGGCGTTGTCGTCAATCTTCTGCGCGTTGAAGATGATCTCGGAGAGGTCCACGGGCACCACGGTAATGCCGCTGGCCTGCAGCAGCTTCTCGCTGGCACGGCAGGTGTTGAAGCCCAAGGGGCGTGTGCCTATCTGGCCCAGGCGCATGTGGGTGAGTTTCTTCACCACGCGGCAGATGGCGGCGAAGCGGTTGACGTCCTTCATCAGCAGGTCGCTGTGGATGGAGTATGTGTGGAGGGTGGTGTCGGTGAAGGGAATGCCATACTGATAGAGGTTGTTGCAGACGGAGATCTTGCCGCAGAAGGCGTCGCGGCGGCTGTCGAGGTCCACCTTGTCGTTCTGGTCGTCGCAGGCCTGCACCAGCACGGGCACGTGGAGCTCGGCACGGCTGATGGCGTTGATGATGCCCACCTCGAAGCCGAAGTTAGGCAGCGACACGATGATGCCGTCGATCTCGTCGCGGTTGGCGCGGAACAGTGTGGCGCACTTCTTGCCGTCGGTCACGGTCTCCATGGAGCCGCCCGTGGGGGTGTCGCACTCGTCCAATATCACATAGCCGTAGCCGGCTTTTTCCAGTTCTTCCAACAGTGTTTTGCGCACGTCTATCGCCAAGTCGGAGTTGAAATAGGCGCGTGTGCCAACGATGATACCAAAGGTTTCTTTCCCTGGTTTTGCTTGCTTCTTCATATCAAATGAGGGTATTAAATTTAATAAGTTAGTTACTACAAACGATTTATCTGTTCACCAGTGCCACGGCGGCCTTCCACCCTGCGTAGAGGGCTTCGCGGCGCGAGGCTTCCATGGTGGAGACCACACGGTTGTCGGTGGTGCGCAGGCGTGCCACCTCGTCGAGGTCGTGCCACAGGCCGCGTGCCAGGCCGTTCATCAGCATGGCGCCCATGGCGGAGGCCTCCTCCACGTCGGAGCGGTTGATGCAGGCGTCGAGCATGTCGGCCTGGAACTGCATCAGCAGGTGGTTCTTCGTCGGTCCGCCGTCCACACGCAGTTCCTTCAGGTCGATGCCGGCGTGGACGGTCATCAGGTCGATGAGGTCCTTCACCTGGTAGGCGATGGCCTCCAGGGCGGCACGGCAGACGTGGCCTATCTCCGAGCCCAGCGTCATTCCGGTGATGATGGCCTTGGCGTGGGAGTTCCACCAGGGGGCTCCCAGTCCGGCGAAGGCAGGCACGAAGTAGACTCCACCATTGTCGGGCACACTGAGGGCCACCTGCTCGATGACCGCGGGGCTGTCAATCAGCTTCAGCTTCTCCACGAGCCATTTGATGGTGGCTCCGGTGCAGTGGATGTTGCCCTCGAAGGCGTAGAACACCTTGCCGCAGGCCGCGAAGCCCACGGAGGTGACAAGCCCCTCGGGAGCCTTCACCACTTGCTCGCCGATGTTCACCATGACGGACGAGCCTGTTCCGTAGGTGGCCTTGCCCATGCCTGGGGCGAAGCACATCTGTCCTGCCAGGGCTCCGTGGCTGTCGCCCAACACGCCGGCTATCTGCACGGGAGCGTCGAACAGGCCCTCCACGGTGGTCTCGCCGAAGACGCTGTCGCAAGGCATCACGCGCGGCATCATGGAGCGGGGTACGGTGAAGAGGCGCAGCAGGTCGTCGTCCCAGTCGAGCGTGTGTATATTGAATAATAAGGTACGCGAGGCGTTGGTGTAGTCCGTGGCGTGGACCTTGCCGCCGGTGAGCTTCCACACGAGCCACGAGTCGATGGTTCCCATCAGCAGCTCGCCGCAGTCGGCTTGTCGGCGCGCGCCCTCCACATTGTCGAGTATCCACTTCACGCCGCTGGCGGAGAAGTAGGGGTCGATGAGCAGGCCGCTCTTCTCCTGGATCATCCCGGTGAGGCCCTGCGCACGCAGGTCGTTGCAGATGTCGGCGCCGCGCTGGCACTGCCACACCACGGCGTGGCACACGGGCTTGCCGGTGAGGCGGTTCCACACGACCACGGTCTCGCGCTGGTTGGTGATGGCTATGGAGTAGCTGGCGTCGTCGTCCTCGCGGCTCTGCGCCACCACCTGGCGGATGGCCTCCACGGTGTTGCGGTAGATTTCCTCAGCGTCGTGCTCCACCCATCCGGCCTGGGGATAGTATTGCTTGTGGGGCACGTTCACCCGGCTCACCAGGAAGCTCTGCTCGTTGAACAGGACGGCCTTGGTGGCGGAGGTGCTCTGGTCTATTGCAATGATGTATTTTTGCATGGTACCGCTCAGACTTTATCGTTTCACGAATTCCACGGCGGTCTGGTAGATACCTTCGGCGTCGAGTTTATAGTGGTGGAAAATCTCCAGCGGCTTGCCGTGCACGGCGTTCTCGTCGGGGATGCCCAGGATGCGCATGGGCACAGGGCACGATTGGCTGACGGTCTCGGCCACGATGCCTCCCAGTCCGCCGTACATGCTGTGCTCCTCCACGGTGATGATGCGGCCTGTCTCGCGGGCTGCCTTCAGGATGGCCTCGGTGTCGGCGGGCTTCAGGGTGTGCATGTCGAGCACACGGGCGTGGATGCCCTGCTGCGCCAGGCGTTTGCCGGCCTCCAGGCAGTGGTACACGGTCTCGCCGGTGCCTATGATGGTGAGGTCGTCGCCCTGGAGCAGGGTGTTGGCCTTGCCGAACTCAAAGGGGCAGTTGTCCTCGGTGTAGACGTCGGGCACGGCGTTGCGGCCCACGCGCACGTAGACGGCCTCGGGGAAGTCCACCAGCATCTGCACCAGTTTGCGTGTCTGATGGGCGTCGGAGGGCAGCACCACGTTCATGCCCGGGAAGGTGCGCAGCACGGCTATGTCGTGCAGGCTGTGGTGGGTTGCGCCCAGGGCGCCGTAGGCCACGCCACCGCTCACACCCAGTATCTTCACGGGGTTGCGCGAGTAGGCCACGTCCACCTTCACCTGCTCCAGGCTTCGGGCCACGTAGAAGCAGGCAGGGCCGCACACGAAGGTCTTCTTGCCACACGAGGCAAGGCCGGCGGCGATGCCCACGGCGTCTTGCTCGGCGATGCCGCATTCAACAAACTGCTCAGGGAGCTCCTTGGCAAAATCGGTCAGCGTGACAGAGCCACGCGCGTCGGTTGTCACCGCTACTATATTCTTGTCTTTTTTCCCCAGCTCCACCAGAGTGTCGGTGAAACTCTTTCTGCAGGGAACGCTTTTTATTTCCATTACTTCTTCTTTAAGGTTTCGATACGCTGTTCAATCTCACTGATGGCCTGTTCGTACTCGGCCTGGGTAGGCACTCCGTGGTGCCACTTGAGGACGTTCTCCATGAGCGACACTCCCTCGCCCTTGGTGGTGCGCGAGATGATGAGGTGAGGCTTGTGGTTGTGGTAGTCGATGCTGTCGAAGGCCTTCACCACGGAGGCCATGTCGTCGCCGTTGATGTCCTGCACGTCCCATCCGAAGGCGCTCCAGCGCTGGGCTATGGGCTCCAGGGCCATCACGTTCTCGGTGGTGTCGCTTATCTGCAGGCCGTTGCGGTCGATGATGGCAACCAGGTTGTCGAGCTTGTATTGGTTACCTGCCATGGCGGCCTCGTAGATGGAGCCTTCGCCCTGCTCGCCGTCGCCCATGAGGACGTAGGTCTTGTAGTCCTTCTTGTCCATCTTGGCGGCGATGGCCATGCCCACGCCGATGGGGAGTCCGTGGCCCAGGGCTCCGCTGTTGACCTCGATGCCAGGCACCTCGATGGTGGGGTGACCTGCCAGGACGGAGTTGAACTGTCCGTAGGTGTTCACCAGCTCGGGCGAGATGAAGCCGCGCGCCTCGAGCACGCTGTAGAGGGCCTCCACGCAGTGTCCCTTGCTCATCACGAATCGGTCGCGATTTTCCATCTTAGGGTTCTTGGGGTCGATGTTCATTACACGGAAATAGAGAGTAGTCAGTACATTGAGGGACGACAAACCTCCTCCAATATGGCCTGCCTTGGCTCCGTAAACCACCTCAACCAGCCGTTTACGGATAACTTCGGACTGCAGACGAAGCGCATCCACGCTTATTGTTTGTTCCATACTTACTATATTATTTATTAGAAAATGGTTTTTTAATGGCGCAAACATAGCAAACTATGGGCAGAAAAACAAACTTTCGTGGCTTAAACTAAAATAAAATGCGGATATTTGCATCCGTTTTAAAATCGACAGACAGATGAACTACACTGAAACTCTCAACTATCTTTACCATACAACGCCTCTGTTCCAGCACGTTGGCAAGGAGGCTTACAAGGAGGGGCTGGACAACACCCTGGCCCTGGACGAACACTTCCACCATCCGCACCGCGCCTTCAGGACCATCCACGTGGCAGGCACCAACGGCAAGGGCTCATGCTCGCACACGCTGGCGGCCATCCTGCAGCAGGCAGGCTACCGCACAGGGCTCTACACGTCGCCCCACCTGGTGGACTTCCGCGAGCGCATCCGCGTGAATGGGCAGCCTATCCCCGAGCAGACGGTGGTCGATTTCGTGGAGCGCCACCGCGCGTTCTTCGAGCCTCTGCACCCCTCGTTCTTCGAGCTGACGACCGCCATGGCGTTCAATTATTTCGCCGAGCAGCGGGTGGACGTGGCCGTGGTGGAGGTAGGCCTGGGCGGACGGCTCGACTGCACCAACATCATCCGTCCGGACCTCTGCGTCATCACCAACATCAGCTTCGACCACGTGCAGTTCCTGGGCGACACGCTGGCCAAGATAGCCTCGGAGAAGGCAGGCATCATCAAAGCCCACACGCCGGTGGTCATCGGCGAGAACAACGACGAGACACGCCCTGTGTTCGAGGCCAAGGCCCGCGAGATGGAGGCTCCCATCCACTTCGCCGAGGACGAGCGTCCGCTGCTCGCAGCCACTCCCCACGAGCAGGGCTTCCGGCTGCAGACCGTGGACTACGGTGAGCTCTACGGCGAGCTGGGAGGCATCTACCAACGCAAGAACGACAACACCATACTCTGCGCCCTGCGCCGACTGCGCGAGCTGGGCTACCGACTCACGCCGGAGAACGTGGCTGAGGGCTTCGCCCACGTGTGCCAGACAACCGGACTGATGGGACGCTGGCAGCGCCTCTCCACCGCACCGACGATGATTTGCGACACAGGGCACAACACGGGCGGCTTCGCTTACCTCTCGGAGCAGCTCAAGCAGCAGCGGTGCCGGCGGCTGCGCATCGTCTTCGGCATGGTGAACGACAAGGACATCCGTGGCGTGCTCTCCATGCT
>CAYZVH010000089.1:0-4509 GCA_964481755.1 uncultured Bacteroides sp. | reverse complement strand
GCATCGTCTTCGGCATGGTGAACGACAAGGACATCCGTGGCGTGCTCTCCATGCTGCCCACCCAGGCGCGCTACTACTTCACCCAAGCCAGCGTGCAGCGCGCCATGCCTGTGGACAAACTGCGGGCTCTGGCGGAGCCTTTCCGCCTGGAGGGTGAATGCTACCCCAGCGTGGAGGAAGCGGCCCAGGCGGCCTACCGCGAAGCCTCGGCGGAGGATTTCATCTACGTGGGCGGCAGCAGCTTCGTCGTGGCGGACCTGCTGGCTTCGGAGTTCGGGAAAGGCTTCCTGCACTGATGAAGCAGGGCTGCCTCCGTTTTCCGAAGCGATAGGACAGAACAGCTTCCGCGGGCGATAGGAGCAGGCCTGCCTCTGTTTTCTGAAGCGATAGGACAGAACAGCTTCCGCGGAGCGGAAGGGGTGTCGACAGTGAAGGTGACACTCCCCCTGTCCAACATTCCCCATCCCTACCCAGAAGGGACTTGTAGGGGAAGATGACAACACCCCCCAACGTTCACCATCACCGGCACGGAAGGGCGCGGAGGGAAAGGCGACATTTACCCTGTCCAACGCGAAAAGGCGTGGAGAGTGTAGGTGACAACCTCCCGACATTCGCCATCACCGACGCGGAATTGTGTGTGTAGGTGAACGTGACAGCCACCAACATCCGCCTGTCCGATGCCAAAGGCCTTGGAGAAGGAAGCCACCGCCTCGAATGCCGACAACGTCCCTACACGGACGGCCTTGGAGAGGGAAGGTGACGCCAACCCCCAAAAGTACAGAGCTGTTTCAGTTTCAGTTTCAATTAAAAAATAAAAAGGTATTCACACTGGCTATCTTGCCCCTCTCTTCTATTATAACTTA
This sequence comes from uncultured Bacteroides sp., assembly GCA_964481755.1. Lineage (GTDB taxonomy): Bacteria > Bacteroidota > Bacteroidia > Bacteroidales > Bacteroidaceae > Phocaeicola_A. The sequence continues at coordinate 3,646 of CAYZVH010000089.1, read as the reverse complement.
TTGATTATTAATAATATATATAATATAAAGAAGAGAGAAGAGCAAGAGTAGGGTACCTTTTGAAAATAAACTGAAAACTGAAACCGAAACCAATCTCCTTGTCAGTACAATGCAGCATCAGACTTAACTCCCTATAAAGCAACAAGATACATTCATCGGAGAGCACCATTCCGGCACCCCGAAAGGTTTCAGAGTGGGCAAAATCCCCAAAATCCACGCCTTCGAAGCCCACGAAAAGGGCGAATCGAGGGTGTGATTTGCCGCCAAAGTCCGCTTTTGCCCTCCAATAGTGGGGTGCCAGGGAGAACTTCCCCATCGACGAACGACACGGAAAATGGCGGGAAATGCATCGCTCCGTGTGCGTTCCCCTACACACCCGCGGTGTTTCACACCGCCAGCGAAGGGGTATACTGAAACTTTCAACGGCATTTTGAGGCCGTGGAGGCGGCTGAAGAGGTGCTGTCACCACGGTGTTTTTCCCTTGCAAGCTTGGTTCTGCCGTGCTTATTTTCCTTTCCTCTCCACACCCCAAGAACGGCTCAAGAGCCAAACAACGCCCACCTTTGCCGGCAACGTTTCCGCATCGGACAGGCAAGGGTCACCTACACGTCGACACCCCTAGCATCGGACAGGCAAGGGTCACCTTCACCTCCACGTCCCGCGCATCACGCCTGTGGGCGCGCAGATTGACCTATACGCTCGAGAACCCAGCCGAAAAACTTGTAAAGATAAATGCCCGATTAGGAAAAACTATTTCTCCGACCAAGGAGGTAAAATTCCACAGCCGGACCGACATTCCGCCCTTACCGCCCCTGCCCCCTGGGAGAAACTTCCGCCCCCCGGCGGCGAAAACCGCCCGAATTGCAACCTACGCATTACAACCGAAGGCTCTCCACCGCTGCCCACAAAGCGATTGACACAAAAGCATGCCTTTTATCGTCAAAACTTTTACACAAATCCTTTGCGCGTATCAAAAAGGTTATTTATCTTTGCCCTATCATTAAAAACTAAACAAGCATACCATGGACGATTTCAAAACACGCTCAGGATTGTGCCGTCGTGACTTTCAACAAACCATCGACGGAAAACAGACAGATTTATACGTGCTCACCAACGGCAACGGCGGAGAGCTGGCAGTCACTAACTACGGATGCGCCCTGCTCACCTGGTTGACGCCCGACAAAGAGGGCCGCATGGGCAACATCCTGCAGGGACACGACAGCATACAACACCTCGTGGACAGCGACGTGGACTGCCTCAGCACCACCATCGGACGCTACGGCAACCGCATCTGCGACGGACGCTTCACGCTGGACGGCACCACCTACCAGCTGGCCTGCAACAACGGCAAGAACTCACTCCACGGCGGCCCACGCGGATTCCACCGGCGCGTGTGGACGGTCATCGGCCAATCGGCCAACTCCGTGAAACTGCAATACACGGCGCAGGACGGCGAGGAAGGATTCCCCGGAGCGGTGACCGTCACGCTGACCTACACGCTCCTCGACGACCACGCCCTGCGCATGGACTATGAGGCCACCACGGACAAGAAGACCATCATCAACCTCACCAACCACGCCTTCTTCAGCCTCTCCGGCATCGGCAACCCCACACCCTCGCAGATGGACGACATCGTCACCATCAACGCCGACTTCTACCTGCCCACCGACGAGACCAACATCCCCACGGGCGAGATACTGAAGGTGGCTGGCACCCCGATGGACTTCCGCACACCGCACGCCATAGGCGAACGCATCGATGAGCCGCACGAGCAGCTGAAGTGCGGACACGGCTACGACCACTGCTACGTGCTCAACAAGACCGAGGCAGGCGACCTCACCCAGGCAGCCACCTGCACCGACCCTGCCAGCGGACGCACCCTGGAGGTCTACACCACCGAGCCCGGCGTGCAGTTCTACACCGCCAACTGGAACCACGGCATGAAGGGAGCCTTCGGCAGCACCTACCCCGACCGCAGCGCCGTCTGCTTCGAGGCACAGCACTTCCCCGACACGCCCAACCGCAGCTACTTCCCCACCGCGGTGCTCTGCCCAGGCCACACCTACCGACAGACCACCATCTACCAGATTAAAGTTAAACACTAAATACACATTTCAAAATTATGGATATAGAATACGTGAGAAGCCGCTTCATCAAGCATTTCGATGGAGCAACGGGCTCGGTCTACGCAGCCCCTGGCCGCATCAACCTCATCGGTGAACACACCGACTACAATGGAGGTTTCGTCTTCCCCGGAGCCATCGACAAAGGCATGGTAGCCGAGCTGAGACCCAACGGAACAAACAAAGTACGCGCCTACTCCATCGACCTGAAGGACTACGTGGAGTTCGGACTGAACGAAGAGGACGCCCCCCACACCAGCTGGGCACGCTACCTGTTCGGCGTCTGCCGCGAGATGACGAAGCGCGGCGTCAAGGTGGAGGGATTCAACACCGCCTTCGCCGGCGACGTGCCCCTGGGAGCCGGCATGAGCTCGTCAGCCGCCCTGGAGAGCGCCTACGCCTACGCCCTGAACGACCTCTTCGGCGACAACCAGATAGACAAGTTCGAGCTGGCGAAGGTAGGCCAGGCCACGGAACATAATTATATAGGTGTAAACTGCGGCATCATGGACCAGTTCGCCTCCGTGTTCGGCAAGCGCGACCAACTCATCCGCCTCGACTGCCGCTCGCTGGAGTACCAATACTTCCCCTTCAAGCCCGAAGGCTACCGCCTGGTGTTGCTCGACTCCGTGGTGAAGCACGAGCTGGCCTCGTCGGCCTACAACAAGCGCCGCCAGAGCTGCGAGACCGTGGTGGCCGCCATCCAGCAGAACCATCCCCACGTGAGCTGTCTGCGCGACGCCGACATGGAGATGCTGCGCGAGGTGTCCAACGCCATCTCCCAGGAGGACTACATGCGCGCCGAGTACGTCATCGGCGAGGTGCAGCGTGTGCTCGACGTGTGCGAGGCCCTGGAGAAGAACGACTACGAGACCGTGGGCCAGAAGATGTACGAGACGCACCATGGCATGAGCAAACTCTACGAGGTGAGCTGCGAGGAGCTGGACTTCCTGAACGACTGCGCCAAGGCTCACGGCGTGACAGGCTCGCGCATCATGGGCGGCGGATTCGGCGGTTGCACCATCAACCTGGTGAAGGACGAGCTCTACGACAGCTTCGTGCACGAGACCGTGGAGAGCTTCGCCGCCAAATACAAACGCTCGCCCAAGGTGTACGACGTGGTCATCAGCGACGGCGCTCGTAAACTGATGTAAAGGCATAAAGGAGGATTCATCCCCCTTCCCAGCAGGGAGAAGGCAAACGCCGCTTGGAGGTCGGATTATATCGGACTGTAAAAACGCGCACGACGTGGGGCGAAAAGCCTTACGACTTGGACGTTATAAACCAAGACGTGCGGCGAAGACCTTACGACTTGGGCGCTAAAACCACGAGACGTGGGGGAAAAGCCTTACGACTTGGACGTTAAAACCACGACGTGGGACGAATAACCGTACGAATTGGACGTCAAGGCCACGAGACGTGGGACGAATAACCTTACGACTTGGGCGTTAAAACCACAAGACGTGGGACGAAAACCTTACGACTTGGGCGCTAAAACCACGAGGCGTGGGGCGAATAACCTT
>CAYZVH010000088.1:0-13029 GCA_964481755.1 uncultured Bacteroides sp. | reverse complement strand
CACATCGCCCTTCCTGGCCTCATTGCTCAGTGCAATGCGACACTTCACGCTCTCACCAGGAGTAGCGTTCGGAAGGTCGACTCGTCCTTCAGCCAATACTGTCGCAGCTCCGTCTCTCGCGGACAAAGAAGAAGGATAAGTCAGCACCTGATACTCCATCATCACCTCATTGAGGTTAGAGAAGAGGTATTCGTTGGTCACGGTGAATTGTCCATTCCAATCGGGGCGCACGGCAAGAGGGGCTATCTGCAGGGGCGACCACACATCGCGGATGGTGTACCAACTGCCCTCTTTCTCGCGATGTGGACCGACGATGCCATCGGGGGCGTTGCCGCCGTCACTGTCCAGCGCGCCATCACGGTCCGTCCGCACAATAGCCTCATCGGCAAATGCCCAGATGAATCCACCGGCGAACAAGGGGTTGCGCGACCAGGCCGACCAATAGTCAGCTAAGGAAGCACCTCCACCTTTGTCATACTGACTGTGGAGGAACTCGGTAGGCATGAACACCTGATAGCCGTTACCCAAACGAGCCACACCTGTCTGATAGGCGGGATAGTGGTGAGTATCCACTCCGTCGTACAGTGCCCACGGATGAATCACATGACGCTGTTGAGGGTCGTAGGTGGCGAACTGGGAGTCGAGCGAGAGGTTGAACCCACCCTCGTTGCCATTACTCCACGTGAAGATGCAGGGGTGGTTCACATCTTGGACAATCATCTCACGCAGGATGCGTGCGCCTACCTCGTCGCTATAGTGGTTTTGCCAACCGGGCAGTTCTTCGATGTAGAGCACACCCAACGAATCGCAAATTTCCAACAGACGGGTATTGGGTGGATAGTGCGAGCGGATGGCATTAGCATTCATGCCCTTGATAATCTTCACGTCCTGCAGGTCGAGCCGATGATTGGGGACACGTCCCGTCTCTGGATAGCAGCAGTGACGGTTCACACCTTTCATCAAGAGCTTCGTGCCGTTCAGGTAGAATCCGTCACGCGGGCGGAATTCTATGGTACGGAATCCGATCTTCTGCTGGATGCGGTGTACCTCCTTTCCTTCAGCATTAATGAGTTTCAGAGTCATGTTGTAGAGGTGCGGATGTTCGGGGTCCCAAAGTTGGGCACCTGCCCACTGAGTCTTCACGGTCTGTTCCGCTGCATCCGTGAGTTTAGAGGTCTGCGAGCCCAAGCCATCCACCGAGGTCTGCAACGTGTAGCCCGCCGTGAGTCCTTGGGTGTAAAGTCCAACCGACAAGGCTCCATCGGCCCGCGCATCCACAGCGATGCGTTCGATGTGTTGCTTGGGCAATGCGCGCAAGTATACCGGACGATAGATGCCGCCGAAGAGCCACCAGTCCGCGCGGCGCTCGGCAGCGTTCACCGACTTGTCGCTCGACTGCTTGGCCACATCCACCTCCAGCAGGTTCTTCCTGCCTGGCTTTATCAGTTTCGTGACATCGTAACTGAAAGCGGTGAATCCTCCCCGATGAGTTTCCCCGGCCTGTTGTCCGTTTATGAACACGGTGGCATCGGTCATCACGCCTTCAAACACTATTTCAATGGCTTTTTCATTCCATTGAGAAGGCACGTGGAAAGAATAAGAATACTTGCCATTCTCGTCACTTACCTTCCCGTCTTTCTTCTTATAGTAACGGCCGTAGGTGTACTCACCAAAGCCTTGCAGCTCCCAACACGAGGGGACTTCTATCTTGCGCCAGCGTCCGCTGTTCATGCCTTTCGAGCAATAGAAGTTCCACGTCACGGTGGCGTCCGCATCGACACCGGACAGGTAGAGTGTCTCTGTCTCTTGTGCGGGCAAAGAGAGACAAGCTGTCAGCAATGCCCAGGCAGAAAGAATATATTTCTTCATCATTCAAATAATTGTTCGTTTTATGTGATTTCTAATATGTCCTACAGTTACTGTATCAAGTCCCGTAAGTATACGAGCAATGACTAAAAGGAGGTCCTAATAACGAGCTTTAGCTCTTTGACAATGAGCCATGGATCAAGTGGCATCGAGCCTAGGCTCATTTTTAGGACTTGCTGAACTTGAATTCCATATAGTCTATGATTCTATGGAACCACACCTATTATATATTATATATATGGAAGAACCTCTGCCGCATGCCGAGAGTTATCCCCCCCGACTTACGGCAATGGTATCAGTTTCAGTTCTGGGCCACAGGGAAGAGGTAGAACTTACGGTCTTTCTTGTAGTCCACCATCCACTGGTCCACCACGATGTGGTTGTCCAAGGCCTTAATGACGAGCGTGTGTTCACCAGCCTTCAGTCCATCGAGATTCAGCTCGCGACGAGCTTGACCACGCAGCACATTCACCTTCCAACGCTCGGAGCGGAAGGGCTCCTTCAGCGAGAACTCCTGCGGGGCAGCTCCGTCCACACTCACGCTGAATCGCAAGTCGCCTTTGTCATTCGGCTGTGTGGGGATAAGGGCTACACGCAACACGGCATCACCCGCCTTCTCCGTGGTGAAGGTATAGGTCAGCTCTCCGCCCTTAGGCAGTGCCACGGCGTTCATGCTATGGCCCAACATTTGGATGGGTTGCGCACCGGCAGTCGCTTGCTGGTAATCGCAGGCATTGCGGGCTATCGTGCCATCTGCATCCAACGGATGGGGTGCCGACGACGTGTTCTTAGCCAATCGCTCCTCAATTTCAGTTTCAGTCAGCAACGTAGGCAACAGAGGTGCCTGGCCTACGGGGAGGTCACGCGGACGGGCATGCATGGAGCGTTTCCATTTACCGCCCGTCATCGTATTGTTATAGTATTCGGTGAGCGAACGTATCTCTTGGTAAGCCTTCTGGCTCTTGGCAGTGGCGGTGTACATGCGCTCGTAGTTGTCGAACATGCCTTTTAGAGTGTTGCTGCCCGACGTGTACATACGCGCCCGTTGAGCCTCGAGCATCTTGCGGGCATGGGCCTCGGCTGCGAGCACGGGATATTTGATGGCTGCGAAGTAGGCATCCTTCAAGTCGGTGCGCACCAGGTCCTCCGCATCCTTCACAGTCTGCGCGATGGCGGCATATTGCTCTAGGTAGCGGTCCAGCTCGTTGCCAAACTCCGAAGTAGAGAATTCCGTGTTGATGACCGGACTCAGTCCGCGCTCGTACAGTTTCTTGTCCAGCTCCACTTGCGACCATCCCATGAACTCGGGACGACGTTCACCGCAGAGGCGATAGAACTCGCGCATAGCGGGGAACAGCTTCTCGCCCACCTCATCACCAAACTGACGGCAGAGCCAACGGCGATAGTGGTCGTTCAGTGTCGTGGGGCTGACACTGTTGATGTTCCAGGCCATATCGAGGAAGAGCTCCAGGTCGTAGCCGGCCACCTTCGGGTCGTGCACGTTGACAATCCACAGTTTGCGCACGTTGTGGTCGTAGGCGGCCTTCATCTCGTTGTAGACAAGTCCCGGCTGTGTGGTAGTCAACCACAGATAGTCGTGCGGACGGCCCCAGTAGCTCAGGTGGTAGTAGACACCACCGCCACCGATGCGTTTCTGCTCGTTCTCGTCGGAGAGCCGTGTCATGTATCCATAATTGTCGTCGCACCACATCAGCGTGACGTAGTCGGGCACCTTCAGTCCTTTCTCATAGATTTGCAGTACCTCTTTGTAGGGAACGAACACCTCCATCTGCTTCGAGGCATCGCCGATGTATTTGTTTATCAAACCTAATTGGTCGTCTATCACTTGTTGTAGGGCATCGAATTTCTCGGTCATAGTCTTCACACCTTCCATCGATCCGTCGTGAATGCCACGCATACCGATAGTGAACATATTGCCACCGGCGGAGCCTTTCACCTCTTTCAGGCGTTCTATCCAATACTGCTGCACGGCCTCCTTGTTGGTAATGTAGTTGTAATTACCACGTTCCTTCACATTCCATTCGTCCACATTATTGCGCAACAGCGGTTCGCAGTGTGAGGAGCCTACGGCAATGCCACAGCTGTCCGCCATCTCCTTGGCTCCTTTGATCTTGAAAAAGGCTGTGGACCCGGTATGCATGGCAGGCCAAACGGCATTGGCACGCAGGCGCATCAGCAGTTGGAAGATGCGTTTGTAGGTCTTCGGTCCGACAGTGCCGAACTTCGCATGCTCATAGACGCCATAGCTCCAGGGGCGCAGACTCCAGTCCTCGTCGTTGATGAACACGCCACGGAACTCCACGGAGGCACCTTGCAGCGTGCGGTATTTGCTGTCTATCGTCAGTCTGTCGCGTTTGGCAGGAACCAAATCGCCCCACCATATCCAGGGGTTGACACCTGCCATGCGGGAGAGCTCCAGTATACCGTAGGCCGTACCGCGACCATTCGCGCCCACAATGGTAATCTGGTTGCGAATAACCGAGATGCTGAATCCATCGGTCTTCTGGGCCAACTCCTTCACAGGCACACCTTTGCCCGACAACTCCTTCTGTTGTGTGGCCGTGGCTTTGTCCAGCTCCACAATGCGCAGGGCGGCTTTGCCTGTAGCCTCCACTGCCTTCTGGCCGGTGACAGCCTCCATATCGTCGGCAAACATCTGCAAGGCCATCGTCACTACGGGATCGGTCGGAGTTTCCACACGGTAGGTCACCGCCTGCTTGCCGTCATACCATACCACATCCTTGGCCTGTACGGCCGTTGTATAGGCGACGATGAGCAGCAGCCCCACCATCGTTCTCATCCTTAATCGCATGTTTTTCATGAATCGTTTCATCTTATTTTCTTACTTTGGATAGCAGAAAGCCATCCCCGTACCTATCGAAAGAAAGGATGGGAATGGCTGTCCTAAACATGTACAAATGTAATACTATCTCGTTTAACCTTCAAAAAACTCTTCTCGTGAATCATTTCATTTATGAAAGAATAACGTCTCTTCTCTAAGTGGGGGACTGTGCCGGCAACTCCAGCACAGCCCACTAAAACCAATTATTCTAATGTGTAGAGAAGGTACTATTCAAATCCCAGTGCACAAAGTAGTCGCCACTCTCTATCTTAGCCCGGATCTGTTCTGCTAAAGCAGCGTCCTCAGGTCCGTACTTCGAGCAGACGAGGTCGGAGATGATGGTCGGGTCGTTGTAACGCAATGCCATACGAATCATGGCCGGCATGGTCTTGCCCTCGCAAGGCATCTCGATGCACATCTCTCTCAGCAACTCGATATCGTTGTGACGCTCGTAACCATCGGTTTTCTTCATATCACGCGGGAGGAGGCCTGTACTGGTGTCCGATGCGCCCCAAGTACCACGGATACCCGTGTCGGCATAGGCATGGGTCACTTTACCGCCCACACGCGTCCAGTCGTCGGAGAATCCGGGGAAGGTGATGCCACCATCGGGGAAGGACATAGTGACACCTTCGTTCATCAACACGTAGCGTTCCTCACCACGGTCAGACAAGTGGTTGAAGGCCTCTATCAGCATGAAGTAGAGCTCCACGTTACGATAGATGAAAATGTGGTTGTCAGCCGCATATCCCCACTTGTACATACGCCAGTTACCGTATGAGTCCTGGTTGAAGTGGGTACTGAAGCGCGGATCTGTCGATGACTCCGACGTGTAGGCATTCGGGTTGAACTCTTTGTCCGCGAATCGAGCGATGGCAGCCTCTGTCGGGCGCATTACCGGACTGGAGTAGAGTTTCTCCTTCGTATCGTTCGTTTGGTTCTTCTTATACTCGTACAAGATTACTGAAACGGTAGCCGAGCCATAGGGGCTGTCGCCTCTAAACACTTTCGAGTAGGCATTGTGATAGTTAGCCTGGCACATCCACTTGGTGTAGGTAGAAGCCGAACCGAAGGCTTCGTTCATCGGCGGCAACAACAGATCTACGGCATCTTGCCAGCGACCCTGCCACAGGGCAAGCTCCGCAGCGAATGCGAAGTACTCGGGAGTCATGCGGTCCCAGAGCGTATAGGTACCCGAAGAGAGGGATGTATCTGAAGCAATCCATTCGGTCCACGACATGTTATAGGTTCCGTCCACTCCGTCGAAACCATCTTTCAGGTATTCCACGCACTTGTCCACTGTACCCATCAGGTCGTACTTGGGATAGTCCTTGAAGCTTTTCATCTCGTGCATCGGGTCGTCGAACCATACTACCTCATTGTAAATCTTCGCCATAGTCAGGTATGCCCAAGCCTTCACACGGATGGTGCTGCTCACCAGACCTCTATAGTGGTCCATATCGATGGTGTAGATGTGAGACTCTTTGTACGCCTTCACCTTCTGCAAGTAATCGTTGCAGGAGATAATCAGGTCGTAGTACTTAGCCGGGTCGGCATAGGAGTTGCCTCCCAAGTTCGACTGATAGTTACTCAAGGCATAGATGTCCACATCCAGGTTGGTAGGTGCCATCAGCTCGGCCCTTGCCTCGTTCAGGAAGATAGACTTGTCGCCTACGGCCTGCATCTTCGTGATGACTCCCAAGAATCCGGAGTACATCTCACTCGATTCCTTGATGTAATCTTCTTCTTGCAGCATGGTGTCAGTGTTCGGCTCGAAGAAGTCGGAGCAGGCACTGAAGCCCATCAAGGCAAGGCCGCACAGCATGCTTTTCAATATCGTATTCATTTTCATTGTCGTTAGAATTTCAAGTTAACACCAAATTTTACGGATTTAGGCTGCACCATCTTCGCATAGTCGACACCCTGTGAAGTCTCGCTATACGAATAGGAGATTTCGGGGTCGAGACCCAGGTACTTGGTTGCGGTGAGAAGGTTCTCGCCGGTCAGGTAGATGGTACCGGAGCGGAAGAACTGGAGCCACGTCTTGTTGAAGGTGTAGCTGAGTGTCACACTCTTCATGCGCAGGTAAGAGGCATCCTCAATCCATCGCTCGGAGAAAGCGCAACTGCGGTAGGGATCGCTGTGTTGCACACGGGGCACATCGGTCACCTGACCATCCATAGACCAGCGGTTGAGCACGTTCACACTCTGGTTGCCCATGGTGTTCATGCCTTCGTTTTGCTGACGTACAGCGTTGTAGGCCATATTGCCCTTGGAGTATCCGAACTCAGCACTCAGAGCAAAGCCTTTGTACTGGAACTGTGTGTAGAAGCCACCGAAGAAATCGGGAGAGGCGCTGCCCAGAGCCACCTTGTCGTTGCTGTCGATGCGTCCGTCACCGTTCTGGTCCACGTAGTGCATGTCGCCTGCACGGAAGTAGTTGCCGTTGTCGGCCAACAAATTGGCGGCGTCTGCCTCAGCCTGGGTAGAGAACACACCCACTACCTCGTAGCCATAGAACTGGTAGGGCGATTTGCCTACCTGGGTCACCCAAATGTCGTTGACAATCTTGTCGTCGCCACCCAACGAGGTGATTTTGTCGTCGTAGGTCGCGATGTTGCCGCCTACAATCCACTCGAAGTCACGTGTACGGATGAGCGAAGCCTGCACGGAGAGTTCCATACCTTTGTTCTCCATCTTACCGATGTTGGCATAGTAGGGAGCTGAACCGTAAACGGAAGATGTCGGTTTCACACAGATCATGTCGCTGATGCTATTGTTGTAGTAGTCAAACGAGAGGTTCAGTCTGTTGCGGAAGAACGACAGGTCCAATCCTAAGTTGATAGAGGAGTTCTTCTCCGGCTTCAGGTTGGTATTCGGCACATTCACACGAGTAATGGCGGAGATGTTCTGGAAAGCGGATGCTTGGTAATAGAACATTCCCATGGTGCTGGCAAAGCGGGTGTTACCAGTGAGACTGTACTCAGCGCGCACGTTGAGTTTGCTCAGCCACTCGGCATTCTGCAGCGACTTCAGTCCCTTACCCATGAAGGTGACGCCTGCGGATGGGTAGAGGTAGAAGCGGTCAGCGCTTGTTCCCGTGGAAGAGGCAGCGTCCAGGGCTACGTTGGCTGCTACCTGGACCAAGTTGTTATAGGTGTAGTCGGCATGTGCGTAGTAGTTCATCCAGTTCCACTTTTCGTTGTATCCCCAAAACTGACGGCCATCGTCCTGAGTGTTGCCCAAGGTTTGATAGAAGTCGTTATCGGTGTTGCGTCCGTCGCCCACATCGAGCTCGTTCTTGGTCATCATCACCTGTGCTCCTGCCAAGGCATTCAGTTGGTGAATGTGGTCGAAGAGATGGGAGTAACGGGCATTCAGGTTGAAGTACACGTTGCTTGTCTCCTTGATGCCCGACCGTACGCGGTTTTTGGCGGTACCATAGTTGTCCGTTGTAGGAACGATGGTCTTGTCGGTCAAACCGGGAACGAACAGGGTCTCGTTGTCGTAGTTATAGTACATACCTACCAAACCGGTGATGGTCAAGTCAGCAAATGGTTTGTAGTTGATACCGCCACGCAGAGTCAAATCGTACTGGCGGTTCTGGGCGTCCACTGTATTAACAATAGCCAACGGGTTGCTGACAGCGAAAGAGGAGTTGGTGCTCTTACCGAAGTTGTACGATGAGTAGGTACTCAGCACATTGCCGTCTTTGTCCTTGTTGTAAGGGCTCAGCACGGGCGACTGCGCGTAAGCGGCCAGGATGGGGTTGGTCTTGATGTTCATGCCTTGCTCCTGGAACGTGCCGGTGAGGTAGGCGAAGCCCAAGGTAGCGAAGATGTCCACCTTCTTGCTCACCAAGATGTTACCGTTCAACTGAGTATGGAAACGCTGGGTGCTAGTCTCCTCGTAGAGTCCGTCCTCCTTGGAGTAACCGAGCGAGAGGTCGTACTTGGCAATCTCGTCACCACCCTCGACGCGGAAAAGGTGGTCGGTAGTCATACCTTTTTTGTATATAAGGTCCTGCCAGTCGGTCTGGTTGTTGTAGGTATTCAGGTAGAGTGCGTTGTTGGGATCCTTTAGGAACGGGAAGTTGTTGTAGAAGTTATCCATGTCGGTATAGTAGGTCATACCGGCATCGGTCAGGTAGTTCAGATAGTCCTTGCCCGACAGCATAGGGATGCGCTTGTTATTCCACGAGATGCCGAACTGACCAGAGTAGCTCACGCGGGTGTTCATATCGTTGGAGGTAGCGCCATCGGTCTGTATCAAGATTACGCCGTTGGAACCCATGGATCCGTACATAGCGGCCTCGGCACCTTTCAACACAGTGATATTCTGGATATCGTTGATGTTGTAGGCTTGGAAGATGTCGCGTGTCAAGCCGCCGATGACGGTAGACTCGTTCTTATCCGGCAGGTAAGGCACACCGTTGATGACAATCAGCGGGGCGTTGTCGCCTGTCAGTGTACGGATACCGCGCAGGTTGAAGTAACTGCCTTCGCCTGGCATACCGCTGCCGCGTGTCACCTGCAGACCGGCTATCTGACCCGTCAGGGCCCGGTCTAGCTTGCCACTACCCAACAGAAAGTCCTTCTTGGCAATGTTCGTGGCACTGGTATAGTCGGTGATGGCATTGTTGTTGTCACCACGGAACGGCAGTACCACCTCTTCGTTATACTTATATTGGTCGTCGCGAATCATCACGATGGTCACATCCTTGCGGCCGTTGAGTTGTTGCTTCACGGTGAGGTAGCCCGGAGCCCACACCGAGATGGTTCCCGTATGTTTCTTCAGTTTGATGGAGAACTTACCATTGGCCTCCGTCGTTGTGTTCAGGCTGTCCTGCACATAAACCACGGCACCGTCTATCGGGGCATTGGCGACGGTGATGACCTTACCCGTCAGCTCGCTGCCGTTCTGTGCGTATAGGCTGGTTGCCGCCATCAGGGGCAACGCAACCAAGAGCGTTCTATATATCTTTTTCATATGATTCCGTATAAAGGTTAATAGTTATTTGCCGTCGGGCGGATGCACCAATGCTCGGGATTGAAGGCAGACCCTCCATTGATCTTTACCTCAAACCGGATGTGCAGTTCCACCGGTTCATCGCCTTCGATGGTGAATGTTGCCACCTGGCCACCGTCTCTGTCATACTTGGTGTTGGACAGGTTATAGTTCTCTGGCTGACCACCACCGCTACGGTCGTGCGAGTAGTTCTTCCATGAGGCTCTCTTAATCTCGGCAATAAACTTATCGTTGATGTAGATCTTGCAATCGTTCTTCATATTATTAATCTTGCCGGCTCCCAAGTGCAACGTATATTCACCAGGGGGAACGATATAAGGTTCCACATCGTAGCTATTGTCATCGTGCAAGTCGAACTTGAAGGCGGTGAAGTCCAGAATATTCGTGTAGCCCGACTTGCTACTCATCGTAAGCCAAAGGTAGGTATTGTCAATAGACGGCCATCCACCACCCGGTGTCCATGCCTTCACCTCGGTACGTGTAGTACCGCTATAGGGAGTCATATTGGTGCAAATAAAGTACTTATCCTTGTCCTCTTGAGTCATGTTCTTGTACCATTTGAAATGGCCTTTGAAACGCCACATCAGCACATCCTTGGTCGGCAGCTTCAGTGAGGTGACATAGTAGGCCACGCCGTTGCTCAGCTTTATCGGGTTTTCGAGGTCTACCTTGTTGACCGTCGTGCGCCACTGCTTACTGAAGGCAGAAGTAAAGTCGGGGTTGCTCTCGTCACCGAAATCCTCGGGTCCATATTCCACATTCTTGAAGAACATGGCCTGGAAGCACCAGTTCTCGAGCAAAGAGTCCGGACGCTCAATCTTCCACTTGGCCAGTTTCTCCTTTGCCACTTTCAAGGCATTGTTTATCTGCTCATCGGAGGGGATGAACACCGTTGTCTTCGTGCTCTCGGAGAAGAGGTCCAGACCTTTAGCTTTGAAGTAAGGGTTGGTCACCGTGAAGACTGAGTCGTAGACGGTGTTACCGGACTTATCCACACCGATGCTCAAGCTGTTGCTCTTGTCGAAGGTGTTCACATTGTGCGAGAGCACGGCGTTCTTAAAGATTGAATAGTCGTCGCTCAACTCTTCTATCACCTCCATCAGTGATTTCGGGGTAACGATGAGCTGGTCCAGCTCGTAGATGAATCCGTTGTTCACCTTCACCACCTTGTTTACACGGCATTCGTCGTTGAAGAGGATCTCCTCTTCGCCCGTTGCCTCAGATACCACTTTGTTGATGGTCACGTACTTGCCGTTCCACATCGTCAGGCGCTGACCGTCCTCGATGACACTCGGTGACAGGGCAGCTGTCGTTATCTGGCTCTTGGCCTTGAAAATCTTCTCATCCTCGGTAAGGCCATCCAACGTGTTGTTGGACGACTTGGTCACCTTCTCGTCGGGTATCACGAAGAGAGTGTACGATACACCTTTCTCTTCCATCTCCTTTATCACGCCAGTCTCCTCGAACAAGGCGTACATCGAGCTGTAGGTCGACTGCGACTTGAGGTAGTCCTCGGCAGGGCTGTCCACAATAGCCATTTCGGTATTATTGATGACGGTAGCGCGCTTGGCGTAGTGATCGTCCCAATCGTCCGTACAGGAAGCCATCACTCCTCCCCATAGGATCATAGCGGGTAAGATATATTTGTATGCTTTCATAATCTGATTAGTTTAGAGGTTCAAACAAAATGTAATCGAGCTGCAGACGGAAATCCTTGGAGATGCTGGCTGCAGGATCGTCCATCGTGATGCGCATGGTATACTGCTGCATATCGGTAATCTCCACTTCGCTGTAGAGCACGGCATCGAACAAGCCCATCGTGGTGGTGTAGTTTCCAGAGGCATCCGTGTCGCTCGGCAGACTCGAATAGAGCGGATAAGACACGGATGGCAAGCTCTCCAGTTCGTTGAACTGCACATTGATTTGTCCACCGTTACTGCCGCTTCCGTAAGAGCGGAAGTTCTTCATACTGTTGGCGTAGAAGTAACGCAGGGTCACTTTATACTTGCCCGGCATCAGCACCGGAGACTTCATCTGCACCCATCCCTTGTAGCCCACGGAGATGGTGATGAGGTCGCCATGGAGGAAGCGACGGGTATTGTCCTGATAGTCGTAGGTGGAACCCGCACGCAACGTGCGGTAAGCCAAGTTACCATAGTTACTCTTCGGCATTCCCTGAGCACCTACCTTATATTCGTAGCATGCCAAGCCGGCATCTTTCATCTCGGTGTTCAGCTCACTCGTTCCATCGGTTTCCTGTTGATACACCTGACCTTCGGCTCCGTAGGAACCGATGTAATTGGCCACTTCCGAGTAGTCCGCCAAATCCCAATATACGGTTATCGGCTTCAGTGTGGTACAGATGGGCAACATGCCGTTCAGCTGCTGGATGTAGCCGTTCTTAGCTTGGAAGTCGCAGTCCTCCTCGTTGAAGAAGGTGCTCATCTCGCTGCCACCGTCGTAGTTGAAGTAGTAGTTACCATCGGCCTCTTTGGTCACCTTCAGGGCTGCGTTCTTGCACGAGGTGCTCCATACCTTGCAGGAGGTGTCGGAGTCGAACTCCTTGAAGTTGGCCACCTTGTAGCGTCCATTGAGGATGTGGTAAGCCACGTAGCGGTTGAGGGCATTGTCTTGGTTGGTATAGTCACTGCCGGCTCCCAACTTCTTCACGAGGTCGTCGCAGGAATTGATACCGTTCTGTTGGAACACGGCATCGCTCACACCCAGGATGGTGTAGTTGCGGCGAATCTCTTGTTTGCTGCCGTCGGCCTTCTCCACCACGTCGGAGATGGTGTTCAGCTCATCGCTCCATCCCGTCAGCCTCATGGCCTCGGCCAGGATGTTGTTCTTGTTGTTCTCGTACATCTTGTCATAAACGCCTTCAAGGACTGGGCGCATCACATCGTCGAGCACGTAGACGTAGCCGTTGGAGGTGCGGATAGCCAACTCTTTCACGTGGGCTTCATTGTTGATATACAGGGCATCGAATCCACCGTCTGTAGCATCCTCCGTGTTGAAGGTCACCTCCAAGGCATCATCCGAGAGAGTCTTCGCAGGCAGTTCACCGCCCATGGAGAAGGTCTCCAAGGTGATTGTATCGTTCACCACGTGGTACTGCACCAGCTGACGTATGTAAGACTGGTCGAGTTCTTCCACCGAAGAGACTTTCTTTTCGGCATAGAAGGTTTGCACCGCCTCGTTGGTAGGGGCGAACATGGTCAGATGCTCCGAAGCCTGGTTCACAGCGTTATAGAGGTCGGCATACTTCATCA
>CAYZVH010000087.1:3500-13070 GCA_964481755.1 uncultured Bacteroides sp. | reverse complement strand
CGGCGGAATGGGTTCTTCGCCGTGGTAATGTAATACTTATAGGTACGCGAGGTGGCGCCGAACCGGGCATGGGCATCGGGCTTCACCTCCACAATCTTGTAGATGGAAATGTCGCGCGGGAGCAGACGGTTCAGTCTGTCGGTCAGGCGTTGCGTATCCAACGTCCCTTCGTAATCGAAATGGGCCACCATCAGTTTGGCGTGTACACCTGTGTCGGTACGCCCCGCACCCACTACGGTAATCTCCTGCCGCAGACAGGTGGAGAGGGACCGCATCAGCACCTCCTGCACACTCACCCCATTGGGCTGAATCTGCCAACCATGATAAGCCGTCCCGTCGTACGCCAGGTAGACAAAGTATCTCTTGTGATTGATTTCCGTCATCTTCTATACCTTATTATATATAGGTATCGGTGGCGACACTTCACACTACGGGGAAGCATCGCCACCGACAACCAGTGATTCATTTTGTTTCCGCCGCGTTGTCTTCCACCTCCTGCGCTTTCGCTTCCGCGTAGACGCAACCGTCGAATATCGGAGTATCGCTGAGGGTACCCTTCACATCGGTGGCCAGCTCACCGCCCGGCACCTCGAAGGATACTTTATGGAAAGTAATCTTCTGGGCATCGTCCAGCGTTATCAGCGAGTCGGCACTATGGATATAGGCGTTTTTCACCAACACGTTCTTGATGTCCTGCATCTTTATCAGCTTCTGGCAATTGGCCTCTAGATTCTCTATCAACACGCCGTTAATCGGTGTCTCGGGGATGCCGACAGCTTTGATAAGTTGCGGGCACTCCTCGACGAGGATGTTACGTGCCACGATGTTGCGGTAGACCGGCGTGAGCGGAGTGATGTCGAGGGCAGGATGGCGCACGGCCAGCTCGCCCACGTAGGTCTTGCTGCCCAGCATGTCCCACACGAAAGCTCCACCGGTGAGTCGCATGCGAATGCGTTCGTAGATGAGGTTGTCACCGCCACCGCCACGGTTACGGCGGGTCTTGAAGCGCAGTCCGGTGCCCGTTCCGTCGAACACACAGTCGTGCACATAGAGGTTCTTGATGAATCCGGCAGTCTCACTGCCGCAAGTGATGCCCCCATGGCCTTTCTCCGCTAGGCAGTAGCGTACCACGATGTTCTCCGAAGGTTTGTTCACCCGCAAGCCATCCTCGCAACGGCCGGCTTTCATGGTGAAGCAGTCGTCGCCACAGCTCAGGGTGGAGTATTCTATCAGCACATTGCGTGAGGATTCGATGTCGATGCCGTCACCACGAGGTATCCCAACGGAGTGAACCGTGATGCCACGGATGATGACCCCGTCGCAGTAGACCGGCACCACGTTCCAGAAGGGAGTGTTCTCCAGCGTCACACCCTCCACCAACACATCCTTGCAGTTGGTGGGCGAAACGAACATGGGGAGGAACACGGGCGTTCCATACCTACCGTCGTAGACACGTTTCTCCACGGGAGAGTTCATGTCGATATACTCTTCCACCACACCGCCGGTTATCTGACGACGTTGTATCTCGCAGTCGCGGTCCGGTCCCACCAGTTTGCCTTTTCCCGTGAGGGCTATATGCTCCTGTCCGTTGGCATAGATGAGAGCGCCCAGCGAATAGAGCTCCACACCCTCGTTGCGGGTGAACACTGCCGGCTGATAGTCTTTGATGTCGCCGCTGAAGTGGAGCTCGGCACCTTCCTCCAAGTGCAGGTTGACGTTGCTCTTCAGTTCTATGCGCCCTGTCTTCCACACACCGGCAGGCACCACTACAGTACCGCCACCTGTGGCGTTCACCTCGTTGATGGCCCGCTGTATGGCGGTGGTCACCAGTGTACCCGGCTGGGCTCCTTTCTCAGTGATGGAGAGGGTGAGGTCGTTGAATACCGGACGTTTGAAGGTGGGCATCTGGAAAGGTGCCGTCACCGGAGCTATGGAGTCGGGCATCACCAGCGCACCTACCTGGTCGCGTGTGGGCAGCATTTGTGCGAGTTTGGCAGGAGCCTCCTGGCAAGCGGCCAGCAGCAGTGCACTCACTCCTAAGAACAATGTCAATGAATGATTCTTTATCATGTCGTATATCAGTTTTGAGTTTTGAGGGTCCAAATTTATGGAATAATGCAGACTCACCCAAAAGAAAGGTAAAAAAACCTTTATCTTGCACGCGTTATAGAATATTTTGCTAGCTTTGCGTCCGAATCATTTGAATAATAACCTTCATTTAGTACAAGACATGAATAAAACATTTCAAAGTCCACTCAGTGGAATCATTCCTCCTTTAGTAACCCCCTTGAAAGGTAACGACACATTAGATATCGAGAGTCTCGAACGCCTTATCGAACACCTTATCGCCGGTGGCGTACATGGTTTGTTCATCCTCGGCACGACGGGTGAGGAGCAGAGCCTCAGCTACCGCCTCCGCCAACAGATGATACGCGAGACTTGTCGCATCAACAACAACCGTCTGCCCGTGCTGGTCTGCATCACCGACACCTCCATCGTGGAGAGCATCAAGTTGGCGCAACTGGCAGCCGACTGCGGCGCGTCGGGTGTGGTCTCGGCACCGCCCTACTACTTCGCTACGGGTCAGCCCGAATTGGCGGAGTTCTACGAGACTTTGGTACCGCAGCTTCCCCTGCCGGTATTCCTATATAATATGCCGTCGCACACGAAGGTGAACTTCGCACCGGCTACGATACACCGCATCGCCGCCAATGAACAGGTGGTAGGTTTCAAGGACAGTTCAGCCAACACGGTCTACTTCCAGTCGGTGATGTATGCCATGAAAGAGCGCCCGGACTTCGCCATGTTGGTGGGTCCCGAAGAGGTGACCGGCGAGTGTGTGTTGCTGGGTGCCCACGGAGGCATCAACGGCGGAGCCAACATGTTTCCCGAGCTCTACGTGAGCATGTACAACGCGGCAAAGGCCGGCAACCTGGCCGAAGTGAAGCGCCTGCAGCAGTTCATCATGCAGATCAGCGTCAGCGTCTACACGGTGGGACAACACGGATCGAGCTACCTGAAAGGTCTGAAGTGTGCCCTCTCGTTGCTGGGCATCATCAACGACGACTTTGTGGCAGCACCCTTCAACAAGTTCAACGAGCCAGAGCGGGACAAAGTGCGCCAAGCCTTGGCAGCCTTGCCTATCGAGAACGGTAAATTGATATTCTAAGCCTGCAGTGATTCTGTCTTAACCTTTCAACCAATACCTTAAAACACACACTGCATGCATATCATAGACCTCATTGTCTTCCTCATATTCACAGGAGGAATCGTACTCTTCGGCTGTTCGTTCTTCAAAAAGAAGGCCTCGTCGGACGACTTCACATCGGCGGGCCGCAGCCTGCCGGGCTGGGTCGTGGGCATGTCCATCTTCGCCACCTACGTCAGCAGCATCAGCTACTTGGGCTATCCGGGAAAGTCATTCGCCGGGGACTGGAACCCCTTCGTCTTCAGTCTCTCCATCCCCGTAGCCTCCTATTTCGCGGCCAAGTATTTTGTGCCTTTCTACCGGAGTCAGGACAGCGTGTCGACCTACAGTTTCCTGGAGCACCGCTTCGGCACGTGGGCGCGACTATATGCATCCGCCTGTTACCTGCTCACGCAGATAGCACGCATGGGTAGCATCCTGTTCCTCTTGGCACTGCCGATGAACATCCTCATGGGGTGGAACATCCAGATGGTGATTGTCTTCACCAGCATCGCCATCATCATCTACTCCATGCTGGGCGGACTCAAGGGAGTCATCTGGACGGAGGCCATCCAGGGCATCATCCTCATCGGAGGTGCGTTGGCCTGCCTCATCATCATCCTCTTCTCTATGCCTGAGGGTCCGAAGCAAGTGTTCGAGATTGCCGCCGCGGACAATAAGTTCTACCTGGGCGACCTGAGTTGCGACCTGAGCACCTCCACCTTCTGGGTGTGCCTCATCTACGGCATCTTCATCAACCTGCAGAACTACGGTATCGACCAAAACTACGTGCAACGCTATCATACAGCCAAGAGCATGAAGCAGGCTAAGTTCTCTGCCCTCTTCGGCGGCTACTTGTTTATCCCCGTCTCGGCCATCTTCTTTCTCATCGGCACGGCGCTCTATGCTTATTACCAGGTTTATCCCGACCAGTTGCCGGCTGAGGGCATCAAGGCGGACTACGTCTTCCCCTTCTTCATCGTGGATAAGTTGCCCGTGGGCATGACGGGACTGCTTATTGCCTCCATTTTCGCCGCCGGCATGAGTACGGTAGCCACCAGCGTCACCAGCTCGTCCACCATTGTGCTGACGGACTACTACCAACGTTTCCGCAAGAACGCGTCGGACCGTGAGAAACTGTATGTACTGAAGACCTCGAACGTGGTCATCGGCATACTGGGTATCATCATCGCCCTGGCGCTGCTCAACGTAGACAGCATTCTGGACGCATGGTGGAAACTCTCGTCCATCTTCAGCGGTGGCATGTTGGGACTGTTCCTCTTGGGATACATCTCCAAGAAGGCCCGCAACATCGACGCCATCATCAGCACCATCTGCGGTGTATTGCTCATCTGCTGGATCTCCATGACGTCGTACATGAACGAGACCTTCGGGTGGCACCTCCCTGTCATCCACGAATACCTCGCCATCGTGTTCGGCACAATGCTGATTTTCTTCGTTGGATTCCTCAGCGCCAAGTTCTGCTTCAAGAAAAAGGCATAATGTAAGCGAGCGTCCACCCGTGACGTCGCCACAACAATATTCGGACTCGCCTACGACCCACATCGGTCACCATAGGCGAGTCCTTATTTTATAGCGACACCGATTCCTAAACATTTTCGGATTCAATTTCACAAACATTCAAATGTTCATGATGTTGAGCGGAAAAGCACGAAAAGTTCTTCCGCGCCATCATCCATAGCACGCACCTATCCGGATGCGACATACAAAGTTATTACGAGGGAAAATCATGAGGAGTTGCTAATGTAGACCAAACGTACAGACGCGATAAAGGGGAAACCTCACGGACTCCCCTTTACACCCTTTAACTCTAATATACTAATACAAACTTAGCTAACACACAACTATTAGCTACGAAACATATTATTGAAGTAACGCCATTCTTCGGGACCTATCCATCAACAAAGCGAGCCGCTGCTCAACCTTGCCGATTCGCCTTACGACGAATAGAAATACATCCCTTAGTTTGAACACTGCAAAAATACGTTATTTGTTTGATACAAGAAAGAAAAATGGAAAATATTTCATAGTTGCTTTAAACTTTTACGTAAATAACGTACTTTTACACGCCGTAAGGCCCAAAAGACGCACATTGCAGGCGTTATTTTGCAGAAGAAACTAATTACCAGATACCTATTACATAATAGTACAACACACATGAAGAAGCTTTTCCTATTGTCGGCGTTCACCTGCGTGGCGCTGACCACGATGGGTCAGACCTGGCCCACACCACAGACGGAAGCGCGCCCAGGCACCCGCTGGTGGTGGCTCGGTAGTGCTGTCGATGCCAAAAACTTGAACTATAGTATCAACGAATTTGCCCGTGCCGGCATAGGTAGCGTAGAGATTACCCCCATCTATGGCGTGCAGGGCAACGATGCGAACGACATTACCTACCTCTCCGACAAATGGATGGAGATGTTGCAATGCACCCAGCAGGTGGGTAAGGAGAAGGACGTGCTCATTGACATGAACAACGGCACAGGTTGGCCTTTCGGCGGACCGGAGGTGACCATCGACCATGCGGCAGGCAAGGCGCTCTTTCAACGTTACCAAGCTCAGGAGGGTGATGTGGTGATGGACATCGCCATCACCGACAAGGCGCAACGCGGCGTGGCCACCCTGGAAAAAGTGATGGCCTACCAAGGGAAACGTTGCCTCGACCTCACCCGAAAGGTGAAGAACGACACGCTCCGTTGGAAAGCGCCGGCAGGTGAGTGGGACATCATCGCGCTCTACAACGGCAAGACCCTACAGAAGGTGAAGCGAGCCGCACCCGGCGGCGAGGGATGGGTCATCGACCACTTCTCCAAAGAGGCAGTAAAGCTCTACCTGCAGAAGTTCGACGAGGCTTTCAGCCGCACCTCTACCACCTACCCTCACTCGTTCTTCAACGACTCGTACGAGGTACACGGAGCAGACTGGACTCCCTCTTTACTGCAGGAGTTCGCCAAACGACGTGGCTACAAGTTGGAAGAGCACTTCCCCGAGCTGCTGAGTGAGGAGCGCACGGATGCCAGCCGACGCATTCTATCGGACTATCGGGAGACCATCTCCGAACTGCTGAACGAGAACTTCACCTCGCAGTGGACCGCTTGGGCCAACCGCCACGGCAGCACCACCCGCAACCAAGCACACGGGTCACCCGCCAACCTGATAGACACCTACGCCATCGTGGATGTGCCCGAGTGCGAGGGCTTCGGCCTCTCAGAGTTCGGTATAAAGGGACTACGCCGCGACTCGTACACCCGCAAGAACGATTCGGACATCTCCATGCTGAAATACGCCTCGTCGGCAGCACACATCGCCGGCAAGCAGTTCACCTCGTCGGAAACGTTCACTTGGCTCACCGAACACTTCCGCACCTCGCTGTCGCAGTGTAAGCCGGACATGGACCTGATGTTCACCGCCGGTGTAAACCACGCTTTCTTCCACGGCACACCCTACTCGCCGCAGGAGGCTAAGTGGCCGGGCTGGCAGTTCTACGCATCCATCAATATGTCGCCCAACAACTCCATCTGGCACGACGCGCCGGCATTTTTCAGCTACATCACCCGCTGCCAGTCGTTCCTGCAGATGGGCAAACCAGACAACGACTTCCTGGTTTACTTGCCTCTCTATGATATTTGGTACGACCGCGACGGCTCACACAGCAAACGGGTCATCGAGTTCAGCATCCACAACATGGGCAAGTTCGCCCCGGAGTTCATCCGCACAGTGGACAAGATACTGGAGTGTGGCTACGATGTGGACTACATATCCGACAAGTTCATCCGCAGCACACGCTGCAAGGACGGACAGCTCATCACCACAGGCAACGCCGCCTACAAGGCCCTGGTGGTACCCGGAGCGAAACGTATGCCACTGGATGTGCTGAAGAAGCTGATGCAACTCGCCCAGCAAGGCGCCACAGTGGTGTTTCTCAACCAATATCCAGACGATGTGCCCGGCTATGCCAATGCGGAGAAACGTCTCGCCTCGCTACAGACCCTGCTCAGTAAACTGCCGAGCCGCAAGGATGAGAATGGTTCGACCGTACACACCTACGGCAAGGGACGCATCATCACCGGTACGGACTATGCCCAGACGCTGAAACTCTGCGGCATAACACCCGAGGCGATGCGCACCGACGAGGGGATGCACGTGATCCGCCGCAGCAACGAGGGCGGACACCACTACTTCATCGCCAACCTGCAAGGCCGCGATGTGGAGGGTTGGATGACGCTGGGCGTCGAGGCAAAAGAAGCCGCCCTCTTCAACCCGATGAACGGAGATTGCGGCCGCGCCGCCATCCGTCAGCAAGACGGCAAAGCACAGGTTTACTTGCAGCTGAAGTCGGGCGAGTCGGTCATTCTACAGACTTACCAACAGGCACAGACCTTCGACAAGCAGTGGACCTATCTCTGCGAAACACCCGTCAGTCTCTCGCTGGACCATGGATGGAAGCTACACTTCGCCGAGAGCGCACCCGAGATAAAGGGAACGTTCGACATCGACACACCGCAGTCGTGGACCAACCTGCCGGACAG
This sequence comes from uncultured Bacteroides sp., assembly GCA_964481755.1. Classification (GTDB taxonomy): domain Bacteria; phylum Bacteroidota; class Bacteroidia; order Bacteroidales; family Bacteroidaceae; genus Phocaeicola_A. The sequence continues at coordinate 5,333 of CAYZVH010000087.1, read as the reverse complement.
CACAGCCCGCGTCAACATGGGAACGGGTGTCTACACCTTGACGTTCGACCTGCCGCAGATGGAGGCTGACGACTGGATGCTCGACCTGGGCGATGTACGCGAGAGCGCCCGTGTGAAGGTGAACGGCAAAGAGGCCGGCACCTTGTGGGCCGTTCCCTACCGCATCCTCGTAGGCGAGCTGTTGCAGCCGGGCCGCAACACCATCGAAGTGGAGGTGACCAACCTGGCCGCCAACCGCATCGCCTCGTACGACCGACAAGGCATCAACTGGCGCATCTTCAAGGAAATCAACGTGGTGGACCTGCAGTACAAGAAGACCAAGTATGGCAACTGGTCACCCATGCCTGCCGGACTCAACAGCAGCGTCAAGCTGATACCGATGCGGAAAACTTTCTAGGGAGAGTCGTACGCTCAACAGAATAAAAGCCTTATATTTGCAGTTGCGAAACCGCTGTTTCGGAAACAGCGGTTTCGCAACTCACTTTATATACAGAGCAAGCTATGAGATTTTTCGACCGGACAGAAGAGATTGCCACGTTGCGCGAGGTACGCCAACGTGCCAAAGAGAACGCACAATTTACGGTAGTGACCGGGCGTCGCCGCATCGGCAAGACGTCACTCGTGTGGAAAGCCTACGAGGACGAGCCGTTCCTCTACTTCTTCGTGGCCCGCAAGGCCGAGGGAGACCTGTGCGAGGATTATCTGTCCGAGATAGAGAAGAAGCTGGGCATCCCCACCATCGGACGACCGGAACGATTTGCCGACCTCTTCGAGTTTCTGATGAAACTCTCCGTGGAGCGTCCCATCACGCTCTTCATCGACGAGTTCCAAGAATTCTTCCGAGTGAATAAATCGGTGTACAGCGACATGCAACGCATTTGGGACCTCTACCACACCAAGGCGCACATAAACCTGATAGTCTGCGGTTCCATCTACTCCATGATGACGAAGATATTCAAGGACAAAAAAGAGCCGCTCTACAACCGACAGAGCCGTTTCATGTCCGTGCGTCCCTTCTCGCCTACCGTTCTGAAAGAGATTCTTGGGGAATACCACCCTGGGTACAAGCCCGAGGATTTGTTGGCGCTCTACTCCTTCACTGGCGGTGTGGCTAAATATGTGCAATTGCTGGTGGATGGTGGAGCCACCACCAAGTCGACCATGCTCAACCACATCGTGAAGGCCGACTCCATTTTCCTGAGTGAAGGGAAGTCCATCCTCATCGAGGAGTTTGGTAAGGACTACGGCATCTACTTCTCCATCTTGTCCGCCATCGCGAGAGGAAAGACCTTGCGCTCGGAAATAGAGAGCGTGGTAGGTAAGCAGATAGGCGGTTACCTCACCAAACTGGAGACGGAGTACGAGGTGATCTCTAAGAAGCAGCCTCTCTTCGAGAAGAGCTCCGCCAAGAATGTACGTTACACGATAGAAGACAATTTCTTCACGTTTTGGTTCCGCTTCATCCACAAGTACAGCTACATGTTGGAGATAGAGAACTACACCAGCGTGAGGACGATAATAGACCGCGACTACGAGACCTTCAGCGGTTTGATGCTCGAGCGTTACTTCAAACGTCGGCTGATAGAGGACCAACAGTATACCCGCATCGGCGGGTGGTGGGACCGCAAAGGAGAGAACGAGATAGACCTCGTGGCGGAGAACGAGCTGGAGGACAAGGCGACGTTCTACGAGGTGAAGCGGAAAGCCGTGAACATCGACCTCGACCGATTGAAGGAGAAAGCCGCCGTCTTTCTACGCGCCACCGGGCAGTTCACCGGCTACACATTATCATACGAAGGGCTCTCGATGGAGGATATGTAGCGAGTCTATTGG
>CAYZVH010000087.1:0-3400 GCA_964481755.1 uncultured Bacteroides sp. | reverse complement strand
AATGACTATAAACAAAGATTCCGAGAAATCGCATAGGGTATTTCATCTAGTGGCATTGATAAATCAATCCCTACGGAGAAGGCTTTTATTTACTGATGATTTTGAGCCCGTTACACTACAGCAAATACACTACATTCATAGCGTAAATCCAAGGGAAATGATAATGAAAGTTGTGTCCACGCTTCAGACTTAAACGAAAGAGCCGTGACAAAACTTACTATGAGTGGTTCTATTGGTTGATGGCACCGCAGTAGGGACAGGTGCCTTTGGAAGGTATTTCGCGCCCGCAGTTACCGCAGATGTAGCGGTCGCCCATGCGACGAAGGTAACGGATGGCATAGTAGAGGAAGAGCGCCAGGCAGGGATAGCCCACGTAAACGGAGATAGTGAGCGTGAAGAAGAGATAGAGGAAGAGACAGAAAGCGCACAGACCGACCAAGCGGAAGAGTAGGTCGGGAATCGAAGTCTTGTGATAGAGTTCGTCCACAGCAGCAATGAAGACCAGCGCTATGGCCCACACGGAGGCGATGAAGCAGGCCAACACGGTGGGCAACACCAAGGGGTTGAGCGAAGGGTTGTAGTAGAAGTGGCGCCACGTCTCGGGAATGAACAGCTGCATGCTGGCATAGAGCGCGGCGGAGCAAGAGACCAACATACAGAGGATGACGGAATAGGCACTGGTGAAGTGATACTCCTTCAGCGGAATGTGTCGGCGGCGGATGCGATAGATTAGGTAGGAGAAGAGGAAGACAACCAGCACCACCAAGAACACGACGACATGGATGTCGCTGAAGAGGTGGATGCAAAGGGAGATGGGGTTGATGGGAGTAACGTAAGGCAGAAGTTCGTGCTCGGCTATCCAGCCCATGGTTTCCTGATCACGAGCCACCTTCACCCAAACGGTGTCGCCAGCCTCGGTGGACTTCACCTCGATGTCCGCCACCACAAGTTCATCATTCCTATATATATATAAGGTATCACCCGTGAGGTCCGCGCGGAGTGCCAACGAGTCGTCCTCCACCACAAAGTTGTAGTTGGTGGTGTAGTGATGCTCGGCGAAGAAGCGGAGTGAGTCGCGCTCGTCCTGCGTCAAGTCCCATCGGGAGTAGTCGGGCGATGGGTAGCTGCACGACCCTAGCAGGGCAGTAAGTATCGCTACCAACACCATTACCACTATCCACCGGATTTTGTATTTCACGCTTCGCTTCATACACTCCTCCCCTAACCTTTTATCATTGCCGGTCGTCGGCATAGACTTTCATCTGACATTGGCGACAGTCAAACTCCAACCGGAACCGCCGGCCATCCGGTAGTTGTAGAAAATAGGGTTCCCGATAGGGCGACCGTCCCTCCTGACGCTTGGGGCACCACCCCATGCTGTAGCGCAGGCAGTGTTTGCAGAACATCAGCACGGCATCCTTCGGCGGACACTTCTCGTACGCCGGGTCTACCTGTTCCACGCCCAGGTCGCGATAGTAAGCCTCAGCCTGACGGTTCATCACATTGGCCAGATAAGTGAGTCGCTTGGGCGGCACCACCGTAGGTGCCACGGGCTTACCCGGCTGTTCGGTCCGGTAAGCGATGCGGCGCACACGCAGCAGTCCGTCCACCACCTGTCGGCGCCAATCGGCCAACATGGAGGATGAGAGGAACCACTCGTTGCTCCAATGTATCGTCACATCGGTCAGCCGGAAGGGAGTGTTGCCTAGTTTACCCAACTGGGTGCGCACATTGTCCGCCTGCGGCTGACGCGCCTGTTCCTTAGCAGCGGCAAAGGAGTGGCAGTAGGCGTACCCGTCCTCGTCGCGCGCCTCCAGCGAGAAGCCGAAGGGCAACTCCTGCAGGGTGAACGAGAGATTCATCCTCCGCTCGGCCGACTTGTGGGCTATCTGTTTCTCGAAGTCCTGGTCGAAGTTGCGGTAGAGCATAGTCTTGGGTGTGATGCGTGGCATCTCGTGGGGATAGAGTTTGTTGGCCTCCACCCGGTTGACCCGAAATCCCTGCAATCGACCACCCGCGTCGATGAAGCATACACCGTCGCCATTGTGAAAAGGTTTCAGTCCGGCTACCGTGAGCCAACCCGAACCAACGGCCTTCACAGTACCCATCTCCTCACCACGCGATTTGGGGGTGTCGAAGGAGAAGATGTCCGCCGTGCGGCCATGCAGGAAGTATGAGGTATAGCCGCGGTTGAAGCTTTTGTCCAACTGAGGCTGAAAGGTCGTGGTGACGGTGCCCGACGAGGCACGGACATACTCCGGGCGACGACGGAAGAGGGCATCGAGGCGCTTGCGATAGAAAGCGGTGACGTTCTTCACGTAAGAGGCATCCTTCAGCCGACCCTCTATCTTAAACGACGACACCCCGGCATCGAGCAATGCCTCGAGGTTGTCGCTCTGATTCATGTCCTTGAGCGAGAGCAGATGTTTGTCCTCCGCAATGGTGCGTCCGTCGGCATCCACCATGTCGAAGGCCAGACGACAGAACTGGGCACACTCGCCCCGGTTGGCGCTGCGGCCAAAGCAAGCCTGCGACACGTAGCACTGACCGCTGTAGCTGACGCACAACGCCCCGTGGATGAAGACCTCGAGGGGCACATCCACCGTGCGGTGTATGCGGGCAATCTCTTCGAGCGACAGCTCGCGGGCAAGCACCACCTGACGAAAGCCACGCTCCGCCAAGTACTTCACCCGCTCGGGTGTGCGGTTGTCCATCTGCGTGCTGGCATGCAGGGCGATGGGTGGCAGAGAGAGCCGCAGCAGACCCACGTCCTGTATGATGAGTGCATCCACCCCTATGCGGTAGAGGTCCCAGATGAGGCGTTCGGCCTCGGGCAACTCCTCGTCGGTGAGGATGGTGTTGACGGTGACGTAGATGCGCACCCGATAGAGGTGAGCATAACTGACCAAGGCGGCAATGTCCTCGAGGGTATTCCCGGCTGCCGCCCGTGCGCCGAACTGGGGCGCTCCGATGTAGACAGCGTCCGCCCCGTGGTTGACAGCCTCGATGCCACACTCCAGGTTCTTCGCCGGAGCGAGCAGTTCAATGCGGCGGGGTTGAGTTTGGTTCATCGTATCTGCGAGATGTCGAACGGTGTCTCTTGGTAAACGTAATAGTTGAGCCAGTTGGAGAAGAGCAGGTTGGCATGTGCCCGCCAGCGTACCAACGGTCCTTTGGAGGGGTCGTTGTCGCGATAGTAGTTGCGCGGCATATCGATAGGCAATCCCTTCCCCAAGTCGCGTTTGTACTCGATGTCCAACGTGTTGGGCGAGTATTCCGAATGGCCGGTGATGTAGAATTCCCTACCACCACGTGCCATCACCATGTAGACGCCAGCCTCGTCCGACTCAGAGAGCAACTCCAACTCCTTCACCTTGAGGATATCTTCGCGACGCACCTC
>CAYZVH010000086.1:0-13141 GCA_964481755.1 uncultured Bacteroides sp. | reverse complement strand
CGGAGCTGAATAAAACAAGAGCGGGGTGCTTGGAACTTAATCCACGCACCCCGCGTCGTTTTATACAATTAAGAAAGATCTTTTCGTTAAATCATCTCGATGCTGCGCTTGATGAAGTTGTTGAGGTCCTCACCCTTCAGCATACCGTTCTGCAACAGAGCCAAGTCTATCAACTGTTTCACGGTCTTGTCGCCGGCAGCGTAGTTGCTGAAGATGGTCTCCTTCTCGGCCTTCTTCTCGGAAATCTTCTTGTCGATGTCGTTCAACTCGTCCTTCTCGGCGGTAGGTATCTCCTCGTCCTTCTTGCCCTTGTGAGCGTCGTGCAGCTGGTTGCGGCGGTCTGTCAGCTCCTTCATCTCTTTTACGATGGGATCCACAGCCTCCTTACAGCTACTGTCGGAGTGCTCGAGGATGTTCTTCACCAACTTGTGGTCGGCGTTCACCACGATGTTGTACATGTTGGGCATGTCGCCATAGAAGCTCATGCCTGCCTGTATGTTGGCCATCTCCTTCATACGGCGCATGTACTCGCTTTGGGTGATGAGCACCGGATTGCTGTTCTCGCCCAGAGACTGTACCTCCACGTTGAACTCCACATTCTTCACCGTCGGCAACTGGCTGCGGAACACGGCGGTCACCATGTCTTGCTTCTCGGCCTCCAGAGTGTTGGCCTGTTGGTCTTCCTTGGCTATCAAGCGGTCTATCACGTCGCTGTCCACACGGGTGAAGCGGCACTTCTCAAACTTACGCTCGAGCAGGCTGATGAGAGCCACGTCCAACTGTCCGTCCATCAGCAACACGTTGTAGCCCTTGTTCTTGGCTGCCTCGATGTAGCTGTACTGCTCTTCCACGTTGTTCGAGTAGAGGTAGATGAGGTTTCCTTCCTTGTCGGTCTGGTTGTCCTTCACCAGGGTCTTGTACTCCTCGAATGTGTAGTACTTGTTGTCCGTGTCCTTCAGCAGGGTGAACTGTGCGGCCTTGTCGTAGAAGTCCTCTTGCGTCAGCATGCCGTAGTGGATGAATATCTTCAGGTTGTCCCACTTCTCCTCGAACTCCGTACGGTTGTTCTTGAAGATGGAGAGCAAGCGGTCAGACACTTTCTTGGAGATGTAAGTGGAGATTTTCTTCACGTTGGAGTCGCTCTGCAGGTACGAACGTGATACGTTCAGCGGGATGTCCGGAGAGTCGATGACACCGTGCAACAGTGTGAGGAAGTCCGGCACGATGCCTTCCACGGAGTCGGTCACATAGACTTGGTTGCAGTAGAGCTGAATCTTGTTGCGCTGCAGCTCGATGTTGCTCTTCACCTTCGGGAAGTAGAGGATACCGGTCAGGTTGAAGGGGTAGTCCACGTTCAAGTGAATCCAGAACAACGGTTCGTCGGACATGGGATAGAGGTCGCGGTAGAACTTCTTGTAGTCCTCGTCCTTCAGCTCCGACGGTTTCTTAGTCCAGAGCGGAGTGGTGTCGTTTATCACGTTGTCCTCTTCGGTGTCCACCTGCTTGCCGTCTTTCCACTCTTTCTTCTTGCCGAAAACGACAGGGATGGGGAGGAAGTGGCAGTACTTCTTCAGCAGCGACTGGATGCGTCCCTCCTCGAGGAACTCCTTGCAGTCATCGTCCACGTAGAGGATGATGTCGCTACCACGGTCGGCCTTCTCCGTCTCCTCGATGGTGAATTCGGGGCTACCGTCGCAGGTCCACTTCACAGCCTTCGCGTCGTCCTTGTATGACTTTGTGACAATCTCCACCTTCTTGGCCACCATGAATGCTGAGTAGAAGCCCAGTCCGAAGTGGCCGATGATAGCGTTGGCATCGTCCTTATACTTCTCCAAGAAGTCGTTTGCGCCAGAGAAGGCTATCTGGTTGATGTATTTGTCAATCTCCTCAGCCGTCAGACCGATACCTCTATCGGAGATGGTGATGGTGTCCTTGCCGAGTGAAACCCGCACGGCCAGGTCGCCAAGCTCGCCCTTGAAGTCGCCTTTAGAGGCCAGCGTCTTCAACTTCTGGGTGGCGTCGATGGCATTGGAAACTATTTCGCGAAGGAAGATTTCATGATCGCTATACAGAAACTTTTTGATTACAGGGAAGATGTTTTCCGTTGTAACACCAATATTACCTTTTTGCATATTGTATGACGTATTAATTGTTATACTAATTTTGACGAAGGCGTAGCAAAAAAAATGCCAGACAGAAACTGTCTGACATTTTGTCTGAATGGCCTTATTGCCTTTATTTATCTTTTTGCTTGACGCTGAAGGAGAGCTGCTCGGGTTGCTTCTTGTCCACATCCACCACCATCTCCGCTTCGGGCTGGATGCCGTCGTCGAGTAGCAGCTCCACTATCTTGTCCGCGACCATGGACTGCACAACCCGCTTCAGCGGACGGGCGCCGTTCTGAGGGTCGAAGCCCTTGGCAGCCAACAGGTGCTTGGCCTTGGCACTGACTTTCAGCTTGTGTCCCATAGACTTCAGCCGTTCACCTACCACAGCCAACTCCAGTTCCACAATCTTCTCGATGGAGCTCTGTGAGAGCGGATGGAAGGTGACCACCTCGTCGATACGGTTCAGGAACTCAGGCGAGAAGGTCTTCTTCATGGCTTTCTGTATGATGTCGGCGGAGTAGGCCCCGCTCACCTCGCTGGGTGCGCGGAATCCGATGCCCTGTCCCATCTCCTTCGCCTGGCGTGTGCCCACGTTGGACGTCATGATAATGACGGTGTTGCGGAAGTCTACCAACCGGCCGGTGCCGTCGGTCAGACGCCCTTCGTCCATCACCTGCAGCAGCAGGTTGAATATCTTACCGTGCGCCTTCTCAATCTCGTCGAGCAGCACCACGGAGTAGGGGTGACGGTGAACCCGTTCTGTCAAGAAGCCTCCCTCTTCGTAGCCCACGTATCCAGGTGCGGAACCTATAAGGCGCGAGACAGTGAAATCCTCGCTGTACTCACTCATGTCCACACGGATGAGGGCCTCGGTAGAGCCGAACAGGTGTTTGGCAACCTCCTTCGCCAGCAGCGTCTTTCCTATGCCCGTCGATCCCATGAACATGAAGATGCCGATGGGTCGGTTGGGGTCCTTCATGCCGACGCGGCTTCGCTGAATGGCTTTCACCACCTTGTCCACGGCCTCGTCCTGGTCCACTACCTTCTGCTTCAGGTCCTTGCTCATGGTGCGCAACTTCTCGTGTTCCGACTGGGCTATGCGTTGCACCGGCACGCCGGATATCATAGACACCACTTCGGCTATCTGTGCCTCGTCCACAACCTCTTTATGTTCCCGCTTCCGCACTTGCCACTCCTCGCGCATGATGCTCAGTTGATAGGTCAGGTCCTTCTCCTGGTCGCGGTAGTTGGCGGCCAGCTCGAAGTTCTGTGCCTTCACGGCATCGGCCTTGTTCTGCTGGGCCTCTATGATCTTCCTCTCCTGTTCCACTATCTCGTCGGGCACCTTCACATTCTTCAGCTTCGTACGCGAACCTACCTCGTCTATCACGTCGATGGCCTTGTCCGGGAAGCAACGGTCGGTGAGGTACTGGTCTGTCAGCCGCACGCAAGCCTTCAGAGCCTCGTCGGTGTAGGTCACGTTATGATAGTCCTCGTATCTCGATTTCAGGGTTTGCAGGATGGCAAGCGTCTCGTCCGCCGTTGTGGGCTCCACCATAATCTTCTGGAAACGGCGTTCCATAGCGCCGTCCTTTTCGATGGAGTTGCGGTACTCGTCCAGGGTGGTGGCACCGATACATTGCAGGTCGCCGTGTGCCAAGGCGGGCTTCAGCATGTTGGCTGCGTCCATGGAACCGGAGGCGGCGCCTGCTCCTATGAGGGTGTGTATCTCGTCGATGAACAGAATGATGTCCGGATGATTCTGTACCTCTTTAATAATAGCGCTCATACGCTCCTCGAACTGTCCGCGGTACTTCGTCCCTGCCACTATCTCGCCCATGTTCAGCGATATGATGCGTCTGTTGTAGAGACAGTTGGGCACACTGTGCTCGATGATTCTGTTTGCCAGGCCTTCCACGATGGCGGTCTTTCCCACACCCGGACGACCTATCAGAATGGGGTTGTTCTTCTTCCGTCGGCTCAGCACCTGGACGGTGCGTTCTATCTCGCGGTCGCGGCCTATGACGGGGTCGATGTTGTTCTTCTCCGCCTCCCGGGTGAGGTCTGTGCCGAAGCGGTCCAGGTAGGGCGTGTTGCTACCGCTGTTGTTGACATTGCTTGCCTTCGCTCCCGGTGTCGGCTTGCGAAACACGCGCTCGTCGTCGTCGTCGTCATCGTCGTCGAAGTCGTCAGGGTCATCGGTGTAGCGGTTGCTGGGTTGTTGGGTGAACTCGGGTCCCATGTCTTGCTTCTTTGCCTCCGACAAGGCGAATTGGTACACACCGTCGTAGGTAAAGCCCAGGTCGCACATCACCTTGGCGGCACAGTTCGTTCCGTCCTTCAGAATGGCGAGCAGCAGGTGGATAGGCATCACGATGGTGCTGTTCAGCTGACGGGCTTCGTAGAGGCTTTGCTTCAGTATTCGCGACGCGGGTTCGTTCAGGGGTAGGTCAATGTCGTCCGGCACGCGTTCTTTGCAGATGTTCTGCTTGATGCACTCTGTGGCTCCTGTCCGTATGAGGGAGTCGCTGACGTGCCACTGATGCACGAGCATCAGACAGGCGTAGTCGTCGAGCCGGTAGATGCCATAGAGCAGATGCTCAGCGCCTATGTGGTCGTTGTTGTAGAGGTCCGCCTCTTTCTTGCCGTATTCGATGACCTTTGATATCTTTGGTGAGAAATGATAATCCATAAATAAATACCGTTTTACGTTTGTTGCTTAAATGTTCCCTTTCTCTATGAAAGACCGAATCAATAAGATGATTTATGTACACCATACAAATAATGTGCCACTGTTCCCTCGGTGGTGGCAATACTGCACAGATGTCAGTCACACGGATTAAAATCTCTTTTTAAGAGTTTTTTTCATTTGAATGAGGCTCCATATCATAAAAAAGCTGTACTTTAGCGTGATTTTTATTGACGAGAAAAATACATATTAATATATATTCTAAATGCTTGAACAAGATAGGATTATAAAAATCAACCTCGAAGAGGAGATGAAGACATCGTACATCGACTACTCCATGTCAGTGATCGTTGCACGTGCACTTCCTGATGTTCGTGATGGTTTTAAACCGGTTCAGAGACGTATTCTGTACGGTATGATGGAATTGGGAAACACCTCCGATAAACCTTATAAGAAATCTGCCAGAATTGTCGGTGAAGTGCTTGGTAAGTATCACCCACACGGCGATTCTTCAGTATATGGAGCCTTGGTAAGAATGGCTCAAGACTGGTGTATGCGTTACCCCTTGGTCGACGGACAGGGAAACTACGGATCTGTCGACGGCGACAGTCCTGCCGCCATGCGTTACACCGAGGCGCGCCTGAAGAAAGTGGGCGAGGAGATGATGCAGGACCTCTACAAAGAGACAGTGGATTTCCAAAACAACTTCGACGACACCCTGCAGGAACCTACCGTGATGCCTACCCGCATCCCTAACCTGCTGGTGAACGGAGCCTCCGGCATCGCCGTAGGTATGGCGACAAACATCCCCACACACAACTTGGGCGAGGTGATAGACGCCTGTGTGGCCTACATCGACAACAACGACATCACACTGGACGAACTGATGCAGTACGTCAAAGCCCCCGACTTTCCGACGGGTGCATATATATATGGTATAAAAGGAGTGCGCGAGGCATACGAGACCGGTCGCGGCCGCGTGGTGATGCGCGCCAAGGCAGAGATTGAGTCAGGTCCTACGCACGACAAGATTGTCGTCACCGAAATACCTTACAACGTCAACAAGGCCGAGCTTATCAAGAACATTGCCGACCTGGTGAACGAAAAGAAGATTGACGGCATCTCCAACGCCAACGACGAGTCCGACCGCGAGGGTATGCGCATCGTGGTGGATGTGAAACGCGACGCCAACGCCAGCGTGGTGCTCAATAAACTCTATAAGATGACGGCGTTGCAGAGCTCATTCAGCGTCAACACCATCGCTTTGGTGCATGGCCGCCCGAAGAGCCTCAGCCTGAAGGAGTGCATCCAGTATTTCGTGGAGCACCGTCACGAGGTGGTGATTCGCCGCACACAGTTCGACCTGAAAAAGGCACGCGAGAGAGCCCACATCCTCGAAGGTCTGATCATCGCGTCGGACAACATCGACGAGGTGGTACATATCATCCGCGCCGCCAAGACACCGGCCGAGGCCATCGAGAACCTGATGAGCCGTTTCAACTTGTCGGACGTTCAGGCAAAAGCTATCGTGGACATGCGCCTCGGACAGCTGACCGGTCTGATGCAGGACAAGCTGCACGCCGAGTACGAGGAGATTGAGAAACAAATCGCTTACCTGGAGAATATACTTGCCGACGACGAGCTTTGCAAGCAGGTCATCAAGGACGAGCTGATAGAGGTAAAGGAGAAGTACGGCGACGAGAGACGCTCTCAAATCGTTTACTCATCCGAGGAGTTCAACCCCGAAGACTTCTATGCCAACGACGAGATGGTGATCACTATCTCTCATTTGGGTTACATCAAGCGTACCCCGCTCAGCGAGTTCCGTCAGCAGAAGAAAGGCGGCGTAGGTGCCAAGGGTACCGAGACGCGCGACGCTGACTTCGTGGAGTACATCTATCCGGCCACGATGCACAACACCATGCTCTTCTTCACCCAGAAGGGACGCTGCTACTGGCTGAAGGTGTACGAGATACCCGAGGGGACCAAGAACGCCAAGGGGCGTGCAATCCAGAACCTGCTCAACATTGATTCGGGCGATGCTGTCAACGCCTTCATCCGCGTGGAGACCCTCACCGACGCTGAGTTCATCAACAGCCACTACTTGATATTCTGCACCAAGAACGGTGTGGTGAAGAAGACACTGCTCGAGCAATACTCCCGTCCGCGCCAAAATGGTGTGAACGCCATCACCATACGTGAGGACGACAAGGTGATTGCCGTGAGACTGACCAACGGCGACAACGAGATTATCCTTGCCAACCGCAACGGACGCGCCATCCGCTTCCACGAGAGCAAGGTACGCGAGATGGGACGTACGGCAACCGGTGTGAAGGGTATGACCCTCGACGAGAACTGTGGCGATGAAGTCATCGGCATGGTTTGCATCAAGGACAAGGAGACCGAGACCGTGATGGTTGTTTCTGAGCAAGGCTACGGCAAGCGCACCGACATCGAGGACTACCGTGTGACCAACCGTGGTGGTAAGGGAGTGAAGACCCTCAATATCACCGACAAGACGGGCAAACTGGTAGCTATCAAATCGGTGACGGACGACAACGACCTGATGATCATCAACAAGTCCGGCATCACCATCCGTCTGAAGGTGAGCGATGTCCGCGTCATGGGACGTGCCACTCAGGGCGTACGCCTCATCAACCTCGAGAAGCGGAACGACCGCATCGCTTCGGTATGCAAGGTAAGTTCCGAGACCGAGGAGGAAGAGACCTCGACAGAAGAGTCACCGACAGAAGACGCTCCGACAGAGAATAATAATGAATAACATATACACAATTAGTAACTTTTAATTCGCAAGAACATGAAAAAAGGTTTATTTGTAGCAGCGCTACTGACAGTCTCCTGCTTTGCTACGGCGCAGGTGAAGACCGTTAAGGAAGCAAAGTCATTGGCCGACAGCAAGAAGTTCGACCAAGCTGAGAAACTTATCAATCAAGCTTTGACTGATGAGACTATGAAGAAAGAAGCCAGCACTTGGAACGTAGCTGGATACATCCAGAAGAAGATCAGCGAGGAGGAGAACACAAAAGGCTATCTGAAACAGCCTTTTGATACTACGAAGATGTACAACAGCATCTACAAGATGTTCGAGTACTTCACAGAGTGCGACAAACTGGAGCAGATTCCCGACGCTAAGGGTAAAGTGAAGTTCAAATACCGCAAAGCCAACGGTGAGTCCATGAAGATGGATCGTCCGAACTTGATTAACGGCGGTGTGTTATTCTTCAACCAAGGCAACGATGCCGACGCTTACAAGTTCTTCGCTATGTACCTCAACTCTGCCAACAGTCCTCTGTTGGAGAAAGAGAACTATGCCGTAACGGATACCCTGGCTCCTGATATCGCTTACTATGCGTCACTGGCTGCCATCCGCATGGCTCAGTCGTCAAAGGACAATGCCGAAGCAGAGAAGGCTAACTACCAGAAAGTGCTTCAGTTCACCCCGATTGCCGCTAAGAGCAAGGATAATGGTAAGGCCGCTCTGGAGTTCCAGGCTGCCGCTTACAAAGCTCTCGGCGACACTGTCAATTGGATGAACACCCTGAAGGAAGGTATCGAGAAGTACCCCGACTACGCTTACTTCTCTGGTAACCTCATCGACTACTACTCAAATTCCGGCAAGTACGACGAGGCACTTCAGTTCACAGAGCAGATGATTCAGAAGGGTGGCGAGACACCGTTTATGCTCTACGTGCTCGGTTACCTCTATCAGAACAAGAAGGACTACGACAAGGCCATCGACGCTTACAAACGTACCATCGAGAAAGACCCAGCTTACGCAGAGGCTTACTCTAACCTCGGTCTGTGCTACTGCCAGCAGGGTCTGGACTACGGAAGCAAGGCCACAACTGACCTCAACGATCCGAAGTACAAAGAGGACCAGGCTAAGATCAAAGCTTACTACGAGTCAGCAAGACCCTACTACGAGAAGGCAAGAGACTTGAAACCGGACAACAAGGAGTTGTGGATGAATGGTCTCTACACCATCTACTACAACCTCGGTCTGGAAGCTGAGTTCAAGGAGATTGAGAAACTGATGGAATAATACATATTGTTTATATTATAGCTCCCCGGTGGCCGCAATGGTTGTCGGGGAGTTTTTTTTGTCCGTCACCCTGCTATTCTTTACCTATGCCTGCGGACACCGATTCATGGAAATTGCTACCTTTGCCGCTGATATGAATGGTAAAAGATTACATCCTCTTCTGTTGGCAGGCACGGGCAGCGACGTAGGCAAAAGTGTCATCGCCACGGCGTTGTGTCGCATCTTTAGGCAAGACGGCTACCGACCGGCACCCTTCAAGGCACAGAACATGGCGTTGAACTCCTTCGTCACACCCGACGGACTGGAGATAGGTCGCGCACAGGCCGTGCAGGCCGAGGCCGCAGGTGTACCTTGCCACACGGACATGAACCCGTTGCTTCTGAAACCCAACACTGACCATACCTCGCAGGTTGTGCTTCACGGCAAACCTATAGGCCATCAGAGTGCATACGACTACCTGCAGAAAGGTAGTAGGGACGCGTTGCGTCGGGAGGTAAACGCCGCCTTCGACCGACTGAGCCAGCGCTACAATCCCATCGTGATGGAGGGAGCGGGCAGCATCTCCGAGATAAACCTCAAGGAGGCGGACATCGTCAACATGTCCATGGCACGCCATGCCGATGCGGACGTCATCCTGGTGGGCGACATCGACCGCGGTGGGGTGTTCGCCAGCGTCTACGGTTCGGTGATGCTGCAGGACGAGGAAGACCGCAAGCGGATAAAGGGCATACTCATCAACAAGTTCCGGGGCGACCTGCGTCTCTTCGAGAGAGGCGTGCGGATGATGGAGGAACTCTGCGGCATCCCCGTGTTGGGAGTTATACCTTATTATAATAGTATACACATCGACGAGGAAGACTCGGTGGAGCTCCGTCAGAAGTCGCTCCAGGCACAGCAAGGATTGGTAAACATAGCTGTCGTCTTGTTGCGTCACATCTCCAACTTCACCGACTTCAACCGACTGGAGCAGGACGAGCGTGTGCACCTGTTCTACACCAACAATACCGAAGAGTTGGAGAAGGCGGACATCATCCTCATCCCCGGCACCAAGAACACCTTAGGCGACCTCTACGAGCTGCGTCGCAACGGGGCGGCCAAGTCCATACTGAAGGCGCATCGGCGCGGAGCCACCGTGCTGGGCATCTGTGGTGGTTACCAGATAATGGGCAGTCAGGTGCTCGACCCCGATGGGGTGGAGGGTGACATCGCCTCGCTGCCTGGCCTCGGCTTGCTGCCCACCGTCACTACCATGAGTGGGGAGAAGACCACCCGCCGTGTGCAGTTCCGTTTCTTGCAGTCCGACCCGCTCTGCGACGGATACGAGATACACATGGGCCGTACCTTGCCGATGGAGGGAGCGGCGGACGCTCCGCTGAACCACCTCACGGACGGCACCGCGGACGGCTACCGCGTGGACGACCGCTGTATGGGGACCTACGTACACGGTATTCTCGACAATCCGTCGGTCATCGACTTCCTGCTCGCACCCTACTTGCGGGAGGCTGGACAGACAACGACGGTAACCGACTATCAAAACTATAAGGAACAACAATATGACCTGTTGGCGGACCATGTACGCAAGCACATCGACCTGCCACGGCTCTATAGCATACTTCAAGACAATGATTAACGGACACGGCGACGACATACACCACTACGACCGGCCCTTGGAGGGCAACTTCAGCTCCAATGTCTATAACTATCCCGAGGTTGGCGCACTGAAGTCTTACCTTCAGACCCAACTCGACAAACTCTTCAGTTACCCCGAACCTGTACCCACTTCGCTGGAGAAAGCCTTTGGCGACTTTTTCCACATCGGTGCGGACAACGTCTGCGTCACCAGCGGCGCTACCGAGGCCATCTATCTGATAGCACAAACCTTTCGTGAGGCCAAGTCGGCCGTGCTGATGCCCACCTTCAGTGAGTATGCCGATGCCTGTCGCATGCACGCCCATCGGGTGCTGCCATTCTACACACTCGACGCGGTCCCTGCGGAGGCGCGGTTGGTGTGGGTGTGCAATCCCAACAATCCTACCGGAGAGGTATACGGCCGTGAGGCGTTGCTGCGGCTCATCGAGCGACATCCCCAGGCGCTGTTCGTCATCGACCAATCCTACGAGATGTTCACTCTGAAACGGACCTTCTCCGTGAAGGAGGCCGTGGAATTGCCCAACGTAATCTTGATACATTCGCTCACCAAACACTATAGCATCCCCGGGGTGCGATTGGGGTATATGACAGCTAGTGACCATTTGCTCCAAGAAATCCGTCTCCGACGCATGCCTTGGTCTGTCAACGCCTTGGCCATCGCCACCGGCTTCTATGCTCTCAAGCAAAAAATGGACTTGCCGTTCGACCTCGCTGCCTATCTGCGAGAGAAGGAGCGGTTGCAGCAAGCCTTGTCGTCCACCGGATTGATAGAGGTGTGGCCCAGCGACACCCATTTCATGTTGGCTCGTCTGCGCTACGGCAAAGCCGCTGCGCTGAAGGACTATTTGGTGCAGGAGCATGGCTTGCTGATAAGGGATGCCTCCAACTTCGAGGGGCTCGACGAGCACTTTTTCCGCATCGCCACACAAACGCCGGAGGAGAACGATAAACTCATAAACGCCATCAACCAATGGATAGCCTCTGTCTGATTGTCCCCTTGGCAGTCGGGTGGTTGCTCGACAAATGGCTGGGCGACCCTGTACGGTTGCCTCACCCGGTCGTCTGGTTCGGGCGGATGATTGCGTGGGGCGAGCATCGGCTCAACCGAGGGGCGCATCGCCGGCGCAATGGCGCACTGATGGCTGTTGGGCTCATTCTCTTTGTCTACTTTCTCGCTCATGGGGCGCTCGTGGCTGCCGATTGGGTAGGAGGCCGTTGGCTGGTGCTGCCCCTTGCCGCCATTGGCGTCTTCTATTGCTTGGCCGGCACCACATTGGCTCGTGAGGTGCGTATGGTATTCCGTGCGGTGGACCGTTCGGTGGAGGAGGGGCGCCGTCAGGTGTCACGCATCGTGGGCCGCGACACTTCCAACCTGTCGGCGCAAGAGGTGCGCACGGCCGCTCTCGAGACATTGGCTGAGAACTTGAGCGATGGCGTCATCGCCCCGCTGTTTTGGTATGCCGTGTTGGGGTTAGAGGGCATGTTGGCCTACAAGATGGTGAACACGCTCGATTCCATGATAGGCTATCGCAACGAGCGGTACTGTCAGTTTGGCTGTTGGGCAGCGCACATCGACGATGTGGCCAACTATGTCCCGGCACGGTTGACGGCCTTGCTGATGATTCTCGTAGCGGGTCGTCCGCGGCTGTTCAGTTTTGTCCGCCGCTATGGCAAGGCCCATGCCAGTCCCAACTCCGGCTATCCCGAGTCGGCCTTGGCCGGCATACTCAATTGTCGCTTCGGTGGTCCGCACATCTACTTTGGCGAGGAGGTGTGGAAACCTTACATTGGGGACAACCATCGTGAGCTTACCACCGCCGACATGGAACTTGCCGTGCGTGTCAACCTCCGTGCGGAGGCACTGACAGTGTTGCTGATTATTGTAGGCGCCTTGCTATGGTGACCGATGAATGTATTCTCGGGCGGACGTGGGTTATTCAGCCCCTTGGAACTCCCAAGCCACCCATTCCTCGAATGTGAAGTCTTGTATCTCATCGGCCTCCTCTTCGGATATCTCCACCAGCTCCTCGTGCAGGTGCGCCATCTCCAGTATTTGGTCCAGGTTGTGTTGGAAGAATTGCATCACGTCCTTTCTCATCTCTGTCCAAGGTCTCTCTTCCGCATCGTCGTCAAGGGCCATCATGCGGCCGATATTCTCCACAATGAGGCTCTCCGTCACTTTGCCCGGGCGGTCCGACAGCGTGAGGTGAGCGTTACCATTGCTTGCTCTGTAGTATCTCTGTGCCATTGTCTTTCACTTCGTACATTGTATTCAACGGGCCAAAGGTAGTTAAATAAAAAATTGCGACAGCATATTGTTTACATAAATTATACCGCACCATAGTAGGTGGCGCAGATACCTGCCCAGAATGCCAACTCACAAAGCAGGAAGGTAGCGCCGCAACAGTCGCCCGTGTAACCCTGTAGGCGCTTGCGCATCAGTGCCACCAACAGAAGGAACACCCCCACCGGAAGCAGAAATGCCAACCAATAGTCGGGCAGCAACCAAATGCCCCAACATAGGCCACCTGCCAAAGCTATCACAAAGTGAAGCGGACGTATGCGGTTGTACACCACACCGGCTTTGCTCTCTTCCACCTTGCGGGCGTAGGGGAGCAGGTTCACCAAGTT
>CAYZVH010000085.1:0-13145 GCA_964481755.1 uncultured Bacteroides sp. | reverse complement strand
GACCTTTGTGAAAAGGCCCATTTTTTGTTTTAATACGGTTCGGTAGTCCCTGCGGGTTCGTTTGGCTGTTTATCTGTCAAAAGACGATGCTTTGTCCGGGCCAAAACAATCTAATTGTTTGGGCTTATACAATCGATTGTCTGAGCCAAAACAATCTAATTGTTTTTGACTATACAATCGGTTGTCTGAGGCTTTGCGAACGATAGTTCTCGCTGATAGATGGAGACGGACTTCTATCATCAAACGTTCAACGCTATTTGACTCTTAGTCTTTTATCTTCTTAGTCTTCAAAAAATGTCTTTCAGACTCTTTGTCTTTTTGCCTTCAAAAGAGGTCTCTTGAAATCTTACTACAGTTCCTCCATGTAGGCTCGGGGCGACTTGCCGTACTTCTCGGTGAAGCATTTGGAGAAGTAGGAGTGGGAGGAGAACCCTACCATGTACATCACTTCGGCTACGGAGAACTTCTTTTGGCCGAGGAGCATGGCGGCTTTCTTCAGTCGGATGGACTTGATGTAGTCCACGGCGGTGTGGCCGGTGAGTAGCTTCAGCTTGCGGTAGATCTGCGTGGTGCTGTAGCCCGAGAGGTCGGAGAGGCGCTGCACGTTCAGGTCCGGCGACTCCAGGTTGTTCTCGATGATGCGGGTGAGCTCGGTGACGAACAGCTCGTCTTGCGAGGGCGTGTAGACGGTCTGTTTCTGACGCTCTTGCTCCTGCTCCTGCAGGGTCTGCAGGGTCTTGGAGATGACGTTCCGCTTGCTCTGCAGCAACTGATGGATGCGAGCCTCCAGCTGCTCTATCTCGAAGGGTTTGGCGATGAAAGCGTCCACGCCAGTCTTGTAGGCGGTGGTCTCGGTCAGCTTGTCGTCCTTGGCGGTGAGCAGGATGATGGGGATGGTGGAGGTGGCGAGGTTGCGCCGCAACAGTTTGCTCATCTCCATGCCGTCCATCACGGGCATCATGATGTCGGACACGATGATGTCCGGCATCAATCGCTGTGCCAGGTCGAGCCCGGACTGTCCGTTGTGTGCCACGGTGCACTCCATCCCCCGCAGATTGTTGCGGATGAACGAGGCAATGTCTTCATTATCCTCCACCAACAATACCTTCGCTGGGGCGGACGTGTTGCTGTCCGCCGGAATGGAGGGGCTCGTGACGTTGTCCGCCTCGGCAGGAAGCCGCTGCGCGGATTGCTCTTCTGCGGTTCGTCCGCCGAGGTCAACGGCCTGTCTGTTGGACCTGCCATTCTGCCCGCTGAAGTCTGCCTGCCCACTGAGACCATCGCTCTCTCCACCCGCTATGGTGCTCTGCCCGCCGAGGTCAACGGGGAGGGTGACGGTGAAGGTGGAGCCTGCGGGGCTGGAGGCGACTTCGATGGTGCCGCCCTGCTGGGTGACGTACCTGCGGGTCATGAAGAGGCCGATGCCGGAGCCGCCTTTGTTTATCTGCTTCGTCTTGACGGATTGGTAGAAGCGGTCGAAGATGAAGGGCTGTTCGTCCGGGGCGATGCCTACGCCGGTGTCGGCGACGGTGAGGCGCACGCTGTCCGCGCGGTCGTCCACGGGATGGTGGATGCCTACCACGACGCTGCCGCCCGCAGGGGTGAACTTGTAGGCGTTGGACATCAGATTGTTGACGACGGACTCCATCTTCTGCACATCCATCTGCATGCAGAGCCGTGGGGTGTCGGTGGTGAAGCTCAGCTCCACGCCCTTGGCGGCGAACATCTGCTGGTGCACGCCCACGATGCTGCGCACAAACTCCACGATGTCGGTGGGGGAGAGGGAGAGTGGAATGTCCGCCGTGTCGTCGTTCTTCACGCTCAGTATCTGTGTCACCATGGCGCTCAGCTTCTGGGCGTTCTTCAGTATCTCCTCCAACTGTTGCCTCGTCTGTGGGTTCTTGGTGGTCTGTGCCAGGCGGTTCACCGGCGCCAATATCAGGCTCAGCGGTGTCTTCAGGTCGTGCGACATGCTGGTGAGGAAGTCCATCTTCATCTGCGAGAGCTTCAGCATGTTCGCCTTCTCGCTCTCGGCCAGGCGCAGCTTGGTGCGTATGCGGTAGAAGTTGAAGGCCCCTCCCACCAGGGCGACGACGATGACGACCGCCAGCAGGCGGAACCACGGTGTGGCGTACCACGGGGCCTGGATGTGGATGGGGAGCGAGTGGACCACCTCCACCTCGCTGTCAGCCTCGCTGACGTGGCCTATCTCGAAGGTGTAGTCGCCATGGGCCAGGTGAGAGTATTTTATCAAGCGGGTTTGCCTGTTGAAGTTGTTCCAATGGTCGTCGAGTCCGCCGAGGCGGTAGTAGTAGCCCTGTTGCAGTTCCGTCTCGTCCGTGGGGGAGCCGAACGAGAAGCGGAACGAGAGGTTGTTGTCCTGCGTCGCGAGGCCGAGTTGTCGGCAGAAGGCCAGGTCGCGTGTGGCGCCTATGGAGTTGTCGTTCACCAGTATGTCCGCCAGGATGAGCGCCGGAGCCACCTCCTTGCGGCTCTGTAGGCAGGCCGATGGGTTGAGCACCATACAGTTGTCCACGCCGCCAAGCCAGATGCGGTCCTCGCGGGCGTCGTAGTAGCAGCTCTTGTAGGCACCGGCGGCGAAGTCTATCAAGTGGCGGCATTGTAGCGTGGTCTTGTGGATGATGCCCACGCCCAGGCTGGTGAGGAACCAGATGTGGTCGCCGCGGTTGGTCATGCTCTTTATGGGCCCGAACTGGCGGATGTAGTCGTTCATGGGGATGCTGTCCACCTCAGAGGTCTGTGGGTGGATGCGGAAGAATCCGTTGGAATAGTATCCCCACAGCATGCCGCTCTCGTCGCACAGCATACCTCCGATGGTCTTGCAAGGCAGGGGAGGGATGGTGTTGTTGGAGAACTGGATGACAGGCTTGCCTACCTGGGCCATCTTATAGAGGTATCTCCCTCCGTTGAACCAGATGTTGCCCACGGAGTCCTTCAGAATGTCCATGCAGGCGTCGTTGGAGAGGATGAGACTGTCCGCCTGTGTGCAGTAGTTGTACTTCGGGGTGACGGTGCCGCCGGGGTGGCGCTCCAGCGTGGCCTTGTCCACCACGAAGAGTCCGCCCGAACAGGTGGCCACGTAGAGGTTCCCTTGGTCGTCGTCCACTATGCCGTAGGTCCACACGGAGTTTCTCCCCGTGGTGGGGTTCTCTATGTTGCACCAGAGAAACTGCTGTCGCTGGCGGTCGAACCAAGCCACGCCGCCGTCGGTGCCTATCCACACGTTGCCGTCGCGGTCCTCATAGAGGGCACGGATACGGTTGTCGGGAATCTTGTCCGTGCGGTCGACCTTGAAGAAGGTCGCCTTGCCCGTGTCGGCGGATCGTCGGCCCAGGCCATTGATGCCTCCCAACCAGTAGTCGCCCCGACTGTCGTGCAGCATCTTGACGATACGGTTGCCTTCATAGGAGTGGATGAAGTCGCTCCACTTGACTTTCTTGAGAGGGGCGTTCTCGCGCAGAAACGAGAATCCACCATCTACGCCAATCCATTTGTTGCCATCGTGGTCCTCGTAGATCGACCAGATGCAGTCATTGAGCAGGCTCTGCTCGTCCTGGTTGTTGTGGAGGTAGTGTTCCCACGCTCCCTGCTGGGGCTGATAGGTGTAGAGTCCGCTGTTGGTGCCCACCCACAGGGTGCCGTTGTGGTCCTTCATCAGGGTCTTCACACAGATGCCGTCCAGCTCGCGGATGCGGGCGACCTGCTGTGTGGCGTAGTCGTAGCGCATCAGACCCTTGTCGCTGCCTATCCAGTAGGTGGAGCCGTCGCGCAGGATGGTGAGCAGCATCTCGGTCTGTGGCGAGATGCCTGCAAGAGGTGTGTGCGTAATGCGTTTCTGGGGGAGTGAGAAGTTGTAGAACCCCTTCTTGTCGGTCAGCAGGATGAAGTCGTCGTCGGTCACGGCGGCGTGCATCACCAGGCGGAAGTCACTCCATGTGACGAGGTCTGTCAGTTGGCAAGTCGTCACGTCGAATAGGGCTATCTTGTAGGCGCAGAAGACGAGCACCTGACTTGCGCTGAGTCTGTGGAGCCCTACCACCTCCACCTCCTCGGTGTGTGGCAGCTTCTCGCCGTCCACGGTCGGCAGGCGGAAGATGTGGAGTCCGTTGCGGGTGCCGACGAGGTAGCGTGTGGCGTCGATGGGCAGTTGGCAGTGGATGCCGTTGTTTTTCAGCGGCACTGTCTTCGGGGCGAAGGTCTCGCCGTTGAACATCATCAGTCCGTTGAGGAAGGTGCCTGCCCACACGCGGCCGATGGAGTCCTGGAAGAAGGTCTCGATGTGGTCGATGTCCAGGCTGAGGTTGACGAAGCTCTTCTGGTTGGGCAACAGGGGTTGCGCGGCCAAGCGGAGGCTCGACAGCAACAGTATTATCCATGTGGCACAGATGCCGATGCGTGACTTCATAGGGTTACGGAGTGAAATTTTCTACAAAGGTAATGCAAGTGAGAGTAAAAGTTATCAAGCTCGCCCTAAATTATTTTGTCGAGTGCGGACAATGCCTTACCTTATTCAAAGCAAATCAGCCAGGCACCGACACAGAGTGGAACGGAAGCCTGGCTGATGACCGTATGGAATTACCTTTATTATGTATAGCCGCAATCTACTGTGCGGGCGAGAGTTTGTAGAGTCCGCAGGCGTGGGGTCGCAGGGTCTGTGCGAAGTCGTTCGACACCACACCAAGGTCTTTGTGGCTCCACATGTCTGTTACCTTCAGGTCGCCGTTCGCCCCTACGTCCTTCAGGTTCACCTCGACGGTGAGCGGTTTCTCGTCCTGCAGGTTGAACAGGGCCAGATAGATGTCGCCCGTCTCGGGGTGACGTGAGGTGATGGCCAATTGCTTCTCGTCCTGGAACAGCTGGCGCACGTCCACAGCCTCGCGGTGCATTTTCAGCACCTCCTCGTTGGTGAGTAGCGACAGAGTGAACTCATCGTTGCTGGGCAGGTCGCCGCCAAACATCAGCGGTGAGCGGAAGATGGTGAACAGCGACATCAGCGAGTATTGCTCGTCGCGGGTCAGGCGTGTCATGCGCTCTTCGCCTCGCTCACCCCGGATGGAGATCTTGCCCAGGGGAATCATGTCGCAGTCGGGCCACGTGCCGGGAGCTATGTAGGGATACCACTGCTCGGCCACCTTCATCAGGTGCTTCACGTCGCGCCACAGGTCCCACACGTCGTCCACCATGCGCCACATGTTGGCGTGCTCCTTCACGTGGTTGGCGTTCTCTATCTGGGTCTTTCCTGGCGAGAGGCTCAGCACGATGGGGCGTCCGCATTGGTCTATGGCGTTGCGCACCATCTCTATCTCCCGTGTGTGGTAGGGGCGGCTGATGTCGTCAATCTTCACGTAGTCCACACCCCAACTGGCGTAGAGGTCGAAGATGGAGTTGTAGTACTCCTGTGCGCCTGGTTTGTCGGCCACGATGGTGTAGTTGTCGCGCAACCACTGGCACTGCATGTCTGTGGAGTAAATCTGGTCGGCAGTGATGCCGTCGGTCCCCTTCACCGGCAGTTTCTTGGCTACTGCCTCTTTGGGGATGCCGCGCATGATGTGGATGCCGAACTTCAGTCCCAGGCCGTGCACGTAGTCCGCCAGCTCCTTGAATCCCTTGCCGTCTTTTGCCGAGGGGAAGCGGTTGACCGCAGGCTGGTAGCGTCCATACTCATCGAGCACGTAGCGCGGGTCTGTCTGGTTGTAGCCTCCGGCCTTGTCGTTCTCCACAAACCAGCGGATGTCCACGATGATATATTCCCAGCCGAACTTCTTCAGGTGCTGCGCCATGTAGTCGGCGTTGGCCTTCACTTCGTGTTCCTCCACTGTGGGACCATAGCAGTCCCAACTGTTCCATCCCATGGGCGGGGTCTGTGCCCACTCCTTGAATTCTCCCTCTTTGAAAATTTTCTTCTCCTGCCGTTGCACTTGACAAGCCGAGATGGCCATAGTTGCACCCAGGCAGATTGTGATAAGTTTCTTGTTTATCATGTGTATTGTTATTGTGTTATTGATAATTAGTCGCGATGTTGTTTGCCGAGCTGTTCCTTCAGCTGCTCCACGAACTGATGTGGCACGGCGATGGCTGTTCCGTGGCGCATGCGTAGCGGGAAGGAGACTGAGTCGGAGACGTCCTGCCACGTGTCGCCATAGTCCAGGCTGCGCACGGCTCCGTAGCGTCCTTGGGTGTACATGTCGAAGTAGACGTAGAGCGTGTCGCCCACAAAGAGTGGGGCAGGGCCCTCGGCCCAATAGTCGCCCGTGATGGGAGCGGACACGGTGGTGGGGAATCCCCTGCGCAGGTCGTCGGTGCGCGTCACACGGATGTTCTTCTCCGCCGGTGCGGAGTTCTCGTTCTTCACCACCATCAGGTAGCGGCTGTGCGCGCGGTCTTCCACGATGGCTGCGTCGATGGCGGAGAAGTCCGTGTTGAGCATCATCTCCACGGGAGCGAAGGTCTCGAAGTCGCGCGTGGTGGTGAAGTAGATGCGGTGGTTCCATCCCGTCTCCTCGTCGCTGGTGGGCACGTAGCTGTGTTGCCCTGGCACGGTGGAGGCCCAGAAGATGTAGAACAGGTCCTGCCGCTCGTCGTAGAACAGCTCCGGGGCCCAGCAGTTGCGGGTGCCTGGTTGGTGCTCCATGACGGGAATCTGCCGTTGCTCCGACCATGTGACGAAGTCGCGTGTGCTGGCGTAGCCTATGAAGCGGTCGTGCCACCCCGAGGTCCACACCAGATGGAAGGTGCCGTCCTTGCCTCGCGCCACGCTAGGGTCGCGCATCAGCTTGTCGGCGCCCACGGAGGGTTTCAGTAGTACGGTGTCCTCAGTCAACGGTGTCCACCGCTTGCCGTCGTAGCTGTAGGCCAGGCGCAGGCCGTCGCCCTCTCCCGTGAAGTAGGTGAAGAGGTAAGCCTGCCGGCTGTCGGCGCAAGCCGTCAGCCATAGTGCGCAGAGCAGGCCGATGAATGTCTTTAGAGGTGTTCTCATGATAATATGTCGCAAAGTTACTGTTTCTTTTTATCTTTTCCATATTTCTGCAACAGGCGGTCCACCTCATCCTGCGTGATGCCGATGATGGAGCCGTGGCGTATGCCCTCGGGGAACGACACACTGTCGTTGTAGAACGGATACTGTTCGTTGGTCAGGCGTTTCCACTCTCCGAAGTCGGCCGACGTGCAGAGCCCGTAGCCCAGACTGCGGCCGAAGTAGTCCCACACCATGGCGTATCCCGTGCCGTCGTTGAGCGGGAAGGCGAAGGGGCCTTCCACATTCTCGGTGGTCACTTGGCGCGGATGGGTGTAGGGCCCTTGCGCGGAGGGTGAGGTCACCTCCCAAATGCCGTTCTTGCGATACACGAGGTGATAGAGGCTGTCCACTTTCAGGATGTTGGCGTCCAAGATGCCTTCGTCGTCGCTGTAGAGCAGCTTTGGTGCGGAGAAGTGTGTGAAGTCGCTGGTGGTGGCATAGTAGATGGCGGCGGTGCTCCAGTCGTCGTGGAGCTCGGCGGTCCAGTAGACCATGTAGAGGTCGTTCTCCTCGTCGTAGGCCATCTCTGGTGCCCATGTCTTGCTGGCGCCTTCGGGGGCCACGTCCACCAGTCGCTCGCCTTCCCACGTAAGCAGGTCCTTAGAGTCCCACATTGTGAAGGGACGGTTTTTCCACGACACCGTGGCCACTAGGTGGTACACTCCACTGCGGTCCTTCAGTATCATCGGGTCGCGCAGCAGTCCGTCGTCCATTGTGGCTGTCAGCACGGGCTTCCCGTCGTTCAGGGGCTCGAAGTTGAATCGGTCTTGCGAGAGTGCATAGTACATGCTCTTCTCGTCGTCGCCTTTCATGTAGGCGGCCAGGTAGGCCACCGGGCGATCTTGGTCAACGACTTGCTGCCGGCTGCCGCACGAGGCGGCGACCAGCAGCAGCGTTGCCATTGCAGTGTGTAAGAGTTTGTTCATCTAATTTGGTTTTTGTGTTGGTTAAGGGTTTTGTCTGTGTGGTTGTAGGGCTGTTCGTCTGTAGCTGTCGTATTCATGCGTGTGTATCGTTTTTCTTTAGATGGCAAAAGGAAAACCCCGATGGAGAATTGTTATTATGAACCTATTGAAAACTATATTAACCTAAATAACGCTTAGAATCTATGTTTATCTCCACCGGGGCTTTGCCTTTCACTCAATATTTATGTTATTTGGTGTAACCTGCGTTCTGCTCAATGATGCCGTTTGCCTCGGTGATCACATTTTGCGGAATGGGCATCAGCACGTGGTACGACTGTGCGTTGTAGCCGCGCTCCTGTGCGCGCTTGATGAACTCGCCGTGGCGTATGAGGTCCTGGCGGCGGTGTCCCTCGCAGAAGAGTTCGTGTCCGCGCTCCACAAGCAGATAGCTGCGGAAGGCCTCCTTGCTGGCTGTGGCGTCGGCGGGGATGCTCACGTGCGCGCGGTCTGTCACCTGTTTCACGGCGGCTATGGCGCTGGCGGTAGGTCCGTTCAGCTCGTTCTCAGCCTCGGCGTAGGAGAGCAACACTTCGGCGTAGCGGATCACCGGATGCTCTTTCTGGATGCCGTAGTTGGAGAACTGCGAGTCGGTGAACTTGATAGGAATAGGTCCCACCATGCCGGTGCCTCGTCCCTTGTGGCTACCGTCGTTCGTGTCATACTCCACCAGGATGGTGTTCTTGCGCACGTCCGATGCCTCGAAGGTGTCGTAGTAGTCCCAGTACATGCAGTAGGACTGCCATCCGCATTTCCAGTCCGTGTCGTTGCCGCGCATGTAGCTTTCGCCCAGGCTGTTGTAGCCCCGCTTGAAGTCCGACGGCAGCACCTCGGTCACGTAGAAGTTGTCAGAACTTGTGTTTGCAGGGATGGACCACACCTGCTCGGCATTGCGGGCGATGTTGAACACGTCCTCGTAGTTGTCGAGCAGCTCATATCCCATGCCCATCAGCTGCTGTGCAGCGGCCTTGGCCTCTTTCCAGTTCTTCTCGTGCATGTAGAGCTCCATGCGCACACCGTAGGCCACGGCTTTCGACATGCGGCCCCAGTTCTCCTCGTCGTCGTTGTACTTGTCGGGGAAGTTCTCGCAGGCGATGGCTTCATTGAGGTCTTTCTCAATGTAGCCCACATATTCTTCGTTCGTGGGGCGTGCGGTGATGGTGTTGTCCATCAGCGTCTCGGGGTCCAGCTTCACGTTCACCGGGCCAAACCAGTCGAGCAGCACGTACATGTAGAAGGCTCTCAGCGTCTTCACCTCGGCCACGTAGCGCTCCTTCACAGCATCGCTGGCCTTGCTCTTGCCGATGTTGTTTATCACGTCGGTGGCGCGTGCCACGAATCGGATCACGTTGTAGGTGTTCTTTATCGGACCGCCGCTGGAGGGACCGAAGTTGAACTCGTCGTAGATGTTCGACGAGTAGTGGCGCATGATGTCCGTCATGGTCATGCCGCAGGGGTAGTAGGCGTTGTTGTCGGCGTTGAAGATGGCGTTGTACCATCCGCCCGTGCCACCGTCGCTGTATCCCCAGTTGGTGGTGCAGGGCACGTAGAGTCCCGTGACGGCGGCCTTGATGTCTCCCTCGGTGTTGAAGAAGTTGTCGGCCGTCATGTCGGTGAAGTTCTTAGTCTCCAGCATGTCGTCGCAGGCTGTGAAGCTGAGTGCGCACGATGCCAGGGCTATCGGTAGTATCTGTTTGAATATCTTTTTCATAATGTGTCAAGTTGAGGGGTTAGAAACTCAGGTTAAATCCGAATGAGAGCGACACGGCCTGCGGATAGGGGTTCGTCCCGGACAGCTCCGGGTCGAAACCGTGGTAGCTGGTGATGGTCCACAGGTTTTGTGCGTCGAGGAAGAAGCGTGCCGAGCGGATGAACTTGCTGTTGGTGAACACGCTCTGCGGCAGGGTGTATCCCAAGGTGATGTTCTTCAGCTTCACGTAGCTGCCGTCCATCAGGTAGAAGTTGTTGGTGCCTGTGGGGTTGGAGCTGTCGTAGGGGTTCGAAGCCACACCTGGCATCCATCCCTTGCCCGTCTGGCTGTTGTATACTTCGGTCATTACCTCCACGTAGGTGTTGCTGGCTGCCACGCCGCTGTTGCCGATGGCGTCCAGGTCGGGCACCTGTCCTCTCGACTTCTTGTAGCCGAAGGCTCCGTAGAAGTAGAAGTTGAGGTCGAAGCCCTTGTAGCTGAATGTGTTGCCCAGTCCGGCGTACCAGCGCGGTGTGCTGTTGCCCAGTTTCACCACGTCCTTCGAGTCGAGCACGCCGTCCTTGTTCACGTCCACATACTTCACGTTGCCCACGTTGGCGTTAGGCATGTAGCTGGGGATGTCCTCCTTCGAGGTGATGATGCCGTCGGTCTTCCAACCGTAGATCACGTCCAGCTCGTCCTTCTCGCCGACGTAGTCCGCCAGGGCCACCTCGGGGTTACGCTTCACCCAGTTGGTGCGGAAGTAGGAGAGGTTGAAGTTTGTCTGCCACTTGAACTTCTCTGATGTGAGATTGTCGCTGCGCAGTGAGAACTCGAAGCCTTGGCTCTGTGTCTCGCCGATGTTGGCTGCCACGCGGCCCACGGCGTTGTTCGAGGGCAGTGTCTGGTAGTCGAGCAGGTCCTTCACTCCGCGGTGGAAGAACTCCAATGTACCTGTCACGCGTTGGTCCCACAATCCGAAGTCCACGCCCAGGTTGAGTGTGTAGTTGGTCTCCCACTTCAAGTCGGGGTTCTCTATCTGCACCAGGGCAAGGCCTCGGTTCACCGTCGTGCCGAACAGGAAGTTGTAGCCCGACTTGTAGAGCGACTGTGCGTTCGTTCCCAATATGTTCTCGTTACCCACGGCACCATAGCCCACGCGGAGCTTCAGGTCGCTGAAGGCGGTCTTGTCTTTCATGAAAGCCTCCTCGTTGATGCGCCATGCGGCTGAGATGGAGGGGAACACACCCCACTTGTTGTTCTCGGCGAAGTAGCTCGAACCATCGCGGCGCAGCGTGAAGGTGAGGATGTAGCGGTCGCGGAACGAATAGTTCAAGCGGAGGAACTGCGACAGCTTCGTGCGTTCGGCTCTCGACGAGGTGATGGACATCTGCTCCTGTTTTTCGGAGATGCCAACGTTGTCGTATCCGAAGGCGTCGGTGAAGAAACCCTGGCCGCTCAGTCCGAAGTAGCTCTCGGCTGTGCGGTAGTATCCTGCTCCCAACACACCGGAGATGTGGTGCACCTCGTTGAACACCTTGTCGTAGTTGAAGAAAGCCTCAGCGCTGATGTTCTGTATCTGTTTGTAGGTGTGCTGTGCCAGACCATCGTCGTAGATGGGGTTTTGCGACGACACGGGGATGTAGAACGAGTGGGTGTTCTTCTGCTGGTCATATCCGCCTGTGCCTTTCAGTGTCAGACCGTCGAGTAGCTTCACCTCTATCGTGGGTGCGATGAAGATGCGGCTTGTGGCCGATTCGTCGTCGAACTCCAGGAACGATGCCGGGTTGGTGAACAGCTTGTTGTGCGAGGGCGTGTATTTGCCGTTCTCGTCCCTCACTGGCACGTCCGGAGCGTAGCGCGGGATGTTGAGCACCAGGTTGTCAGCGTTCTTGGCGCTACCGGTGGAGACAGAGTTGGCCTTCACGTTCGAGTAGCTCATCTTCACGCCTGCCTTCACTCGTTTGGAGAATTCCTGGTCCAGGTTCATTCGGATGCTGTGGCGTGTCAGGTCGGAGTTCTTCATCAGTCCGGCGTTGTCGTAATAGTTATAGGAGAAGAAGTACTTCGTCTTTTCCGAGCCGCCGTTGACCGACACGTTCTGGTCTATGATGTAGCCGTCGCGCGTCACCTCGTCAATCCACTTCGTGTCGGCGGTGTAGCCGTCCACATCGTCGAACACGGGCGTGTAGCCGCTGTAGTCGATGGCATTGTCGCCATACACGCCCATCTTGTTGCGGTACAGATAATACTCCCGTGTCCACAGGTTGGCCTGCTCGCGGAAGTCGTGTGCGTTCATCACCTCGGGATAGTCCTTGCGGATTTGCGCCGTCAGTGTGCTGCGGTAGTCCACCTTCACCTTGCCAGCCTTTCCGCTCTTGGTGGTGATGAGGATTACGCCGTTGGCTGCCGAGGCACCGTAGATGGCAGCCGCTGAGGCATCCTTCAGCACCTCTATGCTCTCGATGTCGTTAGGGTTGATGGTGTTCAGCGGGTCGCGGCTGCTGCCGTCGTACGAGGTGTCCATCAGTCCGGCATCGGGGCTGCTGTTGTTTTGCATGGGCACACCGTCGATCACGTACAGCGGCGAATTGTCGCCCCTTGGCGAGGCCGCTCCACGTATGTTCACGCTCATCTTCGCTCCCGGCTGTGCGCTGGCTTGGATGAGACTCATACCTGTCACCTGACCCTGCAACATCTGGCTGATGCTGGCCGATGCCACGGAGTTCAGTTTGTCCGCCTTCACGGACGACACCGAGCCGGTGATGTCCTTCTTGCGCGAGGTACCGTATCCGATGACGATCACCTCGTCCAGAGTCTTGTTGTCCTCCTCCAGGGTGATGGAGAGGAATTTCTTGTTTCCCACGCCGATTTCCTGTGTGGCGTATCCTATATAAGATACCACCAACACACTCTTCGCGTTCACGTCTAGTGTGAATTCACCGTTCATGTCGGTGATGGTTCCGTTGGTGGTTCCTTTGATGGATACGTTCACTCCGATGAGTGGTTCACCTGAGCTGTCTTTCACGGCGCCTTTCACGGTACGCGTGTTCGATTGTTGTCCGCTGGTCACTTGGTTCACAGCCGGGCTAGCGTAGAGGCCGTTCATTCCGCTAAGGAGTACTGCGGCCACGCATAACATTGCGATTCTGTGTTTACTCATAATATATGAATTACTAAAACCATAAATAAATTTTGTACGTCGCAAAACTACTGCCTTGCCGTGGCTGGCGAAAGTCGATATTCCACGTAAAAGGACAATTATCCGACCCCATGGACAGAAATCCGACATTTATGGAAAGGAATCCGACGTGGGCCTCTGTAATGTGTTCTACAGCAGGGTTTTCGGTGGTTCCTGTGGCGCAATACGCTGCTATCATAAACTGTATCGATATCGTTCCCAGCCGCGTGCCTTCTAAATATTTTGAGAAGGCATCTCACGGAAATAGCTCGGCAT
>CAYZVH010000084.1:0-13313 GCA_964481755.1 uncultured Bacteroides sp. | reverse complement strand
CCAGCGTGTTGAGATGAGGCTCCAGGTAAGTGGGCTTGTCGCTGCTGCAACCGACTGCGGTAGCCATGCCCATCAGCACGCAGATGATATATAGTAGAGTTTTGTTGTTCATAATCGTTGTTTACCTCCCCAATTTTATTCCTACACCAATGCTACACTGCCACTGCTTGCCGGCAATGGTGATGGCCGACGCGGCAACGTCCACCCGGCCGAACGATGCCAACAGGCCCAGTTCGGCAGCCACACCTTTGTGCGTCAAGCCCTCGTTGAGCAGATAGCCGCCACCGCTGCTCTCCGTTTGTTGCCAAGCCGTGGCAGCGCGTCCGTAGCCCAGACCCTCGAACAGACAAAGTCCGTGGGTGAGGTGATGGATGGCTCCGGCCGTGACGGTATAGTTGCTGTGGCGTGTGTCGCCCGTATAGTAAGGTTTGTCCGTTGTTCCGATGAGGTTGCCCTGTTTGTCGCAGTTGCCTACAGTGCCGCCTGTGGTCTGCAGGTTGCTGCTCAGGTGCAACCAAGCCCCGTGCCTCCGCAAGAGGGCGAACATCAGACCCCACGATGGTCCATCGGTATGTAGGGCGGATGTCACCAGAATGTGTGCGGACAAGGGCATCGGCGCACGCTTTTTCACGACGGCGATGGTGTCGACAATCGTCTTTACCTCCACAATGGTGTCGTGCAACTCCTGTATGATGGGAGTCACCTTCGGGAGATTGAGTTTCATCTCATAAGTCATGCGGCTTTCGAGGGGTTTACCCAACCGATAGTCACGCAATATGCCCCATTCGGGATGCTTCAAGGTGAGTGTGCGTGTACCCTTAGGGAGATAGAGCCATATCTCGCCCACCTCATCCCGACGCTTCACGATGCCGAGCGGAGAAGAGAAGGCGAACTCCTCGGGAGCCTCCACTTTAATGAGCGCACAGGCTTCGTCGTTCAGGTCGCGCACGGGCTCTATGAACGCACTGACGTCGTTGGGCAATGAGCGGAAGCTCGCTACAGAGAACTCCTGTGCCCGCACAAGCGGTGCGCACAGCATCAGGGCCACGCAAAGCAGCACCGCTCTGAAGCTACAGGTCCTTGATATTTCTCTATGGGTATTCATATATACTTATTGTAAGTTGAAATCTTGTATGCCTATAATCTCGTTCTCCTCGCCGATGCTCTGTGTCGGTTGCCAGGTACGCACATGAATAAGGGGCATGGACTTGTCGCGGAAGTCCCAGAGCAGGAAGAGGTAGCCGTCGTCGCTATAGCGGTCGCTCTTGTACTGTTGACGCAGAGTGACACCATAGATACCGTCCATGGTAGGATGACGCATGATGCGGAAGGCGGAGAACTTCACATCGATACTCTTGTTGGCAGCAAAGACTTTGGAGAGTCGTGCCAAATAATCTTGCTTGGAGCGTATGGCATAGGTGACTTTGGCGTCGGCCATACATTTGTCGTCGTTGGCGACGGGCTTCACCACATTGCCTACGATGATGAGGGCATTGTCGCTGAAGACCTGACGGAGGAAGTCGATATCCTTCGTAGTGTAGGCCGTGCGGAAGTGTTCGCAGTAGTTGAGAATCAGATGACGGCGCTTGGCATCGTCTTCCGTCAGCCTACCCTGTATAATCTTTGAGGCCTCTTTGTAGAAGGGGTTGCTCTGCACCAGCTGACGCAGGTCAACCGATGGGATGGCGTTGCTTTGTGCCTCGGGGGTGTTGTGGGATGGTTCGGCAGTCTCGACCTCTGGTTGCTCGGCCACAATCTCCTGTTTTCGCTCGGCAGGCAGGTCGGCATAGCCGTCTGTGAAGACCACCATTCCCTGACGGTCGATATATCCTTCCCGTTTGGACTTCTGCTCGCGGAACTTCAGCTGGCCGTCCCGAAAGCGTGTGTCGAGCAGACAACCGCGCAGAGGGATGACGAAGAGTTCGTTGTCCTCCGCATCCTTCACCACATAGCGTGTCTCGCCTCCAATGGTCTGTTCCACCAGCTCGAAACCTTCGTTCAGTCCGTAGCGTGTCTCCTTGACCTTGTCCTTATAACCGGTAAAGGGCGGCAGCCACAAGGCTGCCACCCATCCTGTTAACACGATTGTTAGAAGGGATAGTATATATACCGTCTTCTTCATGTATTCACTTTACAATTGGTTCACTACTGTTACTATTGCCAGTTTTGAATCTCGCCGCCGACCTCTATCTTCACCCGGTCAGGATTGTCCGTGATGACGAGGTTGACGAGGTGTTGGGTACCTGGTTTGAACTGGAACTTGCTCTCGAAGAGATAGCTCACTCCCCGCATGATTACCTCAATGAGCGGCATACGGTTTTCTACGCGCTGCGGCACGATGATGGCCGAGTAGCCGGTGTCGTCGTCCTGCCGGGCGATGATGGTCTGTCGGGTACCCTTCACATAGCGCGTAGCCACGCCCGCCTGCAGGTCCACCGTTGCCGTAGGCACCGTGTTGTGGATGTAGACTGTGGCGGTGGCGGGCATGTCGCCCTCAAAGTCCTCGCCCTTCACCAAGCGGATCTTGAGTTTACTCATGATGTGCTTGAAGGTAAGGCTCACCGGCGTTGCCGATGCCGTGACGCCCTTTGTGGTTGCGAAGAGCAGGTCGCTGGCCTCGTAGCCGCCAAGTGCCGTCTCCGTCTTCATGGTCCGCTGGTCCGTGGCCACACTGAAGGGCTGGTCCTCGATGCTCTCCACACCTTGTATATAAGGATAGTAAGCATAGGCGTTGAACGAGCCGTCGTCCCAATAAAGGGTACGGGAGGCAGTCCAGTTGGTGCCGTCGAAGGTCAGGGCCTCGTTGTTGACAAGGTTGCCGCCCAACTCCAGTGCCGCGTCCGAGGCAGCCACATAGAGGCCTATCTTGTCGCTCTTCTCGAAGTTAGCATCCGTGGCTTTGGTCTGTTTCCCCGGATGTGTCACCACGAAAGTCATCGGTGTCGATTTTGCATCCGCATACTGTGAAGTCTGGTTCGCGTCCTCTCCGCAGGATGCCAATCCTATCATAGCTAACGCAAAGCTTGTGTATGTAATTATATGTTTCTTCATAATCTTCTTTGTTTTACCGGGTTAACGATGTCTTTTCACCTTATCCATGTTCAGCGGGCTACCCTTGTGGAAGACAGGCTCGTGCTGATAGGTACCTGCGTTGCGGCTGTCATTCTCATCGATAGCTGCACGGGTGCTTATGGTGCCTGCGTCGCGCTTGTCGTTCTTTACGAACTCTTCGAAACTGTATTCCTCACCGGCATAGTCCTTGATGCGCTTCACGATGCTCTCACGACTGATGGTGCTGTAGTAAGGTATATTGTTGTTCATACAAGAGTTCGACTCAGAGCGGAACACACCCCGGCTGTACATATAGCCACCCTCGAAGATGTCCACAATGTCGCTGTAGCGGTCGTCGAAGATGAGGTGGCTCCAACCCACGCTATGCATCTTGCCGGTAAGCTCGAGGTTGTCGTACCAACCGAGAGCTTTTGCTTCATTGATAACGCCCGCGGGTCCTTCAGGAATAAAGTGATTAAAATAGATGTACTCATCACCGAGTTTACCGAATCCGTGACCACCGGCCTCGTGCTGGATGAGACCACGAGAATCGAGCGGATATTCATAGGTGCTGAGAGGACAGAAGGCGATAGCTGCTCCAGAAGCCCACATCTGGCAGATGCCACCATAGTCGGTAGAGTTAGGAACGATGATAATCAATGTCTGATCCAAATTCGCTTTGGTCACAGTAGGAGCGTTCAAAGTATAGTCGAAGATTTCATCGTAATCCGCCTTCAAGCCGGCACCAATCGTAAAGGTCGTGTTGAACCGGTTGTAACGGATTGTATTCACTGTTCCCACACCTGTTTCAGTAGAAAGCGGGAAGGCTGTGTAGACATTGAAGTAATCACGATAAGTCTTATAAGGCTCTATGCCAAAGAAGTATTCCACTTCCTCCTTGATGTTTTTCAAGTAATCGCCATCGGAAATGTCCTTGGCATTATATCCGTCGCCGAGCAATACGATGTTGATACCTCCATTGTTGCCCTTGGTCGCTGTTTGGAGGGTAAGCCATTCGTCTTCATCATATTCATAGCCATACTGCGTTACACTGCACTCGTGCGTATAGTCCTCGTCTTTCAGACGGAACACAATCTTACCTTCTCTGTCAGCATCCGTTTTAGCCATACCATTGATGGTCAAGGTCACCTCCGTCTTCTTGCTGCCGCTGGATGGAGACACCTCACACCAATCGGGTTTGCTGGCTACTTCCCAGTCACCCTCGGCATTGATGACCAACGTCTGTTTGTGCTCTGTACTCAAAGCGCAAGCTATGGACGGACGACAAACGAGCTCGTGGTGAGCCGCAATGCGTTTGAAGTCGCACCAACCAGTAGCTGCTTGATATTGCGCAATTGCTGACTCGGGCACTTCAAGAGTGAAGTTGTCCTTGGCTACACCATTGAAGGCGCCACTGATAACTGTTGCAGGAACCTCGCCCTTGCAGACGATACTGCATATACCAAAGCAGTCTTGAAAAGCGCCACTACCAATTGTTTCAAGAGACGCAGGAAAAACGACTCCTTCCAAACTTCTGCATCCATCAAATGCATGAGCACCCACATTCACAAAGTCTTCAGGAAATTCGAGCGTGCCCATCAAGCGCCAGTTATAGGCAAATGCCCAATTGCCAATACTAACCAATTGACTTGGCAATTTAAGTTCTCCCGAGAAATTACAACCAGAAAAACACCAATTAGAAATCGTACGCAAGTTCTTAGGCAATACAAGCTCACCTCGGAAACTGCAATTGGCGAAAGCATATTCACCTATTGATTCGATTCCGTCGTGCAGTTGTAGATTACCACCGAACATACATAGGTCAAAAGCGTTCTCTGGTATATAACTTAAGGTCTGAGGAATTTCCAAATTTCCAGTAAAGTTCTCACAATCGTAAAATGCAAAAGTTCCCAAATTCTTTAGCCGGCTTGGCAATTTAAGTTCACCATAGAAATTTGAGCATCTAAAAAAACAATAGTTGCCAATTTCTTCTAGGTTCTCCGGTAATTTAAGTTCGCAAGTGAACTGACAATTCTCAAATGTGGCCGATCCAATTTTCTTGAGAGTGGATGGCAGAGAAAGAGTCCCCGTAAGGTTATTGTTACTATCAAAAGCTGAGGTTTCAATTTCCACAACGCCCTCCGGGATGTTTAGAGAACCCGTGAGACCAGCATGGTAAAATGCATGATTTTTAATTTTCTTAAGGCTATCAGGAAAAACTAAATTCGCCAACAGTACCTTTTCATAAAAACAATTTTCTGGTAACTCATCATCTCCATAGTAGGAATCGCCTTTAATTCTCACATCTTTCAGATTGAGAGCTGACAGATACGACATAGAGTCCCTCATAAAGTAGAAATCATAAGCATTAATCTTACCAGTAATCTTCAAGTTCCTCAGTGTGGTAAAGTCTTTATTCGCTGCCGTTATGGAATCCTTCAAGTGTCCAGGAGTGGAGTTGATGACCACATACTCCTTAGCGGTGGCATCGTGGCTCACCAGGTCGTTCTCCCAAGGGGTGATGCTCTCGCTGATCAGCGTCAGGGTATATTGACCGCTACCAGTCTGCTTGTCCACCTTGATGCCGAAGTTCATCATCTTGCCGGCTACATAGGTGAGGTCCTCGCTCTTGGAGAACTTGTAGGGCACACCACCGATGGTGATGCTGAAGAGCGTAGTGCCGGCAGGCACGGTCTGAGGAATGACGATGGTACGCCATTCATCATTCGTGCGGCTCGGGATGGTCATTGTGCTCTCCACACTACCTGCGGTCGTCACCTCACCCGTAGCCAAGTTGATGTTAGCCTTGCGGGCCACATTGGCGGTGAGGACTATCTTCTCGGTCTTTGTCCACTCGCCCTCAGCGAAGCCTGAGCCTTCTACCAGGGTCACCTTGGCATTGGACATGCGGTGAGACAGGGGCAAGCGAATCACACTGGTGGTAGGAGACACGTCGGCCACCTTACCCCACAGGAAGTCGCTGGCCTCGTAGCCACCCATCTCGCCATCGGCACTCGCCTTGTTCTGGTCTCTTTGCACCTCGAACGCATATTCGCTGATGCTCTCGGGGTTGGCAAAAGGATAGTACCCATATACGTCGATATGGGTATGTTTGTCTTTCCAATATACATCGTAGGATGAGTTCCACTTGTAGTTTGTCTCGTCGAAAGTGTGGCGCACATTGTCGCCACGGTTGCCACTGGCCTGCAGCGTGCCGGGATTGTTGCCATCGTAGTCCACGATGTAGACACCCATCGCGTCGCCATCACAAAAGCCGTTGTCGTTGACGCGGGTCACCAACAGTTGCTCAATCTCGCCGGAGAGTTGGATGCGATTGCCCTCTTGTTGTATGTCGCCGCCAAAGGTATCGTCGGTGCAACCGGTGAAGGTCATCGCACCGACAACAGCGGTATATAATAAGGTATGCTTAAGCTTTATCATACTGTTTTCATTTTATGGAAGTAATAAGGGAAGAGAGCTTTATTCGGCAGTGCCACCATAGTCGATGCCATCGTCTTCCCACTTGGTGATGTTCACATTCACGCCGTTGCTGGTCTTGCTCACGGTAACGGTGAACTTATACTTCTTGCCTGCCTCGAAGGCTGTGAAGTTGGAAGATTTGGCCAGTTTATAATCCCGTCCGTCCACGTTGACAGTGACAAGCGTGCCATCGCCTACCGTCTGCGGCACAATGATGGCCTTGTAGCTACCCTGTTCCTTCAGGGGAGTGATGTCGACATCATCGCCTTTGGCTGTCACCACACCGGTAGAGAGATTGGCAGCTACCTGTGTCTTCAGACGGTTAATCTTCACAGCAACCTGTGCCGCAGCGAGGGAAGATTCGGTGAAGCCATTGCCCGCAACTAGTGTGATAACCATCTGGCTCATCACGTGTTTGGCATCGATCTTCACCGCATTCTGGGTCGGGGCCACATTGGTGGTCTTGCCTATCAACAGGTCGCCCGCCTTATAGTCAGCGACCGCGCTCTGGTCGGCCTTGACGCTGAACGACAGATTGTCCACACTGTTGATGGTTTGGTAAGGATAGTAGATGTAGAAGTCCGCATGGGTGACATCGTCCTTCCAGTAGGTTTGGGTCGCGGGCGTCCAAGTGCCATTGTAGGTATACTTCATGTTGTCCACATGGTTGCCCGTGACTTTCAGAGCCGCCTGTGTGCCATCGGCATTGTAGTTGACGACGAACAGTCCTATGCCGTCGCCCGCTTCAAATGCGGTGTCGGTGGCACGGGTTGTCAGCGAAGTGCTGATGTTGATAGACAACTTCTCTGTTGGTTTTACAGGGGTAGGTTCCGGTTCCGGGTCGAGAGAACTACCTGCTCCACCTGAACATGCGCTCATGGCAAACATAACCGATACAGCGCTACACACAATCGTAAGTTTTCTGAATTGATGCATAATTGATGTCTGTTAAGTGTTAATACTTCTTTTATGCAAATATCAACATAATGATTCTACCCCACAAGTTCATAATGGTTCATACTTCCAAAAGAATGAAGAGAATGAGGATTCCATCCATCCTTTGGCATCCATGGTCGTTGTCAAAGGGACGTTTACACGTTGCGCAGCTCCATGTAGAGTCGTTGCACAGGCAATCCCATCACATTGAAGTAGCTCCCCTCCAAACGGGTGACCCCGATGAAGCCTATCCACTCCTGCACACCATAGGCACCGGCCTTGTCCAGCGGATGGAAGTTGTCCACATAGTAGGCAATCTCCTCGTCGGTCAGAGGTGCGAAGGTGACGTTGGACGTGACCGCGAAGCTCCGTTGCCAGGCCTGGGTGGTGAGCGTCACACCCGTAATCACCTGATGGGTCTTGCCCGCGAGGGCGCGCAGCATTGCCTTTGCCCCTTCGTCGCCAACCGGCTTGCCATAGACACGGCCATCGAGCCAAACTATCGTGTCGGCGGTGATGATCAACTCATCGGCTTGCATCTGGGGTATGTAGGCAGCGGCCTTCTCGCGCGATATATATAAAGGTATATCCTCGCCACTCAGGGTGTCGGGGTAACCCTCGTCGATGTCCGGCAAGGTCTTCACTGTATACTCCACCCCCAGTCCACTCAGCAACTCCTTACGGCGAGGTGAGTTGGAGGCCAGTATAATGCGGTATTTATTTAAATTCTCTAGCATATTCTGTATCTGTTTATCTGTTACCAACCAAAAGCGTCCTGGTGGGACATCCATTTGCCTTGTGCCTTCAGCACCTGCTCCACCACGTCGCGCACGCAGCCGTCGCCACCCTTACGGTGAGAGATGTAGGTTGCCCCCTCCTTTATCTCGGCGGCGGCATCGGCGGGACAGCAGGGCAAGCCACAAAGGCGCATCACTTGCAGGTCGGGGATGTCGTCGCCCATGTAGAGCACCTCCTCGTCCTTCAACTGATGTTTCTCCAGGAACTCCGCGTACTCTTTCGTCTTCACGGCCGCGCCCATGTAGATATCCTTCACGCCCAAGCCAGCGTAGCGGATGCGCACGGCCTCGGTCTTGCCGCCGGTGATGATGGCGATTTGCAGGCCCATCTTCACGGCCAGCTGCAGGGCATAGCCGTCCTTGATGTTGACCGTTCGCATAGGCTCACCACTGGTGTGGAGCACTATCACCTCGGCACTGAGCACGCCGTCCACGTCAAAGGCCAGCGCTTTTATCTTCGTCAAGTCGTAATTTATCATCGTGTATGCTTTTACTCGTTTCTTTATAAATCTCCTGCCACAACGGGTGACTCCGCAGCAGCTCCACATGTTTGTCCATCACGCTGTGGTCGTAGCGCACGGCGGGACCTGTCTGTGCCTCGCTGGGCGACATGCCGTCGAGCACCTTGTTCACCATCTCGCGGATGAGCGGATACATGCAGCTGAAGGCTATCCCGTTCTCTTGCAACAGCCGCTCGCTGACGGTAAACATGTGGTTGGCGAAGTTGCAGGCGAACACCGCGGAGAGGTGCAGATAACGTCGTTGCTCGGACGATGCGACTGTCACGCTACCCGACAGGGCCGACGCCATCGTCTTCACCCGCTGCAGGTCGGCATCCGACGAGGCCTCCACGAAGACGGGGATAGCGGAGAAGTCCACGTCCCGCTGCTTGCTAAAGGTCTGCATGGGATAGAGCACCCCGTAATGGCGGGCGTGTCCCTTCCAGACATCCATGGGCACACTGCCGGCTGTATGGAGGAAGAGGGCATCGTAGCACTTGCCCGCCACCATCTGAGGTATCAGTTGCAGCAGGGCATCGTCCTTCAGGGAGGCGATGTAGACCTCGGCATCCGTGCGCAGGGCGCTCAGGTCCGTGGTATAGTCGCAGCCCAGCTTCGCGGCAAGGCAAGAGGCGGACTCCTCGGTACGGCTATAGAGCTGCAAAATATTTTGCCCAGTCAGCCGCAAAGATTTTCCTAACTGGGTAGCTAAATTGCCAGCCCCTATCAACACTACTTTCATCGGCGATACATAAGATAAAGCACCAGTCCGGCCACCAGCAGCACGATGGGGAGCAAGTAGGACGACAACTGTCCCAGCAGGCTCACTATCAGTCCGATATTCAGAATCGCCCAGAGCACCAACAGGATGATGCCGATGGACTTGTCGCGCTTGAATATCAAGAAGATGACAGACGTGAAGAGCAGCAGGTTGTTGCGGTCGGCCAGCCATCCGAAGCCGTGGGCGGAGAGACCTATCAAACGGTCTATCAAGAATATCATGCCCACCACCATCAGGGTGATGGCCGTAGCCAAATAGGTATCTTTGTGATTAGAAGCGCCAGCCATCTATTTCCCTCCGAATTTGTTGATGTGCACCTTCTCCCACAACAGGTGTTCCTCGTTGAAGGGTTTGCGTTCCATACCTTTGTGGCCGATGGCGATGATGCAGAGCACCCGCAACTGCTCGGGGATGCCCAATATCTCGCGCACCACATCCTCGGCAGGCCGTCCGTCGGCCGTGGAGCGCTCGCGCACCTGCGCCCAGCAACTGCCCAAGCCCAGGTCCTCGGCCTGCAACTGTATCATGATGGAGGCGATGGAGGCATCCTCTATCCATACGTCGGTAATCGTGGGGTCGCCCAGCACGACCACTGCCAAGGGAGCATCCGCCACGAAAGCCGCTCCGGCATCTTTGCATTTAGCAAGGCGGGCAAGCGTCTCCTTGTCATCCACCACCACAAACTGCCAACTGTTGCTCCGGTGTGAAGAGGGAGCCATCAGGGCTGCCTTCAGCAGGGTTACCACTTCATCTTGTGTCAACTCTTCCGGAGTAAACTTGCGCATACTGCGGCGTGTCTTTATCAATTCACTGAAATTTTCCATTCTTTATATCTATTTGAATTATTACCTTAAGTCGAAAACTGAGGCAAACTTAGTAAAAATATCCGTACCAAACACTATCTTTGCAACACATTTGAAAGAAGTTTATGGCAGACGACAAATACATCTCTATAAAAGGCGCCCGTGTGAACAATCTGAAGAACATCAGTGTGGACATCCCGCGCAACAAGTTGGTGGTGATCACCGGACTGTCCGGCTCGGGCAAATCATCGCTCGCGTTCGACACGCTCTACGCTGAGGGTCAGCGCAGATACGTGGAGAGCCTCTCCTCGTACGCCCGTCAGTTCCTGGGCCGTATGAGCAAGCCGGAATGTGATTTCATCAAAGGCATACCACCGGCTATCGCCATCGAACAGAAGGTGAACAGCCGCAACCCCCGCTCCACGGTGGGCACATCGACGGAGATCTACGAATACCTGCGCCTGCTCTTCGCCCGCATAGGCAAGACCTACTCGCCTGTGAGCGGACAGCTGGTGAAGAAGCACTCGGTGGAGGATGTCATCAACTGCATGATGTCCTACTCCAAGGGGACGAAATTCACCGTGCTCACCCCCATCATCCCCCGCGAGGGACGCTCCATCAAGGAGCAACTGGAGGTGGACATGAAGGAAGGTTTCAACCGGCTGGAGGTGAACGGCAGCCTAGTCCGCATCGAGGAGTATACCTACAAAGAGGGCGACACCGTGTACCTGCTCATTGACCGCATGGCGTGCGACGACAGCAAGGACAGCCTCAGCCGACTGACGGACTCCATAGAGACGGCCTTCTACGAAGGCGACGGCACCTGTATGCTCCGCTTCTATCCGGCAGAGATATTGCACGTCTTCACCAAGAAGTTCGAGGCCGACGGTATCACGTTCGAGGAGCCTACGGAGCAACTCTTCTCGTTCAACTCCCCCTTGGGCGCTTGTCCGGAGTGTGAGGGATTCGGCCGGGTGATAGGCATCGACGAGTCGTTGGTGGTGCCCAACACGGCACTGAGCATCTACGACGGAGCCGTGGTCTGCTGGCGTGGCGAGAAGATGAGCGAATGGAAAGAGGCGTTCATACGCGAGGCGGTGAAGGTGGATTTCCCCATCTTCGCCCCCTACTACGAGCTGACGCAGGCCCAGAAGGATTACCTGTGGCACGGACCGCGCGAGAAGGTGTGCATCGACTCGTTCTTCAAGATGTTGGAGGAGAACCAATATAAGATTCAGTACCGTGTGATGTTGGCACGCTACCGAGGAAAGACGCTCTGCCCTGTCTGCCATGGCTCTCGTCTGAAGAAGGAGGCCAACTACGTGAAGGTGGGCGGACGCTCCATCTCGCAACTGGTGGACATCCCCATCTACGAGTTCAAGCGTTTCTTCGAGACACTGCAGTTGGAGGAGCACGAGCAGCTGATAGCCAAACGCATACTGACGGAGATAAACAACCGCGTGCAGTTCCTGCTCGATGTGGGTCTGGGCTACCTCACCCTCAACCGACTGAGCAACACACTGTCCGGCGGCGAGAGTCAGCGCATCAACCTAGCTACCTCGTTGGGCAGCAGTCTGGTAGGTTCGCTCTACATACTCGACGAGCCCAGCATCGGACTGCATAGCCGCGACACAGGACGCCTCATCCGCGTACTGCGCCAACTGCAACAGTTGGGCAACACGGTTGTGGTGGTGGAGCACGACGAGGAGATTATACGCGCCGCCGACTACATCATCGACATAGGTCCCAAAGCCGGGCGCAACGGAGGAGAGATCGTCTACCAAGGCGACATGAACGACCTGCAGCACGGGAGCAACAGCTACACCGTACGCTACCTGTTGGGCGAGGAACGCATCCCCTCCCCTACCACCCACCGACAGTGGAACAATTACATAGAGGTGAAAGGGGCACGACAAAACAACTTGCGGGGCGTAGACGTGAAGTTCCCGCTGAACGTGATGACGGTGGTCACTGGCGTGAGCGGCTCGGGCAA
Source organism: uncultured Bacteroides sp. (assembly GCA_964481755.1). Taxonomy (GTDB): domain Bacteria; phylum Bacteroidota; class Bacteroidia; order Bacteroidales; family Bacteroidaceae; genus Phocaeicola_A. The sequence continues at coordinate 972 of CAYZVH010000084.1, read as the reverse complement.
GTCCACCCTGGTGCGCGACATCTTCTACCGTGCGCTGAAACGGGAATACAGCGAAGAGAGCGAGCGTCCGGGCGAATACATGAGTCTGGAAGGCGACATCCGCATGGTGCACGACATTGAGTTCGTGGACCAGAACCCGATAGGCAAATCGTCGCGCAGCAACCCTGTGACTTATCTGAAAGCCTACGACGAAATACGTAAACTCTATGCCGACCAACCCTTAGCCAAGCAGATGGGCTACTCAGCCGGTTACTTCTCGTTCAACACCGAAGGCGGCCGTTGCGAGGAGTGCAAGGGCGAAGGAACGGTCACCATAGAGATGCAGTTCATGGCCGACCTGGTGCTGGAATGCGAGTCGTGCCATGGCAAGCGCTTCAAGAGCGACACACTGGAGGTCAAATACAAAGGGCTGAGCATCTACGACGTGTTGGAGATGACGGTGAACCAAGCCATAGAGTTCTTCACGGAGAACAAGCAACCGAAGATAGTGAAGAAGCTGAAGCCGCTGCAGGATGTCGGCTTGGGATACATTAAACTGGGGCAGTCCTCGTCCACCCTATCCGGCGGTGAGAACCAGCGTGTGAAGTTGGCCTACTTCCTCAGCCTGGAGAAGATAGAACCTACCATCTTCGTGTTCGACGAACCCACCACAGGACTCCACTTCCACGACATCAAGAAGTTGTTGGAGGTGTTCGACGCACTGATAACGAAAGGTCACACGGTCATCATCATCGAGCACAACATGGACGTCATCAAGTGTGCGGACTATATCATCGACCTCGGTCCCGAGGGCGGCAACAAAGGTGGCAACATCGTGGTGACCGGCACCCCCGAAGAGGTAGCAGCCTGCGCCGCGTCGTACACCGGGCAATACCTGCAAGAGAAACTGTTGGAGGACAAGCAGGCATCGGAGGAAGCACAACCGACAACGGAATGACGGGCGTGTGACTCTTGGAAAAGACTATACCTATT
>CAYZVH010000083.1:9893-13521 GCA_964481755.1 uncultured Bacteroides sp. | reverse complement strand
AAGATGAATGGGTAAAAACTTAATCTCATTATGTAGATGTGTTACAGAATAGCGCCCACCGCACGACCATGAAAACCCCAGTGCGGTAATCGGGGTAATAAATTCAGTAAACGGGATACAGGGAGATTCAGTAAAATGTTGTACCTTTGCTTCCGACTAACTAACAAGACTTATTGTACAGACAAACCTATTACTTATGACATTACGTAAAATCAGACTAACACTGGCCACGGTGGCGATGCTGCTCATCACGGGCCTGTTTCTCGACTTCACCGGTACACTGCACGCGTGGTTCGGGTGGCTGGCAAAGATTCAGTTCTTGCCCGCCGTGCTGGCACTGAACGTGGGCGTGATACTGTGTCTGCTCGCCTTGACCCTCGTCTTCGGACGCATCTACTGCTCGGTCATCTGCCCATTGGGCATTTTCCAGGATGTGGTCTCTGCCCTCAGTGGCACACGCAAGAAGAAAAAGTATCGCTTCAGCTACAGCCCGGCCAAGCGCTGGCTGCGCTACACGGTGCTGGCCCTGTTCGTGGTTGCCATCATCGCCGGCATCGGCTCGTTTGTAGCGCTGTTGGCACCTTACAGTTCCTATGGGCGCATCGTGCAGAACCTGTTCGCTCCGCTCTACGACTGGGGCAACAACGGGCTGGCCTATCTGGCCGAGCGTGCAGACAGCTACGCCTTCTACGAGAAAGAGATGTGGATGCGCAGTCTACCCACATTCATCATCGCCGCCGTCACCTTCGTGGTGCTCATCGTGCTGGCATGGCGAGGCGGCCGCACCTACTGCAACACCATCTGTCCGGTGGGCACGGTGCTGAGCTTCTTCGCACGCTTCTCGTGGTTGAAGGTGCATGTGGACACCACCAAGTGCAACCAGTGCGGACTGTGTGAGCGCAGCTGCAAGGCGGCGTGTATCGACAGCAAAAGCCATACGGTGGACTACTCCCGCTGCGTGACCTGCGGCAACTGCATCGGCGTGTGCCACAAGGGAGCCATCTCCTTCGGTCACCCGAAAGGAATCGTGCAACCGATAGCGATGGCGAAAGCAGAGCCTCAACCCGCATCGACACAACCCGTGAACAAGGCTGACCTATTAAATAAGGAGACGGCAGGGACTGTCGAAACCACAAAGACCACGAACGAAACGATAGACACCGGCCGACGGACCTTCGTCATCGGCACGGCCGTAGCCGCCACCACCATGGCGCTGGCACAGGAACAGAAGAAAGTGGACGGCGGACTGGCCGCCATCGAGGACAAGATAGCACCGCAGCGAGAGACACCGCTCACCCCACCGGGATCGCTCTCGGCCAACAACATGGCACAGCACTGCACCGCTTGCCAACTCTGTGTGACGGTGTGCCCCAACGACGTGTTGCGCCCCTCCACTGGACTGATGACACTGATGCAGCCCACCATGTCGTATGAGCGTGGTTACTGCCGACCGGAGTGCACGAAATGTGGCGAGGTATGCCCCACGGGAGCCATCAAGCCCATCACCCGGGCGGACAAGACCGCCATACAGATCGGGCACGCCGTGTGGGTGCGCAAGAACTGCATACCGCTGACGGACGGGGTGGCCTGTGGCAACTGCGCGCGCCACTGCCCGACGATGGCCATCACCATGGTCAACTCCGACCCCAACGACGAGCAATCACCCCTGATACCAGTGGTCAACACCGAGCGTTGCATTGGTTGCGGAGCCTGCGAGAACCTCTGCCCCGCCCGACCGTTCAGCGCCATCTACGTGGAAGGTCACGAGAAACACCGTATTGTATAACCCACACCACTAAAGACGATTATTATGAAGAAAGATATAGACAGAAGAAAGTTTCTGAAGATGCTGGGCAGCGGAGCCGTGGCTGCCACATCGCTCTCCCTGTTGCCCGGCTGCAAGGGCAAGACAACCGTCACGGACACCTTCACTCCCCACGAGCCGCCCGTCGGCCAGATGACCTATCGGGTGAACCCCAACACACAGGACCGTGTGTCGATACTCGGCTACGGCATGATGCGACTGCCCATGAAGGAGGAAGAGGTGAACGGCGAGAAGCAGAGCAGCGAGATAGACCAGGAGATGGTGAACCAGGAGGTGGACTATGCACTGGAGCATGGCGTGAACTACTTCGACACCTCCCCCGCCTACTGCCGCGGACTGTCGGAGCGCAGCACCGGCATCGCCCTGAGCCGTCATCCGCGGGAGAGCTACTACGTGGCCACCAAACTGTCCAACTTCGCGCCACCTACGTGGACCCGACAGGGTTCTATAGAGATGTTCGAGAACTCACTGAAGGAGTTGCAGGTGGACTATGTGGACTACCTGCTGCTCCACGGCATCGGCATGGGCAACGACGCGCTGAAGGACTTCAACACCCGCTACATGGACAACGGCATCCTGGACTGGCTAGTGGAGCAGAAACAGAAAGGACGCATCCGCAACCTGGGCTTTTCGTACCACGGCGACATCAAGATATTCGACCTCGCCCTGCAATGGCACGACGAGGGCCGCTACCACTGGGACTTCGTGCAGATAGAACTCAACTACCTCGACTGGAACTATGCCGACGAGATAAACGACCGCAACACGGATGCCGTGTACCTCTATGGGGAACTGAAGAAGAGAGGTATCCCCGCCGTCATCATGGAGCCGCTGCTGGGCGGACGACTCTCCAAGGTGCCCGACCCCATCGTAGCGAAGATGAAGCAGCGCGAGCCGGAACAGAGTGTGGCCAGCTGGGCCTTCCGCTTTGCCGGCACACCGGACGGAGTGCTGACGGTGCTCAGCGGCATGACCTACATGGAGCACTTGAAGGACAACCTCTGCACCTATTCGCCACTGAAACCGCTCACCGACGAGGAGAACACCTTCTTGATGGAGATTGCCAACGACATCTACAACCTGAAGACCATTCCTTGCAACGAGTGCAACTACTGCATGCCTTGCCCCTACGGCATCAACATACCCGCCATCTTCGCGCACTACAACCGGTGCATCAAGGAGGGCAACATGCCCAACAAGGGAAACGAGCATCCTGACTTCCGCCGCGCACGCCGGGCGTTCCTCATCGGGTACGACCGCAGTGTGCCCCGCCTGCGCCAGGCCAGTCACTGCATCGGTTGCGGCCAGTGTGTGAGCCATTGTCCACAACGCATCCGCATCCCGCAGGAGATGAAGCGTGTGAACGACTTTGTGGAAGAGCTGAAACAAGACCCCACGGTATGACGAGCGAACTGACCGAACTGCTGCACCAAGGGCACCACTCATTGGTGGTGCGCCAAGGGGAGGCCGTGCGTTGCTTCGACAATCGTGGCGTGGCGGACCTCCACAGTCTGTTGAGCCAAGAGACTCAACTGTTGCGGGGAGCCACCGTGGCGGACAAGGTGGTGGGCAAAGCCGCTGCCAGCCTGATGATGCTAGGCGGTGTGTCGGAGCTCTATGCCGATGTCATCAGCGACCTGGCACTGGAGGTGTTGCAACAATCGCCTATGGCGGTGCACTACACGCAACGGGTGGACCACATCATCAACCGTACCCGCACGGGATGGTGCCCTATGGAGACCCGCTGCCGAGAGTGCCACACGGCAGAGGAGTGCCTGCGGCAGGTGGAGGAGTTCTTGCGAG
>CAYZVH010000083.1:0-9793 GCA_964481755.1 uncultured Bacteroides sp. | reverse complement strand
ACGAAATAAAAGAACATTGAAAACTAAATACGTAACAACAATATGCAAACATCAGTAAAACTCTACAGTTATAACTATACGGAGAGCCGCACCTACCTGCTGGCTCTGCTGTTCGTGGTGGGCAACGTGGCGCTGCCACAGTTGTTCCACCTCATCCCTATGGGCGGGAAGACGTGGTTGCCCATCTACTTCTTCACCCTCATCGGAGCCTACAAGTACGGCTGGAAGGTGGGACTGCTCACAGCCTTGGCTTCGCCCCTCATCAACTCGCTGCTGTTCGGCATGCCGACCATGGCAGTGGTGCCGGCCATTGCAGTGAAGTCGGGCCTGTTGGCAGTGGGCTGCGGCTGGGCCGCCAAGCGCTACCACAAGGCAACGGTAGCCTTGCTGCTGGGTGTGGTGCTCTTCTACCAACTCGCGGGCGCCCTCTTCGAGTGGGCTTGGTGCGGCAGCCTCTATGCCGCCCTGCAGGACTTCCGCATCGCCATCCCGGGCATGCTGCTGCAGATCTTTGGAGGATATCTGTTTATCAACTATCTAATACGTAAATAACTATGTTTGGAATCGGTACACAAGAGATTATCGTCATCCTGTTGGTCATCCTGCTGTTCTTCGGCGGCAAGAAGATACCCGAGATGATGAAGGGCATGGGTAAGGGCGTGCGTGCCTTCAAGGAGGGTATGAACAACCCCGAGCCCGAGAAGACGGACAACGACAAGAAAGACGACACCGCCGCTAAGAAGGATGAGTAAGGACACGGGACCTACGCAACTCACCTTCTGGGAGCACCTGGATGCACTGCGCACGACCATTATCCGCATTGCGGTGATAGTGGTCGTGTACAGTGTCGTGTTGTTCTGCTGCAAGGATTTCCTCTTCCGGGTGATACTGGCACCTAAGGACGCGGACTTCGTCACCTACCGGCTGTTCAACCTCATTGCGCCCCTCACACAACAGGGAGGGACGGAGGCGTTCCATGTGGAGCTCATCAACACCGCCTTGGCGGGGCAGTTCCTCACCCACATGAAGGTCGCCATCTATGCGGGCATACTCTGCGCCTCGCCCTACATCCTCTACCAACTGTTCCGCTTCGTGTCGCCGGCGCTCTATGCCGACGAGCGCCGCTATGCGGTGCGGGTGGTGGGCTTCGGCTATCTGCTCTTCCTCGCCGGGGTGTTAGTGAGCTACTTCCTCATCTTCCCCTTCACCTTCCGCTTCCTGGGCACCTATCAGGTGAGCGCGGCCGTGGGCAACCTCATCACGCTGGAGTCTTACATCTCCACCTTCACCCTGCTGAGCCTCTCGTTGGGAATCGTCTTCGAGATGCCTATGCTCTGTTGGCTCTTCGCCAAGCTGGGATTCATCACCGCCGACTTCATGCGGCGCTACCGCCGGCACGCCATCGTCGTCATCCTCATCATCGCTGCCATCATCACCCCCACCTCCGATGTCTTCACGTTAATGTTGGTTTCTTTGCCCATGTACATGCTCTACGAGGTGAGCATCATCATTGTGCGTGCTACAAGAAGCCCTCGCCCCGGAGCATCCGATAAAATGAGCGATTTCGCCGACTAACCACTGCACTTTTCGTACGAAAAGCCTGTACGCCTCCTCGGGTGGACAAATTAAATTATCCACATTCCATTAAACTTTTTTGCACATTTGTTAGGTTAGTTTATTTCTTTCCTTTACATTTGCGACCAGTTACTATGACAGGCATAATCAGCGCATCATTATTTCTTATACGATTAAGTTGTCAACAGTAAACATAGAGTGATTATTAATTACGTGGGCACCACCCACATTTTTGTTAACCAAGTTATAGCATAATGAAAGACTTGAAAAGAAAAATGAAGTGGGCTCTGTGGCTAATGGCTTTCCTGGTGTGTATACCCCCAGAAGCCTACGCACAAAGTCTCACCGTGAAAGGGAATGTGAAAGATTCCAGTGGAGAGCCGATCATCGGAGCCTCCATAGTTGAGAAAGGAAACTCGAAGAACGGTACCATCACCGACTTCGACGGTAACTTCACCCTGAAGACGGCAAAGGGCCGTACGCTGGTTGTCTCATACATGGGTATGAGATCGCAGGAAGTGAAAGCCGCTCCCCAAGTAGATGTAGTGCTGGAAGACGACAGTCAAGCTCTGGAAGAGGTTGTCGTTGTAGGTTACACGAGCCGCGCCCGTAAGGACTTGACCGGTTCCGTGGGATCTGTTTCCGGACAGAAGCTGGCCATCGTGCCTGTGGCATCTGCCGCAGAGGCATTGCAGGGTAAGATTGCCGGTGTGCAGGTAACCACTGTCGACGGTGCGCCGGGTGCCGACATCAACATCCGCATCCGTGGTGGTTCGGCCATCTCCAGCTCGCAGGACTCCAAGCCGTTGTTCATTGTCGACGGTTTCCAGGCAGACAACATCAACGATATCCCGCCGACGGATATCCAGAGCATCGACGTATTGAAGGACGCTTCCTTGACCGCTGTCTATGGTGCGCGAGGCGGTAACGGCGTAGTCATCGTCACCACCAAATCGGCTCAGCAGGGCAAGGTGAAGGTGGACTTCAACGCTTACGCGCAGCTCTCGTGGCTGGCAGGCAAGCAGGACATGCTCAACTCTTACGAGTTCGTAAAATATCAGTTGGACGCCTGCATCGGTAGCAACGGCAACACCTTCATGTTCCGCCGCGACTTCGGTAACCCCAACGACGTGGATGTGTACAAGAGCATGCCTACCCACGACTGGCAGGACGAGCTGATGGGCGACGGCGCCTTGACGCAGATGTACAACGTGACAGTGAACGGCGGTAACGAGAAGTTACGCTTCAACACCTCACTGACACAGCACAACCAAGATGGTATCATCGCCGGCTCAGGCGTACGCCGTACCAACATGAACACGAAGATCGACGTGCAGCTGGCCAAGAACGTGAAGTTGTTGATCAACCCGCGTTTCACCTACCGTCGCGACCTCGGTACGGGTGCTTCGGGCATCGGTACGGAAGGCTTGATTGGTGTGCTCAACTATCGCCCGACAAACGGTCTGCGCGAGGCGACCACCTACGACGACGAGTGGCAGGACTTCTCCGTAGAGCGTTACTGGATGGTAAAGAGCCCGCTGGACGACATCGACCAAAACTATCAGCTGACCCACTCCTACAGCTTCACCAACCAGGCAAGCCTGACGTGGGAAATCATCAAGGGTTTGAGCTTCCGTTCGGACATCGCACAGTTCTGGTCGTTCTCCGACAAGAACCGCTTCTATGGCTACCTCACCGACACGGCAGCCAGCAACGAGAACATGCCGGTGGCACAAATCACCAACACACGCTCGTTCCGCTACACATGGACCAACACCTTGAACTATGCGTTCAGCCTCAAGGAGAAGCACAACTTCTCGTTCCTGTTGGGTCAGGAAATCTACCACACACAGACGACCACCAACTACCAGGCTTCGCGCTACTTCCCGCAGGAGACAACTCCGCGCTACGCGTTCAACAACATGGGCTTGGGTACGGCTTACGCGTCGACCTCCAGTGTGACCACTCCTAACCGCACAGCCTCCTTCTTCGGACAGGCCAACTATAACTACAAACACAAATACCTATTGTCGTTCACAATGCGTGCCGATGGTTCCACACGCTTCGCTCCGGGCTACCAGTGGGGTTACTTCCCCTCAGTATCCGGTGCGTGGGTACTCTCCGAGGAGGACTGGTGGAACAAGGACGTGATCGACAACCTGAAGCTGCGTGTGGCTTACGGTCTCTCCGGTAACAACAACATCGGCGACGACCGCTGGCGCTACCAGTACTCCATCAATGCCGATGGCGGACCGAGTTGGGGCGAGAGCACAACGACACAGAACGGTGACAAGTACTACGCTGCCGACAACCTCTTCCCGAACGAGAAGATTAAATGGGAGACCACCGTCACCCGCAACTTGGCTGCCGACATCTCGCTGTTCAACGGACGCCTGACCATCACTCCGGAGGTCTACTGGAACACCACACGCGACTTGCTCTACCGTTGCCAGATACCTACCACCACAGGTTACTCCTATCAGTGGCAAAACGTAGGCCAGGTGCGCAACCGCGGTATCGAGTTGACCGTCAATGGTGACATCCTCCGTGGCAAGGACTATGTGTTGTCAGCCAACTTCAACATGGGTATGAACAAGACCAAGGTGGAGAAGATCAACGGTACGGATGAGTACATCCCCGCCAAGTCGTGGGACTCTGAGGACAACTTCCGTCTGGTAGAGGGTAAAGAGGTAGGCCTCATCTATGGTTACGTCTACGACGGCATCTATGGATTCGACGAGTTCCACCGCGAAGGCTTCAACTACGCCATCAACGATGCCGACTATCTGGCAGAGAACCCGGGCGTACAGGAGAAACCGACCGTGGAAGGACTTTACGGAACAGCTCCGGGCCGCATCAAGCTGAAAGACCTCAACGGTGACGGCAAGATTGACATCAACGACCGTACCGTGGTAGGTAACACCAACCCGAAGCTGCAGGGTGGTTTCGGTCTATCGGGCAAGTACAAGAACTTCGACTTCACAGCCAACTTCACCTACATGCTCGACTTCGACCTGATCAACGCTACGGCCTACAACCTCTCATCCGCAGTAGGTTCCAGCCGCACAGACCCACGTAACGTACTGAGCAAGTTCGACTACGAGAACCGTTGGGTTTACTATGGCGACATCTACAACACCTATGCCGACGGTACCCGCGAGATCTATAACCTCAACGAGCCGTTGCTCGGCAACTCGCAACACATCGACTACCTCGACGAGTACGAGCGCGTCAATGCCGGCAAGACCCTTTGGAACCCGCAGAACGTGACCTCCAAGTACACACTCTCCAACTTCGTGGAGGACGGTTCGTTTGTCCGCCTGACCGACGTGACCATCGGTTACACCCTGCCGAGCGACCTCACCAAGCGTTGGGGCATCTCTCGCCTGCGTCTCTACTTCACCGGTTCGAACCTCTTCTGCCTCACCAGCTACTCGGGCTTCGACCCCGAGGTGGACATCCAGAACGGTCTGACCCCGAACGTGGACTACAACCGCTACCCGCGTACACACAGCTACCTGTTCGGCCTGAACCTTTCGTTCTAAACTTTCTGTTAATCAATAAAGGAGAAAATACAATATGAAAATAAAACATATACTCATTTGCGGTATGTCGCTGGTAGCACTCAGTGCCTGCAACGACTACCTCGATGTGGAAGCGCCTTCCAAGGTGACGGACGAGCAAGTGTTCAGCAATCTCGAAGAGGCTGACCGTCTGCTCAACGCCGTGTACCAGGCTACCTGTGCCAGCAACACCTACGGAAACGCCTACCTCAGCACTGTAAACTTCAATAGCGACGTGGAGTGGTCCACCTCATCCGCCAGCATCCAAAGCGCATCGCACAACGAATGGAAACTCTTCGACGGTGAGGCCGACGGAAGCAACGTGAAGAGCATCTGGGACGCTGCCTACTCTACCGTTGAGCGCGCCAACAACTTCATCAACGCGGCTGAGAAATCGGCTCTCTATGGCGATGCCGACCTCGACCAGATGATTGGTGAGGCCAAGTGTATCCGTGCCATGAACTACCTGGATATGGTCATCCTGTGGGGCGACATACCCTTCTCGTTCACCCGTACGTACGACCAGGAGTCACTCATCATGCCGATGGGCGACCGCGACCAGATTCTGACCGACCTCATCAACGACCTGAAAGAGGCTGCGCCGAAGATGCGCCAGGCCAAGGAAGTGACCGAAGGCGTGGAGCGTTGTACACAAGAGTTCGCATGGGCCCTCATCGCCCGCATCGCCATGTTCCGTGCAGGCTACTCGCTGCGCCACGGCGACGATGCTACCGCAGTAGGCACCATGGAACGCGCTTCGGACTATGCCGACTACTACAAGATTGCAAGTGAATATTGCAAGAAGGTAATCGATGCCGGTACCCACAAGCTGACCAACGACTACTTCGATGTGTTCATCAACGAGTGTAACTACACCGTGGTGAACGACGACGACGTCATCTTCGAGATTCCGTTCGTGCGCAACGTGAACGGCAACATCGGTTACATACAGGGACCGAGAGCCGACCTCTCCAGTGCCGGCGACACCGACCATCCCTGGGGGCGTTGTGGTGGTTCAGTAGGTTTGAACACCTTCTACCGCTACACCTTCGACTCATTGGACGTACGCCGCAACGTGGCAGGCTTCTGGTCATATAGCTACAATGGCACCCCAAGCCTGCAGACAGGTTACACCGACTACTGTCTGAAGTGGTCCAAACTGTGGGACAAGTCACACAGCATGGGCAACACCTCACAGGGCAACACAGGCATCAACTTCCCCTACATGCGTTATGCCGACGTGTTGCTGATGTATGCCGAGGCTGAGAACGAAATCAACAACGGCCCGACGGCAGAAGCCAAGGCAGCACTAAAACAGGTGCGTGAGCGCGCATTCCGCAACGCTACCAACAAGTCGGAAATGGTGGAGACCTATGTAGACAACCTTACCTCCAAAGAGACCTTCTTCGATGCCATCGTAGACGAGCGTGCTTGGGAGTTTGCCGGCGAAGGCATCCGTTGGAAAGACCTGGTTCGCTGGAACATCTACAACAAAGTTATCTACAAGAACTTCTGGCTCTACTATGCCATGGGTTGCGACCGTGACGATTCATACGTACAGGCCGAAAAGGATTTAAACGAATATCCGGCTGAAGTCTACTACAAGATCCGGACACGTGCGGAATGGAACGAACAAGTGAATGCCAACCCGGAGAAGTATACCGCAGAGAAGTATCCTGAGATATTTGACTTCCCCAACACCGACTCCAGCTTAGGCGTCATCGAGTTCTACCACTACGAACACGACACACTGACCATCAACAACTTGTGGGAGTCATGGGGACTTCACGTAAAGGAGATGTCTACTGTTCCCATCACCGGCAGTGATGCATGGACTCCAGCCAAATTCTTCGACTGGCTGGACGAGAACACCGGTATCGCTAAGGCTAACATCCGCTACGCCGTACGTGGCTATATGTACATCGACGAGGGGGGCACATTGTTCCCATCCACAATGCCCGAATACACTTCGGACGATGTATTGGACAATCTGCCTCCGGTACGCTACATCCTGCCGATTCCGCGCGATGTGGTCAGCCGAAGTGTAGGACAGTACAAGAACTATTATGGTTATTAATCTCAACTGAACAGAACATTTATGAAAAAGATATTATTATATTCAATGCTCATAGCCGCTTCGGCAGCCGTCTTTACAGGGTGTAAGGACGACAACGAAGACTTTAGCGGATCGGATGCCGACCGTCTGTTCATGCCGATGTTCCGTCTGAGTCAGAACTTGAACTCGACAACGACAGACTACCACTGCGACATCGCATCCAACGTGGACCCGCAAATTGAGACCTACCTCGTGCAGCACGGATACAAGACCAGTACGCACGTCAACGACATGCGCCTCTTCTGGTACGGTGTGGAAGGTGCTGACGCTTACGAACTGAAAGCCAAGGTACAGGGTACCTCTTGGGACAAGGCGGAGAACCCCAACCTGCTCGACACCATCCTGACCGCCGACCAACTGTCGTTCCTCCACGAGGACTTGCAGTACGGCACAGGATACCTCTATGCCATCCGCGCGTTGGTGGACCGCAACGACCTCAACAATCCGCGCAACTCCAAGTGGTACGGATATGGCGACGGCTCACACCAGAGCGACCAGTCGCGCGACGACAATCGCAACCAGTCAGGTGCGTTGACCACCGGCATGCGCTACGACGTACCTTCCCTCTTCTGGGTGGAGAATGTGACGAAGACCTCTATGGACGTATGCTTCCTCCCCGAAACGGAAGAGGGTTGGGAGAGCTCTTACAAAGAATTCATTGAGGCAGGAGCCGAAGTGAAGGACGGCAAATGGGTGTTCGACGAAATCCGTGTCGTTCCGTCGGCCGACAACGCACAGTTGGAAGAGCATGTGTACAAACTCACCGATGCCGACAAGGCCGCGGGACGCGTACACTTCGACAACCTGGTTTCCAATGCCGCCTACATCGTGAGCGGACAGAACAACAACGTGACACGCTACTACGACCGCCAGTACAACTCCAACATGGTACGTATGCAGGGCGATCCGGGCGAGCCTATCTACATCCCGGCAGCTACGGCAGAGTCCGTGCTGTTGGACACCCTGTTGCAGAATGGCGACCAGTATAAAATGTTTGGTGTGAAGGACTTGATTGCTACCCGCATCGACACAGTGCTGACCAACTACATGTCGGACAACTCATTGGCTGAGGGCCAGGTATTCTACCTCGAAGGCGGCAAGACCTACTATGTCACTACAACTGTAGAGATGACCAAGGGCTTCACCTTGGCTACCAACCCGGAGGATATCGCCGCCGGCAAGGGACGCGCTACCGTGCTGCAAGGCATCGGTTGGAGCAACGACACTCACACAGCCACAAATGCCGTAAACTGGGGCCTCTGCCGTAACGCCCAATCTGGTACGGAGAATGGTGTGACATTGGCTATACAAGCCATCATATTCGAGAATATTAACTTCCACCCGATGGCCTGGTTTACCTACGCCGACCAAAAGGGCTCTGATGGGAACTCACAGTATACCATCAATGGAAACTACTTCATGAACATGTACTCACAAGGTCTGTCGTTCACCCTGTCGGAGTTGCGTGTGTCCAACTGTACCTTCTGTGGACACGTACGTGGATTCATCCGTTTCCAAGGCCCGAACCGACAGATTATTGAGAAACTGACCGTTGACAACTGCGTATTCTACGATGAGGGATGTTTTGACAGTAATGGACGTGGCTATTCATGGTTCGCAGGACCGGGAAAAAACCGCAAGTCTAACTTCTACAAGAACATGACCTTCACCAACAATACCATCATCGACTCTCCACGTCATGCTTTAGTTTCAGAAAATGGTAAGTTGGCTTGGCCTGATGGAACAACGTGGAACATCAATGTCTCCAACAATACGTTTGTGAACTTCTCAACACGTTCCAACAGCAAGAAATATGGTCTAATCTTCGAAACTCAGTACATTCCTGCCGGGTCTACAGTTACCTGCAAAAAGAACCTCTTCGTGTTTGCCGGCAACAAGAACGATGGAGCACGCGACTACTTCATGAAGGGTATGAATATCAGCACAAAGGATATAACATACGACTTTGAGGACAACTACTCTACTGTGGTTCCAGCACATGACAGATACAAAGCCTCAACTGATGCAGCGACAACATTGGTAGATGGTATGTTCACAAACATGAGTTTCTCTAACACCAGTACGGGTGCCGGCTATAACAAAGGTGCCTTGAACATCGGTGTCGCAAAGGAAGAAGCAAGGTTTGGTGAGACAAAGATTAAGTTCGGTGACAACCACAACGGCAACGAGGATGATGCAGTAGGCTATCAGCTGACGGCAGAAGAGCTCTTCAAGGATCCGTCGCCTATGGGTACGATGAATGCCAAAGAGGCATTTGAGAAAGACGCTTACCGTCACAAAGACATCAGTGGTTTCTACTACAACGACACTCCTCGCGTAAAAGCTCACCCCATCTACACGAAGGAGATTGGCGACCCGCGCTGGCGTACCGGTGCCTCTTGGGATGGTGGCAAGAACCATGTCGTGAAGAGTGGCGACATCACCTTCTAAGGTGTGAATCAGATTTCTTTCTTACAATACAAACATAAGAAGTGAATGACCGGGAGGGCGGACTTGTGAAAGTCCGCCCTCTTACTGT
>CAYZVH010000082.1:0-13522 GCA_964481755.1 uncultured Bacteroides sp. | reverse complement strand
ATGCGCTCTAACCAGCTGAGCTATCCCGCCATTGATTTTCAAATCCGGCTGCAAAGTTATGCACTATTTTTCATCCGTGCAACACTTCGCCACACTTTTTTCAAAGAAAGTTTTCGTGGTGTGTGTTTAGTTGCTCATACTGAGGGGATTCCTATTTACATTAAATTCCTACACAATCAAGCGCATAAGGACTTGCCCAAGTTAAATTGCCTAATTTCTCTAAAATAATTATCTGTTTTTACTCAAGTCTCAAATAATATGTGTATTTTGCAGCCGTCTGATTGACTCATCGTCGTCAGCTACGCCTATGGAAAAGAATAAAGTACATATTGAATACATGCTGAGCGCTGTATCGGGGACTATCTTATGGAACACCATCTCCACCCCAGCGGGGTTGGAGGGATGGTTTGCCCACAAGGTCACGGCCAAAGAGGACATCTTCACCTTCCAGTGGGGAAAGACCGAAATCCGACAAGCGAAGGTCATCAACATCCGAGCAGGGTCGTTCATCCGCTTCCATTGGTTGGACGAGGAAGACCCCAAGGCCTACTTCGAGATCAAGATCTCCGCCAACGAGCTCACCAACGACTACGTGATAGAGGTGACCGACTTCGCCGAACCGGGCGAGGAGGAGGACCTGAGAGACCTGTGGGACTCCCAAATAGAAGACCTTCGCCGCACGAGCGGAGTCTAAGTTCATAAAAATCTTGAAATAATAGGTGTATTGAGGTTTTTATGCTACCTTTGCAATTCGATTGCAAAGAGATAGAACATAGAGCATGTTTCGCATAAAGAAATTAGATATATTCATCATCAAGAGTTTCGTATTCTTGCTGATTGGCACATTCTTCATCTGCCTGTTCATCTTTATGATGCAGTTCCTTTGGATGCACGTGGACGATATGGTAGGTAAAGGACTTAGCATCGGCACCCTCATCCAATTCTTCTATTACTCAGCGCTCTCACTGGTGCCCGTGTCGCTGCCACTGGCCATCCTGCTGGCTTCGCTCATCACCTTCGGCAACTTCGGCGAACGGTTCGAGCTGCTCTCCATGAAAGCCGCCGGCATTCCACTGATGCGCATCATGCGCCCACTGATTATCTTCATCGGCTGCGTCTGCGGCATGTCGTTCTATTTCCAGAATGTGACGGTACCCGAATCCCAGACGAAACTATGGACACTGCTCTTCTCCATGAAACAGAAGTCGCCGGAGCTGGACATCCCCGAAGGAGCGTTCTACCGCATCAGCGACTACAACATCTACGTGAAGAAGAAAGACCCGGACACAGGTATGCTCTACGGAGTGATGATATACAACTTCTCTGACGGATTCGAGAACGCACACATCATACAGGCGGACTCGGGCCGCATGGAGGTGACGGCGGACAAGGAACACCTGCAACTGCACCTCTACAACGGCGAGCAGTTCGAGAACCTGCGCCAACAGACCGCGCAATCGCGCAACGTGCCATACCGGCGCGAATCATTCAGCGAGAAGCATAGCCTCATAGAGTTCGACTCCAACTTCAACATGATGGACGAGAGCTTCATGAGCTCGCAGTCACAGTCGAAGAACATGAACGAGCTGAAGCACAGCATCGACTCCATGTCCACCCGCTTCGACAGCATCGGCCGCAGCTACTACACCGATGCCAAGACGCGCATCAACGTGGTAGCCTCGCTCAACCACCACGACTCGCTGCTCCTGGAGAAGTCCGCCGAGAAGACGCTGAACATGGACAGCATCTTCCGCATGAAGAGCAAGGCGGACCAGAAGCGCCTGCTGCAGTCGGCCACCACCCGCGTGAACAACATGAAGAGTGACTTCACGTTCCGAGGCTCCATGATGAAGGACTCCGACCGCTCGTTGCGTCGCCACCAACTGGAGTGGAACAACAAGATCGCCCTCTCGCTGGCCTGCATGATATTCCTCTTCATCGGTGTCCCGCTAGGAGCCATCATCCGCAAGGGCGGACTGGGAATGCCGGTCATCGTGTCAGTCGTCATCTTCCTTATATATTATATAGTAGACACCATGGGTAAGAAGATGGCGCGCGACGGAACGTGGGAGATTTGGTTCGGTGCCTGGATCAGCACCTTCGTGCTGGTACCGATGGGTGTATTCTTCACCTATAAGTCCAACAACGACTCCGTGGTGTTCAACATCGATGCCTACAAGGCGCTGTTCACCCGACTGCTGGGCTTGCGCACCAAACGTCACTACACCAAGAAAGAGGTGATAATTAACGACCCAGACTACGACATGGTGGCTGAGCAACTGCGCCAACTGAGCGACACGTGCCAAGCCTACGCCAACGAACGTCAGCTCGGCAAGGCCCCGAACTACTTCAGACTCTTCTTCCACTGTCGGCCAGACAACACCGTGGCGGAAATCAGCACGCAGTTGGAGGCCATCATAGAGGACCTCTCCAACAGCCGCAACAACCGCATCATACTAGCACTCAACGATTACCCGATAATCTTCATCGCAGCGCACAAGAATCCGTTCAGCACGCCATGGATGAGCATCGTGGCGGGGACACTGTTCCCCGTGGGCCTCGTCCTCTACTTCCGCGTGTGGCGCTTTAGCCTGCGGCTGAACAAGGACTTGAAGCAGATTGTGGAGACCAACCGGGCTATAGAGACTTACATAGAACAAATCAAGAACGAAAACAATAAAGACTAAGAATATGGGACAGGTAAAGTTAAACACCATCGACGAAGCTGTCGAGGATTTCCGCCAAGGAAAGTTCGTCATCGTGGTCGATGATGAAGACCGTGAGAATGAGGGCGATTTGATTATCGCCGCCGAGAAGATTACCGCCGACGACGTAAACTTCATGCTGAAATATGCGCGTGGCGTACTCTGTGCGCCCATCACCATCTCCCGTTGCAAGGAGTTGGAACTGGCTCACCAGGTGGACGACAACACCTCGCTGCTGGGTACACCGTTCACCGTCACCGTCGACAAGATTGACGGATGCACCACGGGCGTGTCCGCTGCCGACCGCGCCAACACCATCCGCGCGCTGGCCGACCCGCAGTCGACCCCGCAGACCTTCGGTCGTCCGGGACACGTCAATCCCCTCTACGCACAGGACAAAGGTGTGCTCCGCCGCGCCGGACACACCGAGGCAGCCATCGACCTGGCTCGCATGGCGGGACTCTACCCTGCCGGTGCACTGATGGAAATCATGAACGAGGACGGCACCATGGCCCGACTCCCTCAGCTGCGCGCCTTCGCCGACGAGCACAACCTGAAACTCATCTCCATCCACGACATGATTGCCTACCGACTGAAAGAAGAGTCGATGGTGGAGAAAGGTGTGGAGGTGAGCATGCCC
Source organism: uncultured Bacteroides sp. (assembly GCA_964481755.1). Lineage (GTDB taxonomy): Bacteria > Bacteroidota > Bacteroidia > Bacteroidales > Bacteroidaceae > Phocaeicola_A. Next base: position 10,177 of record CAYZVH010000082.1, on the reverse strand, counting down.
ACCGAGTACGGACAGTTCCACCTGATACCCTTCCGTCAGAAATCCAACGGACTGGAGCACATCGCCCTCTTCAAGGGAGAGTGGAAGGAGGACGAGTCGATACTCGTTCGCGTACACTCCTCTTGCGCCACAGGCGACATCTTCGGGTCGCTGCGTTGCGACTGCGGCGAGCAGCTGCACAAGGCCATGCAGATGATTGAGAAAGAGGGCAAAGGCGTGCTGGTGTACCTGAAGCAGGAGGGACGCGGCATCGGGCTCATGGAGAAAATGAAAGCCTACAAACTGCAGGAGGACGGCATGGACACCGTGGACGCCAACATCTGTCTGGGTCACCTGGCCGATGAGCGCGACTATGGCGTGGGGGCACAAATCCTGCGTGAGCTGGGTGTGCACAACATGCGTCTGCTCACCAACAACCCGGTGAAGCGCATCGGCTTGGAGGCTTACGGACTGAAGATAGTGGAGAACGTGCCCATCGAGATCACGCCCAACAAGTACAACGAGCGTTACCTGAAGACGAAGAAGGAGCGCATGGGACACACGTTGCACTTCAACAACTAAGTCCCCGCGGCAATACTCATTCAAACAAAAGATTTAACAAACAACGAAATAAAGGAATAAAGTTATGAACAATCTATCAGACCGTTTAAACAGACTCTCTCCGTCGGCTACTCTTGCCATGTCGCAAAGAAGCAACGAGCTCAAAGCACAGGGAGTGGACGTCATCAACCTGAGTGTAGGCGAACCCGACTTCAACACGCCGGACCACATCAAAGAGGCAGCCAAGCAGGCTATCGATGACAACTTCTCGAAATACTCTCCCGTCCCCGGATACCCGGCCCTGCGGGAAGCTATCGTGGCCAAGTTGAAAAACGAGAATGGCGTGGACTATACGGCAGCACAGATTAGCGTGTCCAACGGAGCGAAACAATGTGTCTGCAATGTCATCATGACTTTAGTAGGTGCCGGCGACGAGGTAATCGTGCCCGCCCCCTATTGGGTAAGCTACCCCGAGATGGTGAAGTTGGCCGACGGCACACCCGTCATCGTCAGCGCAGGCATCGACCAGGACTTCAAGATTACACCTACCCAACTGGAGGCCGCCATCACACCGAAGACACGTGCCCTCATCCTCTGCTCACCGTCTAACCCGACAGGATCGGTTTACAGCAAGCAGGAGCTGGCCGGACTGGCTGCCGTGTTGGCAAAGCATCCGCAGGTGATGGTTGTGGCCGATGAAATTTACGAGCACATCAACTACATTGGCAAGCACGAGAGCATCGCACAGTTCGCTGAGGTGAAGGACCAAGTTGTCATCATCAATGGTGTTTCCAAGGCTTATGCCATGACCGGCTGGCGTATCGGTTTCGCTGCCGGACCGGACTGGGTCATCAAGGCCTGCAACAAACTGCAGGGACAGTACACCTCAGGCCCTTGCTCCGTATCACAGAAAGCTGCCGAGGCTGCTTACCGCGGTACACAAGCTCCTGTGGAACAGATGCGTCAGGCCTTCGAGCGCCGTCGCGACCTGATAGTGAAGTTGGCAAAGGAGATTCCGGGCTTCGAGGTAAACGTACCGCAGGGTGCCTTCTACCTCTTCCCCAAGTGCGACCAGTTCTATGGCAAGTCGGCCGGTGACCGCAAAATCAACGACTCCAACGACTTAGCAATGTACCTGTTGGAAGTGGGCCATGTGGCCTGCGTAGGCGGTGCCGCCTTCGGTGCCCCTGAGTGCATCCGTATGAGCTACGCCACCTCCGACGAGAACATCGTGGAGGCTATGCGCCGCATGAAGGTTGCCTTGGCAGAGTTGAAGTAAAAGCCAGCTGCGACGGGGACTTAAGTTTCAGGCGGCGGGATAGCAGTTTTCTGCGGCGGGATAATAGTTCCATGCGAGATAACAGTTTCCTGCGACAAAACGAAAGTCCCCTTGCGAGATAACAGTCCCCGGGAATAAAACGGAAGTTCCCCGCAGCGAGATAACGGTCCCTACGACGGAGATTTAAGTCCACTGCAGCGAGACGACAGCTCCGCGCAGACTTCAATACAAACAAAAATATCCGCACGTCCTCTGATGGATATGCGGATATTTTTGTTTGCGACTGCTTGCAATCATTACCTGCGTGAGCGGCTGTTGGATGAACCACCTTGCTTGGTAGCGTTCTGCCGAACCGTACCCGAAGTGCTGCGCGACGAAGAGGACTGTCTCACGGACTCGTTACGGTTAGAGTTGGACGAGCGGGTCTGCATGCTCTGGCGACTCTGCGTGGAACCACCGCTCTCGTAGCGTTGGCTGTGCCCGGACTGTACCTTTATGTTATTACGGGTATTGCTACTGCCCGACTGCACATTGTTTCGCTGGCCCGACTGCATGTCACCACGTTGGCTAGGCTGTCCATTGTCGCGTTGGCCAGAGAAACTATTGCTACGCTGACCGGAGAAACTATTGTTGCGTGTGTTGTTGTTCTGCTGAATCTCCCGACGCTGGCCGTGTCCAGACTGACTATTGTCGCGACCACCGAGGCTGAACGATGAGCGACTGTTGCCATTGTCGCGGTCCATCTGACGACCCGGCTGCGAGTTACGTTGCGAACCAGTCTCGAAGTGGAACGAGCGGTTGCCGTTGTTGGGCTTAGCCGGTTTGGAGTTATAGGACTCCTGGCGGTGGTTATTGCCGTAGCGTGAACCATTGCGGTCGCTATTGGGATTGAAGTGGAAATCGTTCCAACGATGCGTGTTGTAATCGTGGTGTCCACGGATGTTGCACAACGGACCGGAGTAGTGCGGCTGACGATAGCGTCCCGTGTAGTAACCTCCTGCATAGTGCGATCGGTTGTGACCGCCGCAGTAGGTGAAGTATACGTTCGGCAGGGAGTAGTAGAAGTGTGTCAGGTCCGAATAGACATTGAGGATGCGCAGCAACAGGTTTCCACCATTCGTGTAGAAGGGACGATAGAAATAGTCCTTGTTAGCGAAAGCCAGGTATTGCGAGCGGGTGAGCACGTAACTCAGGTCCTCATTGCGGTAGTCGAGGCACTCGTAGTAGTAATCCACATCGCTCTCATAACCATACACCACACCGTCCATCACGCGATTGACCTCGGAGATGAAGTCGTAGTTTATCTCGTAGACATCCTGGTACTGAGCGTTACTCAGGTTCAGCTCGTAAGCCATACGATCGGACAAGAGACGTGCGTTCTGGCGAAGCTCGGAAAGACTCATCCTTGTGTATCCCGACATGTTCAGCGTCAAGCAGAAGATGCTGACTAAAGAAATAATCAATCGTTTCATAATCGTACTGTTTTATGTTTGTTCTGACGCAAAGATAAGCGAACATTTTCCCTCCGAGCGACAGAATTAGCCTAAATGTCGATAGGAATTTCCCTAAATGTTATTCGGGATTACCCGCCAGACGGATGCCATTCTCCTCCAACAGGATGAGATGTTTCTTGTAGAGCTCGCCCACAGCCTTCTTGAAGGTCTTCTTACTGACCTCAAACTCAGCGTATATCTCCTCGGCATCGCTCTTGTCGTGGAAGGGGATGAAGCCTTGGTGCGACTTTATATAATGTAGGAGTGATTCGGCAAAGTCGTCCACCTTGCGGGGACCACCACGCTGTAGTTCCAGGTCAATCTTGCCATCGGGACGCACCTGCTTGACGAAAGCGGACAAGTGATTGCCCATCTTTATCGGCTGGAATATCTCGGACTGGTAGATCAATCCGCTGTAGCGGTTGTCCACTATTACCTTGTAGCCCAAGTCGGTATGTTGCCACACCAGAGCGTCGACCACCTGACCTTCGCGATAATGAGGCATCTCCTTGGAGAGGAAATGCTCCACCTTGGCAGAGGCCATGATGCGGTAGCTCTCCTCGTCGATGTAGACATAGACCAGGTAGCGATGGCCCACCACCATCTTCAGCTTCTGCTCGCGGAAGGGGACAAAGAGGTCCTTCATCAGTCCCCAGTTGAGGAAGGCGCCGAACTGGTTGGTCCATGCCACTTCGAGGGAGGCGAACTCGCCCACCTGTACGTAAGGGGTGAGGGTGGTAGCTATCAGCCGCTCTTCGTTGTCGAGGTAGATGAAAACATTCAGCAGGTCGCCGGGCTTGCAGTTCTCGGGTACATATCGGGTGGGGAGCAATATCTCTCCGTCTTCGTCGCCATCGAGGTAGACACCAAAGTCCACGCTCTTCACCACTTTTAATTGGTTATATTTTCCAAGTTTTACGTGCATATCGTTGTATCGTTACTATTCGTTTGTTGGTTCATTGGCAGCCACGGCCGGGCGGTTCGCCTCAGCCGGATTGCTAGCCTCAGCCTGAATGGTGCCGTCCACCAGATGTATGGTGCGGTCGGTCATGGAGGCCAACCCCTCGTCGTGGGTGACGATGACGAAGGTCTGCCCGAAAGTGTCGCGCAAGTGGAAGAAGAGGCGGTGCAACTCTTCCTTGTTGCGGCTGTCGAGACTGCCGGAGGGTTCATCGGCCAGGATGACAGAGGGGTGGTTGATGAGCGCACGCGCTACGGCCACCCGCTGCTTCTCACCACCGGACAGTTCATTGGGCTTATGATGGGCACGGTCAGCCAAGTTGAGGAAGTCGAGTATCTCCTTCGCCCGCTTCTGCGCCTCCTTCTCGGACACACCGGCAATGAAGGCAGGTATCATCACATTCTCGATGGCGGTAAACTCCGGCAACAATTGATGGAACTGGAAGACGAAACCGAGATGGCGGTTGCGGAAGTCGGACAGGGCTTTGCCCCGCAGACTCGCCACGTCCACACCGTCGATGCACAGAGTGCCCGCATCGGGTTTGTCCAGTGTACCTATTATCTGTAGCAGGGTGGTCTTGCCCGCCCCACTCGGCCCTACGATGCTGACCACCTCTTCCTTGTTGATAGTGAGGTCGATGCCCTTGAGCACCTGCAACGAGCCGAAACTTTTGGTTATTCCGTGTATCTCTATCATGGTTGTTTGTTTGTCTTCTAAGTGTTAATTGTCGTTCTTCTTGAGCCACTGGGCTATCCAATGCGAGAGCATCTGGTAAACGCGGCCCTCCACCACACCACGGGGCTCGGAGAAGGTCACCAGTTCCTGTGCCTCGCCAAACTGGTCTGGGTAGATGACCATGAGGCTGTTGTTAGCGAAGTAGCGCATAATCTGCTCGGGCAGATGCTCGAACGACGACTGGTAGGAGATGGAGCCACGCCGAGCCACCACTACCACGAACAAATGATCGTAGTTGACCCGTCCGGTAAGGAGTAGCAAGTCGTCCCATGCCTCCAACTCGGAGAACTCCGCCCGCGCCCCTTTGTGCTTGGCACGCACATAATCGCTGATGCGCCGCAGGGTCACCTTGTTCGCCCAGAAGTCGATGCGGCATCCCAGCTGCTCGTCGAGGCGGCAAAGTCGCTCCACCCATTTATAGAATCCGGCCTCGTACTCGGCATTCTCGGGCACGGCAACGATGATGCGCCGCAGCGTGTTGACCGGAATGAGGCACTTCACTATCATCAGTTGGCGGGCGGTGCCCTTCACCACATTGGTGGTGATGTTGCCGAAGAACGTGTCCACGATACCTATCTTATGATGGAGCCCCAGCACGATGTCGGAGGTGTCGCTCTCGGTGAGTGTATGGAGCACGCCCGAAGCCACATTGTTGCTCACCCGGTTTTGGGTACGCATGGGCACGTCCGCCGCGGCAGCTATGCGGGCTGCCTTGCTGAGGCACTTCTTCCCTACCGCTTGTTTGCGCTCGCGGTCTGCCCCGTCGCAAGTGACGTTGAGGGCTATCAGTTCATTGGTCGACTTGGGGTCGCGCATCATCAGCGACATGGTCACCAGATGCTCCACCGTATCGGGGTTCTCTATAAGTATCAGGGTCTTCTCGTCCTTCTCGGAGACGGACTGCGCGCCTTCGTCGGTGGCCACAGCCATCTTGCGCGCCGCCTTCTCGGTGGCCAGCGAGCTGAGTATGCACGACACGAGTATCATGATGACCACTCCGTTGAGCACATCCTCGTTCATGAGGGGCTGACCGGGCGTGAGTTCTATACGTGTACCCACCATCACCATGGCCAAGGCACCGGCGGCATGGGCATTGCTGAGTCCGAACATCAGACAGCGCGACATGCCGTCCATACCGCAAAGTTTCTGTGTGACAAAGGCAGCTATCCACTTGGTGCTGGTGGCCACAAGCAACATCACGCCCACCACGAAGAGGGTCTGTCCGCCATTAAACAACGCCCCAAGGTTGATGAGCATACCTACGCCTATCAAGAAGTATGGAATGAACAAGGCATTGCCCACAAACTCGATGCGGTTCATCAGCGGTGAGGCGTGCGGCACCAGTCGGTTGAGCAACAGTCCCGCCAAGAACGCGCCGAAGATGCCTTCCAGCCCGGCCAGCTCTGCCAGCGCCGCACTGAGGAAGACAATGGCGAGTACAAAGATGTACTGCATCACGTTATCGTCGTAGCGACGGAAGAAGGCACGGGCGATGCGCTGCACGAAGAAGAAGAGGCAGAAGAGGTAGACCGCGCACTTGATGCCGAACAGGCACCAGAAAAGGGTGTTGTGCTCGCCATTGGCACTGCCCGCTATGGCAGCCAGCACCAGCAGGGATACCGTCAAGGCAAACATGGTGCCGCCAATGGAGACGGAGACGACCGAGTGGCGGCTCAGTCCGTAGCGGATGACGATGGGGTAAGAGACCAGCGTGTGCGAGCCAAAGATGCAGGCCAACAGAGCCGAGGCCAACACCCCGAACTTGAGCCAATAGATTCCTACGAAGAATCCTATCACCGCGGGGATAAAGGTAGTGAGGATGCCGAATAGCAATGACCGCCCCTTGTTTTTCTTGAAACCCTCGAGGTCCATCTCCAGACCGGCAAGGAACATTATATAGTAGATGCCCACCTTGCCGAAGAGCTCGAAACTACTGTCGTACTCCAACACGTTGAAACCATGGTTACCCACCAGCACACCGGCCAGTATCATGCCCACGATGTGGGGTATCCGCAACCATCCCATAATCATGGGGGCGAACAGGATGATGACCAGAACCAGGAAGAAGGTCCAAGTGGGATCGGTCACAGGTAAATCTATATGAAAGTTGAGCCATTCCATCTGTTTCGTCGTGCTGATGCTTTTCTTCTGCAAAGGTACAAAAAACGTTTGAATACGTACGACATGGAGACAGAAAAGGCACAGCTATCAAAAGAAAGATATTTTTCGATGCAGTTTGCTCTTGTGGATGAACTATTTATTGTACTTTTGCAAGCTGAAATAGCATATATTACAAACACAATAAAAAGAATATAGGATGAAAGTAGCAATTGTTGGAGCGAGCGGAGCTGTGGGACAAGAGTTCCTTCGCGTGCTCGATGAACGGAATTTCCCGATTGATGAGTTAGTATTGTTTGGTTCGCAACGCAGTGCCGGACGAAAATACACGTTCCGTGGTAAAGAGATCGAGGTCAAACTTTTGCAGCATAACGATGACTTCAAGGGAGTGGACATCGCTTTCACCTCTGCCGGAGCAGGCACATCGAAGGAGTTTGCCGAGGACATCACACGCTTCGGTGCTGTGATGATTGATAACTCGAGCGCCTTCCGCATGGACAACGACGTACCCTTGGTGGTACCCGAGTGCAACGCAGAGGACGCGCTGAACCGCCCGCGCGGCATCATCGCCAACCCGAACTGCACGACCATCATGATGGTGGTGGTACTGAAACCTATCGAGAAATTGTCGCACATCAAGAGCATACACGTGGCTTCGTACCAAAGCGCCAGTGGCGCCGGCGCTGCCGCCATGCAGGAGTTGCAGGAGCAGTACAAGGCTTTGGCCGAGTCGAAGGACCCTGTAGTGAGCAAGTTCGCCTACCAGTTGGCCTACAACGTGATTCCTCAGATTGACGTGTTCCAGGACAACGGATACACCAAGGAGGAAATGAAGATGTTCAACGAGACGAAGAAGATTATGCACACGGATGCCAATTGCTCGGCAACCTGCGTACGCATCTCTTCACTGCGCGCCCACAGCGAGGCCGTATGGGTGGAGACAGAGAAACCCATCTCGGTGGAAGAGGCACAGAAAGCTATCGCCGCCGCCGAAGGAGTGATTCTGATAGACAATCCTGCGTTGGTAGGCGCCAAGGCAAACCCGGACGCATCGAAGGAGACCATGGAAGGCCTGCCCTACCCGATGCCTCTCTACACAGCCGGTAAGGATTGTGTCTACGTAGGACGTGTTCGCAAAGACCTGGCCAACGACCATGGCTTGGCATTCTGGCTGTCGGGCGACCAGATCAAGAAGGGCGCCGCACTGAACGCCGTGCAGATTGCCGAATACCTTATTAAAGTAGGTAACATCAAGTAACCGCAAAGGTCGGTACGCAATACTCAACTAACTAAAAAGAAATCCCCGGTTGACATTCAAACAACCGGGGATTTCTTTTTATCTATGCTACAACGTTTATCGCCACTCGGGGACAGGGTTGCTGCTGTTGTATTGATCGGACGGATAGACCTTCACCAGGTCGAGACAGAACACCAGCATACTGTATTCGAGTATCGAACTACTGGAGCTGGCCATGGTTCCCGGGCCGTAAGCCAACGACCAAGGGATGTAGACCATCCAGCTGTCGCCCTCCTTCATCTGCTGTAGAGCAGTGGTCCAGCCGTTGATGAGCGCCGAGGTCTGGAACTTCGAGGGCATGGCCGTGTTGAGGTCCAAGGTTCCCTTGTACGACTGGTCGAACACCGTGCCGTTGATGTAGCTACCGCGGTAGTGCACCCGAACGGTATCGTTGTAGAGCGGTGTCGCGCCGGTTCCACTCTTCAGTACCTTCACGAAGACATAGTCCAGCGGGTCTTTCGCCAACAAGGAGCTACCGGCCTGGTCAGAAGGCAAGGTATAGGACTTCAGCATTTTCCAGTCGCCCGAAGCATTGGTCTGTGCCACATTGGCGATAGAGTCGAGGTATGCCTTGTTCCTTACCTCCCAGTTATCATACTCATTCTCTTCACTCGTTTCGTCGCACGCCGTCATGAGGAACAGCGCGGCGACAAAAGAGCACATTACGTAAAATACGTTTCTTTTCATCATTGTCGTTCTTGTTAAATCAAGGTCTTCAGCAGACTGGTGATGCTCACCTTGTCGGCGATGATGGAGTTCAGGTCTGCTATGGCCACGCGCTCCTGCTCCATCGTGTCGCGGTTACGCAAGGTGACGCAGTTGTCCTCCAAGGTCTGATGGTCCACAGTCACGCAGTAAGGTGTGCCGATGGCATCCTGACGGCGGTAACGTTTGCCGATGGAGTCTTTCTCGTCGTACTGGCAGTTGAAGTGGAACTTCAGATCGTCGATAATCTCGCGAGCCTTCTCGGGAAGTCCGTCCTTCTTCACCAGCGGCATCACGGCCAACTTCACCGGAGCCAAGGCTGCAGGCAACTTCAGCACCACACGAGTCTCGCCGTTGTCCAACTTCTCCTCGCAGTACGAGGCGCACATCACGCTGAGGAACATGCGGTCCACACCGATGGAGGTCTCGATAACGAACGGAGTGTAGGACTCGTTCAGCTCGGGATCGAAGTATTTGATGCTCTTGCCAGAGAACTTCTCGTGTTGGCTCAAGTCGAAGTTGGTACGCGAGTGGATACCCTCTACCTCCTTGAAGCCGAACGGCATCAGGAACTCGATGTCGGTAGCGGCGTTGGCATAGTGAGCCAGCTTCTCGTGGTCGTGGAAACGATAGTTCTCAGTACCCATGCCCAGTGCCTCATGCCATGCACGGCGCACCTTCTTCCAGTACTCGAACCATTTCATCTCCGTGCCTGGCTGGCAGAAGAACTGCATCTCCATCTGCTCGAACTCACGCATACGGAAAACGAACTGACGAGCCACCACCTCGTTGCGGAAAGCCTTACCTATCTGGCAGATACCGAAAGGCAATTTCATGCGACCTGTCTTCTGCACGCTGAGGTAATCCACGAAGATACCCTGGGCTGTCTCCGGACGGAGATATACGGTGCTGGAAGCATCGCTGGCTGCTCCCATCTGGGTAGAGAACATGAGATTGAACTGGCGAACGTCTGTCCAGTTCTTGCTACCGCTGATAGGACAGACGATACCCTCATCCTCGATAATCTGCTTCAGCATCTCGAGGTTAGG